>NZ_WQQB01000001.1:0-153071 GCF_018785565.1 Blautia sp. MCC283 | reverse complement strand
CGGGAGAGGGCGTTATTGCGGCAGGGTCAGCTGTTTGAGCCAGCGGCGAGTTCTGGCCCTGCCGCAATGGTTTTAGCCATCTCACGGAACCTTAGTTGTATCCCCCGACGGAGTCCTTGCCCGGGCCGATATCCTCTCCCTCTGGCGTCCGGCTTTCTCCCCGAATCGATGCCACATCCCTCTGGCGTACCAACTTTCCATTCCCCTCACGGAACCCTTGCCCACACCGACATTCTCTCCCTCCATAAATCCAAACAAAAAAGCCTAGAGCCCCAGGATTCACATTCATCCCAGAGCGCCAGGCCCATATCAGTCAAGCTGGAAATGAGACTCGAACTCACGACCCCTTCATTACGAGTGAAGTGCTCTACCGACTGAGCTATTCCAGCTTGTGTTAAACACAAATGATATTATACCTTATTTTTCAGAAAATGCAAGCAATTTTTTATTTTTTATCCGCACCCCCATACCCAATCACAAAATCATCCGTCTTACAGATCACCTTCGAATCATTATCCTTCTGGAAAACCCGAAAAGAAACCGAAAGCTCATTGATACCAGCATTTTTTCCCAGGAAATACATCTTTACATTCTCACTCTTCCCTGCCGGAATCCCTTCACACGAAATATTCGCCGTCTTACACTCCTTACCATTAACCTTAACATTTCTACATCTGACATCAATATCCTGTTCCGTATCATTCACTACACAAAACCTTGGAGTAAGCCCCATGACACTATTCTTCACAATACCCTTTTCGATAATCTTAACACCCTTGTCATCGTAAAGAACAATCCCACCACCGCCAATCTCCTGCTCATACGATCCACTGATATCAGTCTTTATGGAAATATTATCCACTACAGCAATATCATCATACGTCTTATCCTCATAAAAACGCAAGCCACATTCCACATCCGCCACACGGTCAATTCCATATCCATCACATTCCTGTTTCGAAACCACCAGTAATCCATCAGTTTCCCCACCTGGTTCTGCCTTGTCAAAAAACAAACTGTTTGCTTCTACTTTACAGCCATTAATATAACAATTTTCGGCTATCAAACCCATTTTTTCATCCGTATTATTTTCAATATGAAGCGGTATGACAATATTCTGCTCTGCATCCAGAGAAGCTTCCGAAACCGAAACCTTTATATTATTTTCGTCATAGATCACCTATTCCAGAACTGTAGACTTCTCTGCCCAGACCGTTACCGTAGCAAACATAGTAAAGAATACCGCCGCAAAAATCCCGGCTGCCAATTTCTTTTTCATACAACATCCCTCACTATTTTCTGCTGATCTTTACTTTCTTCCCCACCCTCTTTACGGATGAAACTTTTTTCTCAGGAGTACAGCTAAAAACAGTCACTCCATAAGCCGGGAGCTTCATTTTCAGAGAATTTTCCCTGTTATCACACTCCGCATGCACCGCATTTTTGGCCCTGGTATTCACAACACCCAGACCACCATATTTTCCATTATCACTGTTAAAAATCTCTTTATACTTTCCAGCAAAAGGCACACCGACCTGATAGCTGTCATAAGACACCGGTGAAAAATTACATACTATAAGAAGCGTCTCTTCCATTTTTTCCGTTTTTCTCAGAAAAGCAACAATATTTTCGTCATAGTTGGTAAACTGGATCCATTCAAAACCATCCGAATTACCATCCATCACATACAGCGCCGGACAACTTCTGTACATCGCATTCAGATCATGAATATATGCTTTCATTTCTTCTATGCACTCTTTATCCGGTGCTGTCATCTTCACTCCCGGATGAAGCATCAGATAAGCGTAGGCCGCACGTACCTGAGCCAGTTTCTGTTTCGGAGATCCCGGAAGTTTTTCAAGAAATTCCTTCAGAGTTCCTACATCCCTTCGTCCCAGGGTCAGTACATAATGTTCACTGTACGCATACATCATGGAAAGCGTCAGCTGATCATAATAATCCTTTCTTTCCAGCGGTTCTACTTCTATATAGGAGAGAAGATCTTTCGTCCATCCGCCACTCCACTTATAATCAAATCCCAGATGATCATTCTCCACGCTGTCTGTAAGCTGAGGCCAAAGTCCATCCTCCTGTGCGATCAAAAGAACTCCCGGATTGCGTTTCTTAACAATAGAATTCAGATGTTTCAGAAACTCCACAGCCTGGAGATTTTCATTAGAGCCATAAAGATTTGGTCTCCACTGTCCTGCCTCTCTTCCAAAATCCAGATACAGCATGGCATCTACATCATCCAGGCGAAATCCATCTACATGGAACTCATCCAGCCAGAAAAATGCATTCGAGAGAAGAAAATCCTTAACCATAGGGCTTCCATAATTATAAAGCATCGTCCCCCACATCGGATGGACCGCCATAGCCGGATCCTGAACTTCATAAAGAGGTGTTCCATCAAATTTCTCCAGTCCTGCATCAAATCGTGGAAACTGTGCAGGTGTCCAGTCCAGGATCACACCAATTCCTTCCTGGTGAAGTTCTTCCACCAGAGCACGGAAATCTGCCGGTGTTCCAAAACGATTCGTCAGCGCAAAATAAGATGAAGTGGAATATCCCCCTGAATTCTGATCCAGATACTCCATAACCGGATGAAATTCCACATGTGTATACCCTGTTTCTTTTAAAAATGCTGCCAGTTCACCATGTTTTTTCCACTCTGTTATATCTGTTTCATAAACAGACACCGGAACTTCACGGCTTACAAACTTTTCACGTTCTTTCATCCACTCTTCATCCTGCCAGGAAAACTCTCCCAGCTCTGCCACAACCGAGATCACAGACGGAGCCTCCTGCACCCCGTTTCCGTAAGGATCTGACTTGCGCTGTACAGCCCCGCCTTTTATCTTGATTTCATATTGATAAGAAGCGCCTGCCTTTACGCCCGGAACAAAAAGTTCAAAAATACCGGACATCGGCATACGATGCATCGGAAGCCGTCTTCCATCCCATCTGTCAAAATCACCAACTATACTTACACGGATCGCATTGGGTGCCCATACCGCAAAATAAGTTCCACGCACACCTCCACAGACAACCGGATGTGCACCAAGTTTCTTATAGGCTTTATAATAAACGCCTGCACAAAATGCTCTTTCCTCTTCTTCTGTAATCTGGCAGGGATATTCATAAGCATCAAAAAAAGCCTCTTTCATGCTGCCCCGTGTAACCTGAAAACGATACTCCGGAATTCTTTTCAGAGGAAGCATTACCGCATAATAGCCAGCCTCATCTTCCAGTGTCATTGGATAAGACTTTTTTCCAACTATTACTTCCGCAGCTTCCGTCCCCGGAAAAAATCCCTGAATAAGCACTCCGTCATCTGTCACTCTCGGCTGCATCACGTCCCTCGGCGCAGCTTCCTCACCATAAACGATCGCCTCGATCCGGGGCCAGTCCATATATTCATACGCTTTATCAGCCATAATCGTCTCCTCCGTTATATCTGTTGTTTTATAGACTCAGTTTACCACTTTTTTACTGAAAAATAAAGAAAACTCTTCTTAATCTTCGCAAAAAAGCACTCAAGTAACCGGTAACAGAACAGAAAATAAATCAATTTGGTTCTTCCCAAAATACCTTCCAGGGCTTATAATATGAGGCAGAAAAACAGGCGGGTATTCTTATTCCGCTATAAAAAACAACTTACCAGGAGGAATTATCAATGGAAAACAAACTGTATGATGTAACCGCTCTCGGCGAACTTCTGATCGACTTTACTGAAAACGGCAACAGTTCCCAGGGAAATCCTACTTTTGAAGCAAACCCGGGCGGCGCTCCCTGCAATGTACTCGCCATGCTGAACCGCCTTGGCAAAAAAACAGCATTTATCGGAAAAGTTGGAAACGATATGTTCGGCAAACAGCTGAAAGCAGCTGTTGAAGAATGCGGTATCGATACCAGAAACCTTGTTATGGACGATGAAATCCATACCACTCTTGCTTTTGTACATACATATCCAGATGGAGACCGTGATTTCTCCTTCTACCGCAATCCAGGCGCAGATATGATGCTCACCAAAGACGAAGTAGATGCCGAACTGATCCGCAACTCCAGAATTTTTCATTTCGGTACTCTTTCATCCACACACGAAGGCGTCCGCGAAGCAACCCGCTACGCTCTTGATGTGGCAAAAGAAGCCAACTGTATCATCACTTTCGATCCAAACCTTCGCCCACCTCTCTGGAAAGACCTTAATGACGCCCGCAAAGAGATCGAATACGGCATGGAACGCTGCGATGTGCTGAAGATCTCCGACAACGAAGTGGAATTCCTTTTTGATACTACAGACTACGATAAAGGCGCAGCTCTCATCGAAGAAAAATACCACATCCCCCTTGTCCTGATCACCCTTGGAAAAGACGGAAGCCGTGCATACTACCATGGCCGAAAAGTAGAAGCCGCACCATTCCTTCAGGAACACACCATCGAAACCACCGGCGCCGGCGACACCTTCTGCGCCAGCACCCTGAACTACGTCCTTGACCACGGCCTCGAAAACCTCACCGATGAAAACCTGAAAGAACTCCTCACCTTCGCAAACGCAGCCGCTTCCCTCATCACCACCAAAAAAGGCGCCCTCCGCGTAATGCCAACCAAAAAAGAAGTAGAAACCTTCATCAAATCCCGCAATTAAAAAAAGGCGGCCTGCACTTGCAGGCCACTTTTTTTATGTACATCCACAACTCAAGAAAATAAAAATCAGACCTGCACTCAGGCAATACCCAACAGCACCCCAAAGAACAGGCCTATTTTTTAACGCACATCCACACCCCAGGGAACAGGGCGCAAGCGCCCGCCTTCCCGTCCACTCTCCAACGCCGTACCCGTGCCCGGAAAGGGAGGGGTGCAGGGGAGGGAAAAGCGAGCTTCGAAACTCCGAGCGCCTTTCCCTCCCCTGCGGTTTTCTACACTGTTGTCAACAGTGCCTCAAATTTTCCTTCCATTTCATACTCGCCGGCATTAGCCGTAATAAACACGCTATCTCCCTTCTGCACCTCAACGCACTCCTCTCCGGACTGTACCTTCCCGGTACCGTCTAAGACGAGTAAACTTGCAAAAGAAGTCTTATCAATCTCCCCAAAGATCTTCTTCATCCTCTGTCCATCCAGAACCACCTTATCAACCGTAAAATAATCACAGTCCACAATATGCGGCTCAAAAGACTTCTTCCGAAGGATCGGCACCCTCTTCGTCACCTGAAGTGCCTTCTCAATATGAAGATCCCTCTCCTTCCCATTAGCGTCCTTACGGCCATAATCATAAACCCTGTAAGTCACATTGGAATTTTCCTGGATCTCCGCGATCAGATTTCCTTTACCAATTGCATGAATGGTACCCGGCTCGATAAAAAGCACATCCCCTTTATGAACTTCAACCTTGTTCAGAACTTCCAGAAGGGTCTTATTCTTAATTCTCTCCTCAAACTCCTCCTTGGAAACTTCACGGGAAAATCCATAATACAGGCTGGCACCTTCCTCGCAGTCCACGATATACCACATCTCCGTCTTGCCATACTGACCTTCATTCTTCATGGCATACTCATCATCCGGATGTACCTGGATAGACAGATCATCCTTCGCATCAATAAATTTGATCAGCAGCGGAAACTGGCTGTAATGGCGGCTGTGAGTACCGGTAACCTTCTTTCCCTCCATGAGGATATACTCGCTGAGTGTTTCTCCGGCATATTCTCCGTTTGCCACATAGCTGGGTCCGTCCGGGTGGCAGGAAAGCTCCCAGGTCTCTGCAAGCTTGTCGCCGTCATATTCTTTTCCAAATTCTGTCATCAGTCTTGTGCCGCCCCACAGATAATCCTTGCAGCTGGGTTTTAATTTCAAAATTGCCATAATCTGTCTTCCTTTCTTTCATCTATACCGGATAAAGCGGACTGTCACGCCCGCTTTATCTTGTTCGATGTCTCTGTGACATCCCTTCATTATTATCGGATTCCCAGCTCTGTATCTTCCTCACGTACAAGGCTGTGATCCTTAATATAGTCAACAATCTCATCCAGTGTTGTAAATGCAACACCAACATAGCTGTCTGCTGCTCCATAGTAAAGAGCGATCTTTCCTGTCTCAGAATCATGGATGGTCGCACATGGGAAGCATACATTCGGCACAAAACCTCTCTCCTCATACCAGGTTTCCGGTGTAAGAAGGAAGTTCTCGCAGCGATATTTCACTCTGGAAGGCTCATCGATATCCAGGATCGCACCACCGATGGAATATACATAACCGTTGCAGGTTCCTGTAACACCATGGTAAAACAGAAGCCATCCTTCACTGGTTTCGATCGGAGCAGCACCGCCGCCGATCTTTACGGACTCCCACCACTCAGATGTTTTTCCCATTACGTGACGGTGTTTTCCCCAGAAAGTCATATCCGGGCTCTCACTTAAGAAAATATCACCAAACGGTGTATGGCCGCTGTCAGATGGTCTGGAAAGCATCACATAATTGCCGTTAATTTTTCTCGGGAAAAGAACTGCATTTCTGTTAAATGGAATGAACGGATTTTCAATTCTTGTAAAAGTCTTGAAATCTGTTGTTTTTGCAACACCGATAGATGCACCGTAAAAATCCTGGCACCAGATCACATAATAGGTATCTTCTACTTTTACGAGACGTGGATCGTATGCATATTTCGGCATAAAAGACTCGCCTTTTTCGTTGACAAAATTGATCTTTTCTTTATCAAATGTCCAGTGAAGTCCGTCCTCACTTCTTCCAAGATAAATGAACGGAATGCCGTTCACCTGCTCACCACGGAACACGCCGATAAATTTTCCTTCATAAGGAATAACCGCACTGTTGAAGATTCTGGCAACTCCCTCTACCGGATTACGTCCGATCACCGGGGTTTCCGTATATCTCCACAGTGGTGCTCCTTCATGATTTTCCGGTTTGTCCTGCCACGGCACGTTTGGAACTGCCGGGCTGATCATTTTATATTTGCTCATATTATTTTTCTCCTTCTGCTTTTAAGATCTCAAGATTTTTTGCAATCAGCTCACAGCGCTGTTTTACGCAGTCCGGAGAACGCTTGGGATCTTCCGGTGTGTTGAAAAGATAATCTTCCATTTTATCGATAGTGGTGGTTGCCACATGCATTCTGGTATCACAGGAAGCGTAGTAGATATAAATGGTTCCGTCCTCGTCAGCAATGGCTCCGTTTGTGAACACTACATTGGAGACATCTCCCACTCTTTCCTCGCCGAAGGGAACAAGGAAAACTCCGGATGCAGGCAGACATTTCTCTGCTGCGGAGACTGGAGAGTTTTTAAATTATCAAGACGCTCCCAGGTTTTGAGATCTTTGGTACGGACGATTCCCGCCTCTGCAACTGCTGCGGAAAGGTCACTGTTGTGCGGATCTTTACTCTCAGAGCAGAACACTCCGTAGATCCAGCCGTCTTCATGCTGGGTAAGACGCATATCATATACATTGGTCTCCTCCGGGCAGGTATCCGGCAGAACTACCGGGTAATCCCAGAAATGGAAACCATCGATTCCGTTGTCACTCTCTGCCACTGCAAAGAAAGATTTACGGTCGTTTCCCTCCACACGGACTACGAGATAATATTTTCCATTAAGCTTGATGGCTCCGGAATTCATCACTGCGTTGATGCCGAGACGTTCCTGGAAATTCGGATTTGTTTTTTCATCCAGATCGTATCTCCAGTGTACCGGTGCAAACTCTCTGGTAAGTACCGGATATTCGTAGCGGTCATAGATTCCGTTGTACCACTGTGTTTTCTGGTTTTTTCTGGCAACCAGTCTGTCCACTTTTTCTTTTTCGATATAATACTGTTTATGCAATGTCTTTCATCCTCCTGATCACTTCTATACACATACGTCCGTTATGATACGGGCATTTCCACGGCTCCACGATAGGTTTCTCCACCGGAGTATGGTCCTCATGGATACACCAGTACCACTCGGAACCGTTTCTCTTGTCGATCATGTAATTTTTGATATAATCCCAGACATCCTCTGCCGCCTGGAGATATTTTTTCTCTGCAGGATCTTTCTGGTATCCGTTCAGAAAACCAACTACGGATTCCGCCTGTACCCACCATACTCTGGTGGTATCATTGACACCGTTTTCACACTCGTTCATAAGAGAATGGTCGCGGTATGCTGTTTTGTATACATTTGCAAGGATTTCTTTTGTGATGGGCGCAACCTTTGCGGTGTACGCCGGATCATCCAGCACTTCAAGTCCACGGTCAATCAGCCAGGAAGTTTCAATATCATGTCCATAGGAGTAAAGATCAATAAGAGTGTTCCACTCTCTGTCAAAAAATACTTCCTGTCTTTTCTGTGCCGGGTTATATACCTTGTCTGCAAAAATATCCAGCATAAAACGCAGGCGGTCTCCGGTGAATTTATCTTTTGTTACACGGTAAAACTCTGTGTACGCCTCAAACACATGAAGCAGGGTATTCATGGTTTTCTCTGCGATCACACCGTTCTCGGAAAGCTTGTCGTTCTCTTCCGGCTGGAAATTCCGGTTGAAGGCTTCCAGATATCCGAATTCATCGGTGCATTTTTCCTCGATGATCTTCTGAAGACCTTTGGCGATCTCTAATGCTTCCTCGTTTCCGGTGGTATCATAATAGGAAGAAAGGGCATAGATGGCAAATGCCTGATTGTAGGTATGCTTTGTGGTATCCAGAGGTTTTCCGTCATATGTCACAGACCAGAACACACCTCCACATTCCTGATCCAGACATTTTTCCTTCAGGAACTGATAGGCATGATCTGCATATTCCCGTTCTTTTTCAAAGCCCTCAATACGGCTGACACTGGAAAAGAACCAGAGGATCCTGCTGTTTAAGATGCAGCCTTTTTCAAATTTTTTATCCAGCTTTAAATCGTAATCCATGTAGCCGTAATATCCGCCGAATTCTTCATCCTTCAGGCCTTCCCAGAAAGGAATGATCCCGTTTTTCAGATGTTCTCTGATCTCATTTAACATAATTGTCTGCTCCTTTTTAACCCTTGACCGCACCGGCAGCAACACCGCTGTAGATCTGATTCTGGAAAATGATGAACACGATCAGTGCAAGAAGAAGAGAGATGATAACACCTGCACAAATCAGGTTATACTGGCTTCCCAGAGGTCCGGTAAATGTGTAAAGTGAAGTTGCAACGGTACAAAGTCTTGTTTTGTCCTGAAGATAAAGCTGTGCACAGTAGTACTCGTTGTAGGTATTTGCACCTTTCAGGATGATGGATGTTACAATGGCCGGTTTCAGAAGAGGAAGAAGGATCTTGCTGTAAATGGTAAAGTAAGAAGCTCCGTCCAGATCTGCTGCCTCATAAAGAGAATCATCCACAGACATGATGACACCGATGAAAAGTACCATGTTCTGTCCGAAATATCTCCATACGGAAGACCCTACCAGTGACCAGTTGTTTACCGACTGATCTTTCAGCCAGTACGGAAGGTTATCAAGCTGGAATCCACACCACTGAAGAACGGTATCAAATACGAATCCACGGGTGTAGAAAAATTTAAAGATAAATCCGATGGCAATACCATTGATCAGATATGGGAAAAACATAAATCCCTTAAAAAGGTTGCTGCATTTTACCTTCATGCTGAGAATGGTTGCAAGATAAAGCGCAATGGCAAGCTGGATCAATGCACCAGCCATATAGTAAAGACAAAGTTTCAGAGCGCCGATGATATCGTCTCGTTTAAAAATGGCTCTGTAGTTATCAAGACCTACAAATTTTCTTGCGCCAACATATTTCATCTTGTAGAAACTGAATTTTACCATTTCCGCAAATGGAAGATATGTAAATACAAGTAACAAGATCAATGGAATAATGGTGAATGCAAGGATGATAAGCATCTGCTGGCCCTTACGGCTTCTCATCCATTCACCGAAGCTCTTCTTCGTTCCACTCTGTTCCATAGTTTCCCTCCATTTCAAAGGCGGGGAAAACGCGTCCCCGCCTGAGTGATCTGCGTTTATATCTGTGCAGATTATTTGTTTACTTCTACATCATCTGTATCCTGAGCGTCACTCCATTTCTCGTTCCACTCTTTCATGATGTCATCAAAATCCTCATCTCCGTTGGATGCATGCTCAACGATTGCCTGGATCTTCTCGTTTCCGCCTGCGCCTACCATAAGCTCGGAATCTGCATTCAGCTCGTTGAGGACATCTTCCTCACCTTCGATTGCCGGCTCGTTGGAGATAAACTCTACATTGTTATCTGTGAACTCCTGATATACCTCCGGAAGCTTGTCATCGCCAACTGCGATCGGAAGGCCACCTTCATTGTAGGAATATCCGGATTTCTCTGTCATCCATTTTACAAAGATCATTGCTGCTTTCTGATTTGTCTCATCGCTGTTTGCATTGATACCGAAGCAGTAGTCCTCATCTGCAGGTGAATACTGTTTTCCGTCTACTGTGATCGGGAATGCGAAGTATCCGATGTCATCTGCATTGTCTCCTGCACCCTGCATCTGCGGGTAAGCCCAGGAACCAAGTACCATAGTTGCGATCTGACCGTTGTTCAGCATACCCTTGCTGCTCTCCCAGTCTGTTGTTGAGTAGCCATCCTCAGTAAGTCCGTCTGCAACTGCATCGTAAAGGATCTTGTAAACGTTGTAAGCGCCTGTTCCATCTCCCGGGTCAGAGAACGGATCTTTTGTATGAACGAATTCCTGGTTTCTGTATTTTGCATCGCCGGTTGCTGTGATTCCTGCCTCTTTGAAAACTTTCTTATTATAGAGAACGCCACGGCCTACAACTGTGATCGGGATACCGTATACTTCGTTCTCATACAGCCATCTGTTCGGATATTTCACTTCTTTTTTTACAGAATCAACATCTCCATAGGAAAGGAAGTAAGTGGAGAGGTCGGATTTGTCAACCTCCGGGATCATCATGATGTCGCCCAAGTCACCGCCCTGAAGACGAAAATGTATTATTATGAAGGGACATATCTCATGGATTACTTAAATCACTTAAATTTCAGGCAGCAATTTCTTTCCAGCGTACATACAAGAAAAATGGTAAACATTGAATATACGCCGGATTTTCTCATTCCCAATAATTATCACTACGAAAAAGAGCTGCTTTCCCCTCTCTCACCGGAAAGCTTTTTGTATCTTCTGGGTGGTGGAAGTATCCATACCGACTCTCCCCTGGCATTTCGTTTTTCTTCCATGGATTGCCATCTGCTCCTTCTTACCACCATGGACAGTGGAAGGATCACAACTCCGGGAGGAAGTGAAGGAAGAGGCAAAAAAAATACTGCTTACCACGGATTTTTCCATCCATGAAGTAAGCAGTATGATCGGTTACGAAAATACGAACCACTTTATTAATCTGTTTAAAAAATATGTCGGCTCCACACCTGGGAAATTCAGACAAAAGGCACTGGAGGACCGATTCTCCTCACACTTTCCCGTTCAATGAATCTGCCCGGGATCACAAAGGTTCCGGTGCTGTACCTGGCATTCAGTAATTTATGCAGGATAATATGCACCACCCGCTTGGCCATCTCCTTGGTGTCTATCTCATAGGTAGTAAGTCCGATACCGGCAAACTGGTCTGCCAGATAATTATCAAAACCAACAATGGAGATATCTCCTGTCACATCGTACCCTTCCCGTACAAGCTTCCGGTACATCATGCTTGCCGCCAGGTCACTGTTACAGAAAAAGGCGGTTGGCATATCTTCCGGAAGGATAAATTCTTTCTCATTATCCATCACGCCATCACTGTCACGGTCATCGATCACCCAGTCTTCCCTCCAGGGAACGCCATGTTCCATCAGGGATTTCAAGTATCCGAAATACCGGTCATCAATACTGGTGGTCATCAGTCTTTTTCCCACAAAACCAATTTTGGAATGGCCCATGGAAAACAGATAGTTGGTCATCTCGTAACCACCCATCAGGTTGTTGGACACCACACAGTCACTGGATTTCCCTCTTCCCGTAGTATCCAGGCCGATCAGGGGAACCCTTGCATCTTCTGCCAGAAATTCCGCATATCCTCTCTCAAACTCTCCCATTATGATCAGGCCGTCTGCCTTTTTCTCAAGGAGCACCTTAGGAAGTTCTCTCCGTTTCTCCACTTCGCTGCTGATCACTTCCAGCATGGCAAAACAGGTTCTGGAGACCGCCTGCCTGGCGATCTCCTGATAAAGTTTCCAATAGAAGGACTGGTTCTCGGACACATAACGATCCGCAACAATGATGCCCAGTGTGAAGCTTTTGCCTTCATTTGTATTTTTTCGGGACTCACTTTTCTGATATCCCATCTCATCTGCCAGCTGGATGATCTTTGCCCGTAGTTCCTCACTGACGCCCTTCTGACCGGAAAGAGCCTTGGACACGGTCACGGTACTGACATTCAGTTTCTTTCCTATATCTGCAAGTCTGACTGCTTTAGCCATTTTTTAACCTCTTTTTTACTATATATTCTGTTTTAACGCTATCATAGATGTCCCGCAAAATCAAGAGGTTTTGACAATTGTCAAGCGGATATTCGCAATCCGCTTCGCTACTTGCTCATAACCAAATAACTGCTCCGCAGTTTATTTGGTTAAATTATAAGCTTCTTTACTCTGTCATCGCCTTTTTTAAAGCCTCAAGTTTCTCCTCGGCATCTTTAAAGTTTTCGCCTTTTACACCGAAATAGTATTTGATCTTTGGCTCAGTTCCGGAAGGACGAACACAGCACCATGCATTGTTTTCCAGCTCATAATAAAGAACATTGGATGTGGGAAGTCCTGTGGATGTGGTTTCTCCTGTGATCATATCCCTGCGGCAGTCACTCTTGCAATCGCGGCATGCAAGGACTTTGAACCCACCAAGCTCTTTCGGCGGATTCTCACGGAAGGCATTCATCATGGCTGTGATCTTCTGGGAACCGTCGATTCCTTTCAGGGTTACTGTTGCAAGGTCTTCTTTGTAGTAACCATATTTCTCATACAGTTCCACCATGGCATCCCAGAGCGTTTTTCCCTGAAGTTTGTAGTATGCGGCAACTTCGCAGAGCATCATCACTGCAACCGGCGCATCTTTATCTCTTGCATAGGTTCCTGCCAGACAGCCGTAGCTCTCCTCAAGTCCGAATACGTAGTGATGGCTTCCTGTCTCATCAAACAGGCGGATCTGCTCCCCGATATACTTAAAGCCTGTCAGCACTTCGATCAGAGCTGTGTTGTATTCTTTTGCAACAGCTTTTGCCATATCTGTAGTAACAATGGTCTCAACAAGTGCAGGATTTTCCGGCATGGTGCCTGTTTTGGTACGCTCCCGCAAAATATACTCGGCGATGAGCATGCCGGACATATTTCCGGTAAAGCTTACATATTCACCGGTTTTCGTATCTTTTGCATGAACACCAAGACGGTCTGCATCCGGATCTGTGGCAAGAATAATATCTGCATCTACTTTTTTTGCAAGCTCAAGAGCAAGTGTCCAGGCATTTTTGTCCTCCGGGTTCGGATATGGAACTGTCGGGAAGTTTCCGTCCGGAACCTTCTGTTCTTCCACAACATAAACCTGTGTGAAACCAAGCTCACGGAGTACTCTTCGAACAGGAATGTTTCCGGTTCCATGAAGTGGTGTGTAGACGATCTTCATATCTTTGGCAGCCTCCGGGATGATCTCCGGATGGATGCTCTGCTTCTTCAGCTGTGCGATGTATTTGTCATCAAAATCGGTTCCAATGATGCTGAACAGGTTCTCTGCTCTGGCTTCATCCTCTTCCATTGTTTTTACCATGGAAAAATCCGTTACTTTTGCCACTTCTGCAAGAATGTTTTTATCATGAGGCGGTGTGATCTGGGCACCGTCTTCCCAGTATACTTTGTATCCGTTGTATTCTCTCGGGTTATGGCTGGCTGTGATCACAATACCGGCAATACAGCCAAGTTCCCGTACTGCAAAGGAAAGCTCCGGTGTTGGACGAAGTGACTCAAAAAGATAGGTATGGATGCCGTTTGCATTCAGGCAGAGAGCTGCCTCTCTGGCAAACTCCGGTGACATGATACGGGAATCATGGGCAATGGCAACGCCTTTGTCCTGACCGTTCATGGCAATGATATAATTGGCAAGTCCCTGTGTGGCCTGACGCACAGTATAGATATTCATACGGTTGGTTCCTGCTCCGATCATTCCGCGGAGTCCGCCGGTTCCAAACTCCAGCTGACGGTAAAAACGGTCCTCGATCTCTTTTTCGTTCCCCTCAAGGTTTTTCAGTTCCTCCTGGGTCTGTGCGTCGAAATACGGGTCTGTACACCACTTTTTGTAGGTTTCCTGATAACTCATCTTTTTACATCCTCCCTGATTTTTATTATTTTTTACAATACTTAACTGGAAATTTCCCGCACACAGCCTTCCTATGAAGCAGCCCATGTGACTTTACTTTCCCGTCAAATATCCAATATCAAAACCTTATATCCCGTCAGTTTTTTCTGGTTACGCTTCTGCCAGCCGGTCAAAGATCTTCACCAGAAACAGCGAATTCACAAATGCCTGCACACCGCCGCCCACAAATACCCAGATCCAGAAGATCGCGGAAAAGGTCTGCGGAGAGATCAGAAACCAGAGCACAGGAAAAAGATTCACAACTGTGATCACAAGAGTCTGTCCGATGTGGCTGGCTGCCAGTCTGGCACCGTTCTCAAATGTCTTTTTTACCGTATTCTCAAACTTTGCAAGAAGCGGAAATACATAGGAAAAGACTGCTGCGCAGATAATCCCGAGAACAATACAGAAGCCGTACATAAAAGAAGCTCCCTGTGCCCTTCCTGCTGCTCCCAGGATATGAAAATCCGCGACCAGCACCACAACCACCACCAGAACGATCACAGTTACCGGTAATGACTGAAGAAAATTCTGTTTAAAAGAATGGAAAAATTCTCTTGTCACAGTGGTTTCTTCATCTTTTACAAGCTTCAGCATCACATAGTACAGAGCAATGGTAGATGCGCCGATGGTGATCACCGGGATACAGCACAAAAGCCACAGGATGCTCAGCCAGAAAATGTTGAAGATCTTTGTCATGATCTGTGTGTAAGCACTGTCGCCGCGAAAATTATCTTTAAAAGCCATTATCTTTTCCTCCCCAAAAAGAAATATTTAACCAAATAATTACTTCACCGTTATTCGATGTAGATCTGCGTAACGAATATGGATTGCAAATATCCGACCGGCCACTCATTCCTCCATCAGATACTCCAGAAACTTCAGTGCGTTCTCCGGATTTTTTGTTCCAACCGCTACTGCAAATACCGGATCTTTGATATATTCCGACATCTCCGTGAACCGATTGTCCCCGGAAAGACTGATCCCGTAAGGTTTCACCTCTCCCTGACCGGTTTCATGATCCTCAAAGGAAACCTCGTCATCCTCTTTATAACCGGCTGCATACTGATAAGATTCCCCGTATTTTTTCTCCAGGTCTTCTTCTGTTACCTCATCCAGGCTTTCAAAATAGCCATAACCTGCATATTCCTCAAACAGCTCCCGATCCAGGATCACCACATCGATCTGCACGGTTTTCCGTTTTCCATCTGCTCCCAGAAGATTACTCATATCCGCTGTAACCTGTGCAAGTTTCTTCTCATCCAGAGATTCATCGATCACTGCCGCATAGAGAAGATTCTCCGTTCTCGGCCTTGCCACATGCCATATCAGGGATACTGCCACAGCAATAAGAAGGATCACTCCCACTGCCGGAAGGAGATAATAGTCTTTCAGATATTGTATTTTCTGCTGCCGGTCCATTTCCGGCCATTTTCTTACTTCGGATTTCCGCATAGGTTCTCCTCGTCACAATTCCTGACATTCTTCACATTTAAGTAAGTAGAATGTTTATTTGTTTTTTATTTAGCTAAATTTTATATCTTTTTAGCTAAATGTCAATCTGATCAGCCCGTTAATTTTGCAATGTACTTAACTTTATCTAATACGCACAAAAAAAGAAGCACTGTTTTTGTTACTTTTACAGTGCCTCTCTGAGTCGTTATACTACTGGCCTAAATGCCGTTGTTTTATTTTGCAGTAAAATGATACAGTCTGCTCTTGAAATCGCCCCAGAAATCTTTCATCAGGAATCCACCCTTCATCAGCATCTCTCCTGTGTAAGTTTCCTCTGTTCCTTCCAGTCTGTATGTTACCTTCGGATCAAAGCCTCTCAGAAATACTTTTCTGGAATGGCTGTTTGGTACGCCAAGTACCTGTACATAAGTTACCAGCACTTCTTTTTTGTCCTGTGAGGAAAGTGCCCAGCAGTCATATTTATGGTTTTCCCGGTAGGATGCGATCCGGTAATACTCTCCCTGCTGGATCAGGTGTCTGTATTTATTGTAGGTTGCCGTCTGCTCCGGAATCAGCGCTCTGTCCTCCTCCGGGATCTTTGTGATATCCAGCTCATAGCCGAAGGTTCCTGCAAGAGCCACATGGCCCCTTGTCTCAAATGGTGTCACACGTCCCACAGAGTGGTTCGGGCAGTCGCTGACATGGGCACCGATCACAGAAAGGGGATATATCAGTGCGCTTCCTTCCTGGATCATCAGACGCTCCACTGCATCCGTATTGTCGGAACACCAGATCTGCGGGCTGTAATAAAGCATTCCCGGATCAAAACGTGCGCCGCCGCCGGAGCAGTTCTCAAGAAGAAGATCCGGAAACTCCGTAACCAGTCTCTCCTGAAGCTCATAAACACCAAGCACATATCTGTGGAAAAGCTCCTGCTGTCTTTCTTTGGGAAGATAGCTGCTGCCAAGGTCAGAAAGCTGACGGTTCATATCCCATTTCACATAGGCAATGTTTGCACTTCGAAGAACAGATGCCACACATTCGTAGGCATAATCTCTTACTTCCGGTCTGGAAAAATCCAGAACATACTGGTTTCTGCTCTGGGTTGCCTCACGGCCCTGGATCTGGATCGCCCAGTCCGGATGTGCACGGTAAAGGTCAGAATCCGGTGAGATCATCTCCGGCTCAAACCAGATTCCAAACTGAAGGCCGATCTTGTTTACTTCATCTACCAGATGTTTCAGGCCGCCTGTGATCTTCTCTTCGTTGACTTTCCAGTCACCAAGAGAACAGTTGTCGGAATTACGTTTTCCGAACCATCCATCATCCATGACCAGCATCTCAATGCCACATTTTTTTGCCTCTCTGGCAATGTCAAGAAGCTTGTCCGTATTAAAATCAAAATATGTAGCCTCCCAGTTGTTGATCAGGATCGGACGTTTCTCATATTTAAATTTGCTGCGGATGAGATGGTTCCGGTAAAAGTCATGATAACTTCTTGTCATCGCTCCAAGACCGTTTCCGGAGTAAACTATAACCACCTCCGGTGCCTGGAATTCCTCTCCCGGTGTAAGGAGCCAGGAAAATTCCTCCGGATTGATTCCCATAGTCATACGGAGGTTATCAAACTGGCACAGCTCTGTCTCCGCCATAAAGTTTCCGGAATACACGAAATGCATGGCGTAAACTTTACCGTTTTCCTGCTCGGTTCCGTTTGTCACAAGGGCAATAAACGGATGTTCCTGGTGGCTGGACTCTCCTCTCGCGGAAGAGATCACCTGTTTTCCGTAATGGAGCTCTCCTGTCTGGATGTGACGCTCTCTTGCCCAGGTTCCGTGAAGAGACAGCATGGAAAAATTCTCATTGTCCATATCCAGGCAAGCACTTAAGATCTTCTCGATGCGGAGATCTTCTTTTCCCTGATTCTGTACACGGACGCTTCGCGTAATTACATTTTCTTTCTCAAAGGCAGTATAGGAAAGGACCACCTCGAAATCCAGATCTGCATCTTTCAGGGTAATCTCCAGTGTTTCTGCCTCATCCTCTGTGGCAAAAGATGCCGGAAGCCCTTTCAGTCCTTTTTTGCCTTTATAGATCTCATGTCCTGTGTAATGCAGCTCACATCCCATATTTCCGGCTGCATTTCGGATATTCAGGCAGCTTTCCCGGTAATCTCCGATTCCTCCGGTTGGATACTCCATGGGAAAGAAATCAAGGAATGCGGATTTCTCTCTTTTGTTTACCGATGGTGTATACGGCGGCTCTTCCATTCGAAGAAGATAATTGTCTGCCTCCATAAAAAGTCTGTCCCCGTAATAAATATGTCCCAGAAAACCTTCCGGGCTTACCCCCATCACATAGGTGCTTTTTTCCGTATCAAGACGGAAGATCTTTTTCTCTTCATTAAACGTAACTGACATGTGCCTTCTCCTTTTTTATATTATTAAGCGGATCTTTACGATCTGACTTTATGACTTCCCCAAAACCTGTCAACGCTTCTGCGCTTTATTTTGCGAAGCTAATTTTAGCTGTATTATAGTTAATTTTACTCTTTAAGTCAACGTCTGTTTCTGCTTTTCCCTGATTCTTTTTTGCCCCACTATGTCTCTACTCTTTCACAGACACCGCCGGCATTTCCAGATACCGGTTCAGATCTTCCGTGAGAATACGGATCTTGTCTCTGGTGTCTTGCTCTTTGTAAGTCAGCCGGCTGGCGATCCTGGTAATATAATCCTCCTCTTCAATTATCTCACAGGTCTCCGGGAAATTAATATCATAGTACTGGGCAAGATAAGATACCCAGTAGTCCACCGGCACCTGTCTGTCTGCAGATAATACTGACTCCCTTCTGAGACAGGATTCCCACACTGCCGGCGAGATCAGGCCTTCTCCGGCTGTTTCCTCGGAAACTCCCAGCATGGCTTCAATGGATGCCACCAGTTTCACCCGGCAGTTATCCAGTTTATCTGCATCCCGGATCAGTTTTGCATGAAACAACGTTCTGGCATCATGGATTCCTTCCAGTTTAAAATCACTGTGCTTACGGATCGCCGCATTGATCAGATCATCAAACAGATCCTCACGGACAAAACGCCGGATCATCTTTTCCTCCCCGAAGAGAAGTTCCGCCCCGAATACTGCATGATCCATGGTTCCCGGCTCAAAACTGTGAAATCTTCGGATCTGTTCAAAACGTCCGATATCGTGAAGCAGCCCGATCAGCTCTGCAAGTTCCACATCTTCCCTGGAACACTCCATCCTCCTGGCGATCTCCCCTGCGTATTTCACCACACCGTAAGTATGCTCGATCTTCAGATAGATCTGCTCATCCTGCCGGTCGTATTCATCCAGATAATTTTCAAATTCCTGCTTTGCGTGTTCAATATCGATCATCCCGCCACGCACCTCCTGACTTTTCTTCTGTTCCTCTGATATCCCCTGCAAAGGATCCCCCGTTTATAAAAATGGTATCAAAAAAAGCGCTATCCTTCAATAACGCTTTTTAAAATATTTAAACTTTTTATTTTAATTTATTCATATTTCACGATTTCTTTCCGCAGCCGCTTCATGATGCGTTTTTCCAGGCGTGAAATATAAGACTGTGAAATTCCCAGGAGATCTGCCACCTCCTTCTGTGTTTTCTCCATTCCTTCCCGGTTTCCGATTCCAAAACGCAGACGGATGATCATCTGCTCCCGCTTCGTCAGTTTACTGATGGCTTTTCCCAGAAGCGCGATCTCCACCTCATCTTCCAGACGTCTGGAGATCACATCATCGTCCGTTCCCAGGATATCAGAAAGCAGTAACTCATTTCCATCCCAGTCCACATTCAACGGCTCGTCGATGGAAACTTCCATCTTGGTCTTGCTGTTTCTCCGGAGGTACATCAAAATCTCATTTTCAATACATCTGGATGCATAGGTAGCAAGTTTGATATTTTTTACCGGATTAAATGTATTGATAGCCTTTATAAGTCCTATGGTTCCGATAGAGATCAGATCTTCCACACTAACTCCTGTGTTGTCAAATTTTTTTGCAATATAAACCACAAGCCGGAGATTATGCTCGATCAGAACGGCCTTTGCCTCTTTTTCCTTTTCTGTCCCAAGCATTGCTATCACTTCAGCTTCACGCTCCGCCGGCAGCGGTGCCGGAAGGATGTCATTTCCCCCAATATAAAAAACATCTCCCGGTCGATTGATCATAAACCTCTGGATCACCTGAAATGGATAAGATCTTACAGCTGCTCTGTTCATAATATAAGCCCCCTTCTTAATTTAATAGTCTGGAATTCAAAAGTATCCCGTACTCTTCTCCCAAAGCTGAGGGCTCGGATGTTATGGCAAGCACTGGTTTTCCCACATGTACCACCCTTCCGGGAGTTTGGATCAGAAATTCGTCAAGGACCACTGCCAGCAGCAATCCTTTTTTTCCATCTGCGGTACGACAACTCAGAAAATGTGGCTGCAGACTGACAAGCTCCGTATTTTCCAGTCCCTCTGGCTTATCTCTGATATCCATCAGTTTTTTTACCAGTTCTTCCGATACCAGGCTTCCCAGAAGTTCCTGTTTTATAACAGATACCGGCTGTTTTTTCACGGGATCCATAAGGAAGTTTCCCGTATCAAAAAATCCATATGTCTGCTGTATCTTCCCCTGATATTTAAGCGTGACCGGATAAATATTCCTTCTGCCAAATCGGAAGGTCTCGGCTGCACACCCCAGTGTATAAAATGCACCGTAAATCCCTGCCACAAAAAGCAGAAATGTTTTCACCGTCATGGTCCTTTCCGTTTCCAGTGCCTGATAGATCCCGCCTACCACAAAAGCTGTGAAATACAAAGCCAGAATGGTTTTCGCAAGAAGGCCTCCTTTTTTCAGGCGAAAAGCAAAGGATGCCATAAAAAAAGCGCAGCCGCCATGGATCAGTACAGCAGCAGGAAAAATAATCTTAAAAGGTACACAAAGAAACAGGCAGGATACAAAAGATCCAAAGGCAGCGGATAACACGCATCTTAAGCGTTTCCCGTCAAGATGCAGAAATTTTCCCACAAGTCTTAAAAGCATATAATCCATAAGGAAATTCGTCATAAAAACGATATCTATGTATATATTCTGATACATAAGACTCCCCCACTGCTGTTTTATCTGCCATTGATTCTCAACTTTGGTAAGTACATTTATTATAGGGCAGGCTCTGTGCATATTTTGTCAAAGTTGGATGTCGATTCTTCAAACTTATCGGGGCATTTCTGTCTGCATCGACATTTATAGATTTTTTCTATGGATCAGTGACAAAAATGTATAAATTTCCGTACAATATGTGTATTTATTGATTTTCGCACTTTATAGTGTTAAAATATTTTTTATTATATATTTCGTAAAAAAATTCTATTTTATGAGATACAGGAGGGAATCGAACAATGATCAATATTACCGGACATACCGGGCTTACCGGCCTTCTGGGAAGCCCAGTGGCACACAGCGTATCACCTTTAATGCACAATGAGGCATTTCGTTACCTCGGGCTTGATTATGTGTATCTCTGTTTTGATGTGACAGAGGAGACCCTTCCCCAGGCAGTGGAAGGACTGAAAGTCTGCGGGATCAAGGGCTTTAACCTGACCATGCCAAACAAGAATAAGATCGTGGAGCTCCTGGACGAACTTTCTCCTACCGCACAGCTGATCGGAGCGGTAAATACCGTCCGCAATGATAATGGAAAATTAAAGGGATTTAATACCGATGGTTATGGATTTACCCAGTCTGCCAGAGATGCAGGCTGTGATGTGAAGGGACGCACCATCACCGTTATGGGTGTGGGCGGTGCCGGAATGGCAATCTGCGGACAGTCCGCCCTGGAAGGTGCAAAAAAGATCCATGTTTTTGCACGTCCTACCAGCCGTTACTGGGAACGTGCCGCTGCCATGGCAGAAAAAATGTCTCATATGACAGAATGTCAGATGATCCTTCATGAGATGGATAATCACGCCGCTCTGAAAGACGCACTGGAAGAAAGCACTCTTCTGATCAACGCTACCTCTGTGGGAATGGTTCCGGATGTGACCGGCACAGTCATCCCGGACAAAACTCTGTTCCATCCGGAACTTACGGTAGCCGATGTTGTGTATGAACCAAGAGAAACAAGACTTCTTAGAGAAGCCCGGGAAGCCGGATGTCCAACCTTTAACGGAATGTACATGCTGCTTCACCAGGGCGTAAAAGCATTCCACATCTGGACCGGACTGGATATGCCGGTTGAGATTGTAAGAGAGAAATATTTTAAATAATCCATCCCTGTTAATACACGATCCGCATATTAATTCCCTGTGGGAAATCTCCGTATTTTTCTCCGAAGAGATTGATTCCACCCTGATTTATGGCATCCGGGCGCACTCCGATCCTCAGAGAAATATACGGTTTTCCTGACAAACGCACGGTTTCCAGTATATTCTCATCGTTCACCTTAATCTCATTGATGTAACATCCATCTTTTCGCAGAGAAACTCCTGTCATAAATCCATACTGCGTCAGACCTATGGGCCATACATTTGGTGTCAGTCTTCCTCTTCTTGCTCCCAGATCTCCCGGACATGTATAAGTTCCAATCTCTGTTCCATTAACTGAAAAAGTAATATCCGACGGCCACTGGGCATTATATCCAGGTGCTTCCGAACAGAGTTCCATGGAAAAGTTCATCTCCTGGATGTTCCAGAGGGGATTTATTTTGTTGGGAAAACGATATTCTATATATCCCCGGCTGAACCAGATCAGCTGCGCCTGCTGCCTGTCCGTCGAATAAAAAGACCTTGGATCATCAAAAGTATCAATTACCCCGTTCATTCCCGCCAGGCCACAGGAAGGTTCCACCTGAAAATCTGTATAATTTCCAAGGGGCATCTGGTATACCAGCGTATTTTCCGCCGCGCTGATATCCGTATCATACGCTTCCAGATGAAACGAAATAAAATCGCACATGCAGACTCTCATGGAGCCATGAATTCCCGGCTGGCTTTCTGTAGATACCAGATGAGCATCCTCCAGACAGCGGATATGCAGCGCTGTTGAAGACAACGGGATTCCCAGTCTCCTGGAAATTTCCTGCAGTGACAACGGATGCACCTTTATCAGATTCAAAATATCAATCCGTACCGCTGAAGACAGCGCCTTTCCGATTGCTGTGATCCATGGTTTGTGACTCTCTGTTGACAGGTTCAGTTCCAGTTCCTTTTCTGTTGTAATTCCCTGACTGATTCTTTCTTCCGCCATTCTTTTTCCTCCGTTTCAAGATTCATGTAATGAATATCTGCTTCTTTTCTTATTTATTTCATTATTTATGTAATAAATATCATTTTTTCAAAAATATATACAAATTGCATTATACATTCTTGTTACAATCGCAGATTTGCGTCATTTTGCATTAAAACCATTGATTTTTTCGAATTTTATGACTACAATTATGAGTATAAAAAAGAGAAAAAACTTTTTGAAGCTTCGTTTTTTCCTCTACTTCCAGTAATTATGTAATAAATTTATTAACCCTATTATATGGCAGCCAGCGTAACCTGACAACATTCTTTTTATATCCCGGGCAATACCCATTACGGATATTTCAATATTGATTTTACTCAAAGAAAGGATTTAACTCTATGAGAAATGAATATCCGCGCCCTGATTTCATCCGGGAGAAATGGATGCCTTTAAATGGTACCTGGAATTTTCAGGACGGAACCGACAAAACTCCCGTAAAAATCCAGGTTCCCTTCCCGCCCCAGAGCAGACTCAGCGGGTTTCAGAAAGAACTTACTTCTGACAGAATCACCTATCAGCGAAATTTTTTTATCCCGGCAGAGTGGATCGGTCAGAGAATTCTTCTTCACTTCGGAGCTGTTGACTACAAATGCAGCGTATTTATCAACGATCATTGTGTCGGCTTTCATGAAGGCGGTCAGTCCTCCTTCACCTTTGATATCACAGATTTTCTTTCCGGAGGTGAAGAAACACTCACCGTGGCAGTTACCGATTACCTGCATGATGAAACCGTTCCCAGAGGCAAACAGTTCTGGAAATCATCCGGCGAGTTTATCTGGTACACGCAGTCCAGCGGCATCTGGCAGTCCGTATGGCTGGAGCCGGTAAATGAAGCTCACCTGGAAAAACTGTGCGGTCTTTCCTCAGACTGTGACTTTGTCGCAATCCGTCCGGAAGCCGTCCTGATTTCTCCGGAAACGCTGAATGATGCCGTTCATTTCCAGGGAAAGATCACCGGTGTGATGCTGCGTGGAACTACCATTTCCTATACCATAGACCGTGATGGTATTGAATTGCGGGCAGATACCCTGTTTGAAACCAACCGGCAGCGCAATATGGGCGAAATGCTTCAGCTCCAGATTTTGAAAGAAGATATTCTTCATCTTCATTAATAACTCCTGACTTTACGGAGGTAGTCCCTGCAAAAAAACTCCCACCAACAGGCAGCTATAAACAGCTGTCTCTGTCAGCGGGAGTTTGGTTATGTTATTTTATATCTTCTTATTTCTTTTCTTCCTGAACTTCGATCTTACGGATAGTCTTGTTCTTGATCTCTTCTTTGATGAAGCTGATGAACTCGCCAAGATCTTTCATTCCTTCATCACCAAGGTAACGGCTTCTTACGGAAACCTTGCCCTCTTCTTCCTCTTTTGCACCAACGATAAGCATGTATGGTACTCTCTCAAGACGTGCCTCACGGATCTTGTATCCCATCTTCTCAGAACGTCCGTCTACGGAGCAGCGGATGCCTGCCTCTTTCATCTGGGCCTCTACCTTCTGCGCATAATCGTTGAACTTCTCGGAGATCGGGATCACACGAACCTGCTCCGGGCAGAGCCATGTCGGGAACATTCCTGCATACTTCTCAATGAGCCATGCAAGAGTTCTCTCATAGCATCCCATAGATGTACGGTGGATGATGTACGGACGCTGTTTGTCGCCGTTCTCATCAATATAGTACATATCAAACTGTTCTGCAAGAAGTGCATCCCACTGGATTGTGATCATGGTGTCTTCTTTTCCGTATACGTTCTTGGCATTGATATCAACCTTCGGTCCGTAGAAAGCAGCCTCTCCTACATCCTCTGTGAACGGAATGTTCAGCTCGTTCAGCATCTGGCGGATATGACCCTCTGTCTCCTCCCATACTTCCGGCTCACCGATATATTTCTCTTTGTTTGTCGGGTCCCATTTGGAAAGGTGATAGGTTACATCTTCCTCAACACCAAGTACCTGCAGGCAGTACTGTGCAAGTGCGATACAGTCTTTGAACTCTTTTACCATCTGGTCCGGTCTTACGATCAGATGTCCCTCGGAAATCGTAAACTGACGAACTCGTGTCAGGCCATGCATCTCACCGGAATCCTCGTTACGGAACAGTGTGGATGTCTCGCCCAGACGGATCGGCAGATCACGGTAGCTGTGCTGCTCTGCTTTGTATACATAGTACTGGAACGGGCATGTCATCGGACGAAGTGCGTAAACCTCTTTGTCCTTTTCCTCGTCCCCAAGTACGAACATGCCGTCTTTGTAATGATCCCAGTGTCCGGAGATCTTGTAGAGATCACTCTTTGCCATCAGAGGAGTTTTTGTTCTTACATAGCCACGTTTTGTCTCCTCATCCTCGATCCAGCGCTGAAGCTCCTGCATCATGATCACACCGTTTGGCATGATAAGTGGAAGTCCCTGTCCGATTACGTCTACTGTTGTGAAGATCTTCATCTCACGGCCAAGTTTGTTATGATCGCGTCTCTTAGCCTCTTCCATCTGCTCCAGATGCTCTTTCAGCTCATCCTTTGTTGCATATGCAGTTCCGTAGATACGTGTGAGCATTGCGTTTTTCTCGCTTCCTCTCCAGTATGCGCTGGAAGAAGAAAGAAGCTTGAATGCTTTGACTCCTTTTACGCTCATCAGGTGTGGTCCTGCACAGAGGTCTGTCCAGTCTCCCTGGGAATAGAAGGAAATCTCCTCTCCCTCCGGAAGATCCTCGATCAGCTCTACCTTATATGGCTCATTTTTCTCTTTGAAGTATGCGATGGCATCCTCACGGGATTTTGTGAAACGCTCAATCTTTGCGCCTTTTTTGATGATCTTCTTCATCTCTTTTTCGATGGCATCAAGATCCTCACGGGAAAATGGCTCGTGGTCGAAATCATAGTAGAATCCTGTATCAATGGATGGTCCGATGGCAACCTTTGCCTCCGGATACAGATTCTGTACAGCCTGTGCCATTACATGAGATGCTGTATGACGGAGAACTGCAAGGCCCTTCTCATCTCTTGCTGTAAGGATGTTAAGCTCACAGTCATCCTCAAGGACTGTACGAAGATCTACAACCTCTCCGTTTACTTCTCCTGCACATGCAGCACGTGCAAGGCCTTCGCTGATGTCATATGCGATATCGATCACTGATCTTGCTTCTGAGTATTCTTTTTTTGAGCCGTCTTTTAATGTAATAATCATGATTGTTTCTCCTTTCGTTTTCAACGAGTTTCTATGATACACAGTGCATTTTCCTGTACCGGAGATCTTTTCCCGGAAAATACTGTGGAGTAATTTTCTCCGGAATAAAAAAATCCCTTACAGTACATCACGCACTGTAAGGGACGAGTTTATTCATTCTCGCGGTTCCACCCTGCTTGCTCCATATAAACAGATACCTGTCAAATACAAAGCCTCTCAATTATGATGATAACGGAATCACCGGACCGGATTGGGGCCACTCGGAGGTAGTTTTCAACTGTTTCCCGATAAGATGTTTCCAGCACTTCACATCTCTCTCTGTAACATTTCACAGTTTACTCGTCTCGTCAACGTGTTTTTATTTCTTTTTCTGTGGTTCATTATAAGCGCAGCATTTTTATTTGTCAACGCATGTTTAAAAAAAATTTTCACAGATTTCCCATCATTTTATCCTTGATGATTGCCAGAATTTCTCTTGGAATGTAGACCAGAAGACGCCAGCTTCGATATCTGGAAGGTACCATAACAACTTCCCGGAAGCCGCATTTCCTTGCAATAGCTGCTCCTCTCCATACATGAAAATTGTTGGTCACCACGCCTATGGAACAATCTGTGGTTCCGATCTTCCTGCGGCTGAATTCCAGATTCTCCTTCGTGCTGGTGGACTCTTCTTCCAGGATCAGTCTGTTCCCCTCTATCCCATGTCCGATGAGATAACGGTACATGGCCTCTGCCTCGGAAATGTTTTCTCCGTCACCTTTTCCACCGGAGAGAACTGCCCTTGTGCCGGGATTCTCCTTAAGATAAAGAAGGGCCCTTCTGGCTCGTTCCAGAAGGGCAAGTGTCATCCGTGTTCCGTCCACGTGGGCACCTAACACGATAATGTAATCCAGATTCTTCTTTACGCTCATTATCTTCCGCAGCAGTATTTGTATTTCTTGCCGCTTCCGCATGGGCACGGATCGTTTCTTCCGACTTTGTGTGGTTTCACAACTGTGCCGGATTTCTTCTGCTCCATGTAGAGAGCTTTCTTCTTCTCTTCTGTGAAGATCTTGTCCCACTGAGGAAGGTTGTAAAGCCAGTCAGCCTTGGCGTCTACCATGTTCTTATAGAGAGCTTCTTTATCAAATGCAAGGTTAACCTTGGTGTTCTCATCCATAGTCTCGATCGGGTTCGGAACCTTCAGGCTGTCGTTGATTCCGTCAAGGAAACCAACCATAGTCATAACATCCTGACCGTATTTCTCAGCAAGCTCTTTAACAGTTCCGGAAACAACCTCATCCGGGTTCTCCAGAAGCTGCTCGTAAATGTTCTTCTCAATGTTAAAATAAGTTGCCCAGAAGCGCTGAAGCTTATTCTTATCTGCATTCTGATTATAAGCAACGGAACGCCACTGCTCAAGAATTGTCATATCGCTCATTGTCTGATCCTCTTTTCCAAAATTTTAGATGAATAAAGCGGACGTTTCATTCCGCTTCGCAATTTTTGTTTATTATATCATCTTTTGGCGAAGAAAGCAAATACATCTATCTCATATCCACAAAAATCCACATAAAAAAGATACTTTCTCACCTGCAGCCGTCACTGTACTGTGCAGAATATTTTTTTGGAAAATCACGAAAAAGGACAGCAACTTTTCCCATTCACTGTCCTTTTCCTATGTGTCTTATATCATATCCTGTTTATTTTACTGAAGGTACTGATTGGACTTCCAGATCACACTTACCAGACGTGCAATGCATGCGCGCAGGTCCTCGATCTTAAGTGTTCCCTCTTTCAGTTCTTTTCTGAGATTGTCATGATCTCCGAAACATCCCGGCATTACCAGGTCATTTCCCGCTCTCATGCAGCCGGATGCTGTACAGCTGTCTCCCTGTTCTGTAGTCGTCCAGTCTGTCATGATCGCTCCTTTAAATCCCCATTCGTTTCTGGCGGACTCTGTACAGAGATCATAATTGTTTGCCGCATGAATACCGTTGATCAGATTGTAACTGGTCATGATGGACATTGGCTGTGCTTCTTTTACCGCAATTTCAAATCCTTTGAGATAAACTTCGCGAAGTGCACGCTCAGACACAACACTGTCTGATCCCATACGATTGTCTTCCTGATTGTTGCAGGCAAAATGTTTGATGGTCGTTCCACATCCATAATTGGACTGAACACCTTCTGTCATAGCTGCCGCAATGGTTCCGGATACATACGGGTCTTCGGAATAGTATTCGAAGTTTCTTCCGCAGAGAGGATTTCTGTGGATATTCATTCCCGGTGCCAACCAGAGTGTTACTCCGAAATGTTCCATCTCTGTTCCGATCATGGCTCCCACTTCACGGATCAGCTCCCGGTTCCAGGTCTGCGCAAGCAGTGTTCCTACCGGGATCGCAGTACAGTACTGATAATATCTTTCTCCCGGAAGTTCTCTGGAATCGTCATAGAACAATCCACCTTCCAGACTGAACTCAAATGGCATGGAAACAATGCTTCCGTCATTTACATGATAATACTTCATCAGGCGAAGTCCTGCCGGTCCGTCTGCCAGAACGATGCTTGCAAGACCTTTGTCTACTGCACAGCGATGGGTTTCACCTGCAGAACCTGGAACGGAAATTCCTGCTGCGCCAAGATTGCCACCCTGTGCTTTGCCCGGATCTCCTGCTGCCAGATCGATCAGATTTTCTTCTGACAAGGTATTTACAAAATCCATTGCTTCTTTTTCATAGAGGTCTGCATTCTTCTTATATTCCACAGTCTCGGTAGCAATGTCTGCTCCACGAATGTTAAGAACAGTCAGTTCCTCCTCTTTCGCCTGCTGCGCTGCTGCCGCCGCACGTTTTGCTGTTTTGGATGCTTCCTGAGAAATTTCTTCCAGTTCCTGTTTCAGCGGGAAAAGATTTCTGACCTGTCTTCGGATCACTTCCTGATCCAGTTTTATGCCTCCGCAGAGTTTTGCTGATGCAAGACTGTTTCCGACCCATATGCCATAAAAACCACTCTCAAGGATCCATGCAGCTCTCTTCTCATCATAAGAAGTCAGCCCATCCATCTTTACTTCCATGGTAACTTCCTGTGCTTCTCCCGGTTTCAGCTCGTTTGTCTTTGCATAGGCTGCAAGACGGTGTGCTTCTTTTTCGAGGATGCCGCCCGGCAGGGATGCGTAAACCTGTACGACTTCTTTACCGGAAACATTTCCCGTATTTCTGACCGTTGCCGTAACACGGATCTTTTCTGCTGATACCGCTTTCAGAGCACATCCGGTGATCTCAAAGTCTGTATAGGAAAGACCGTAACCGAATCCATAGCGCACCGGAACTTCAAAAGTATCAAAATAGCGGTATCCCACATAAATTCCCTCATCATAAAGCTCTGTTTCCACATTTCCGTTATTATGTGAAAACTTCTCGGAGCTGGGATAATCCTCATATTTATAAGCCCAGGTATCTGCCAGTTTACCGGATGGGTTCACCTTACCGGACAGGATATCCGCAAAGGCATTTCCGCCTTCCATTCCAGGCTGTACGATCACCAGAAGGGCTCTGATATTGCGGAACTCATCCATAAAGGAAAGATCCACCTGTGCACCTGCATTGATCACAACAACCACATTCTTATAATAAGCACAGATATCTGCCAGCATCTGATGCTCTTCTTCACTGAGATCATAATCGCCTTTGTCAGCAGTACGGTCTGATCCTTCTCCTGCGATCCGGCTCAGAACATAGATCGCGTTTTCTGTATCTTCTCCTTCGGCTGGTTTCTGGATCGGATCTCCTGCCGGCATCTTAAAGGGAGTGGTGCTGTATACCGTAAAGAAATCCATGGTATCTGCACCTTCTCCTGTTTTTGAAAGGATACTTCTCTTCCACTCCTGACGTGCATTTTCATAGATCTGGTCGTAGCTTTCGATCCACGCTTCTGTTGTCACCTGGAATCCGGCATTTTTCATTCCCTGAAAAACAGATACGCGTTCACGCTCATTGACATCTCCGGAGCCGGTTCCTCCCTTGATGGTCCTGCCTGCACCGGCACCATAAAGTGCCACTTTACTTCCTGCTTTCAGCGGAAGGATATGATCTTCATTTTTTAGTAAAACGATTCCCTCTGCCGCTGCACGGCGGGCCACTTTACGATGTTCCAATTCCCATGGCTGCACTTTGGGATCTGTAGTGCCGGAAAATTTTCTCTCTTTCAAAATACGTGTCATGATTATTCCTCTCTGATAAAATCTGCAAATGTTTCTTTTATTTTCTGTTCGTCATCTGTACCTGCATTCAGGACTAGCGGCTTGGAAAGATCAAGGCTGAAGATTCCCATGATCGATTTTGCATCTACATAATATTTACCGCTCTGCAGATCCATGTCGCAGTCAAATTTGCTGCAAAGTTTATTGAATTTATCTGCATCCTGCATGGATACGATGTTTACTGTTAATTTTACCATAATCAGACTCTCCTTTTCCAGTTAAATTCAAGCGGATATTTTGGGCAAGCGGATAAAAGCATCCGCATTCGCTACGTAGCTCTACACCAAATAACTGCTACGCAGTTTATCAGAAGGAGCTACGCTCCTCCTGATACAAGCAAGTCCCCCTCGCAGGGGACTTACTTGATTTAGTTAAAGTACTTCCTGAGAAGATACGTCGGGGTGCAGCTCCATGCATGGCAGTAGCTGTTGACAATGCTGCTTCCATAAGGAGATTCCGCCGGATTTTCCGGATTGTAAAGTTCCCAGAATGTATCCGCACCGTGGCTTAACATTCCGCCCCAGTAATATTTCATATATTCCATTGCCTGGTCTCTTTTTCCGCACATCAGAAGTGCTTCCACAAAATGATGGTTCATGTACGGAGAAACCATTCCTTTTTCCGGTTTTAACTCCACCAGACGGTCCAGGATTTCTGCTCCCTCTGCGCTGTCTACCGCGCCTGCCAGGATCAGCCATACCTGACTTGCATAATTGATCTGTTTTTCCTCTCCGCTTATGAAAAGGCCGCTCTCTTTATCAAAAAGATATTTTTTCGCAGCTGCTGTTTTCGCCGCAGCTTCTTTTTTCATCTCTTCGGCTTTTTCAGCGTCTCCGAGGATTTCTGCGATCTTCTGTACCTTCTTTGCACAGTATATATAAACACCCTGCATTGCGCTCTGCTTGTTCAGACCATCCGTCCAGTCGATAAAGCCCCAGAAACCATCTCCTTTTTTCATAAGTTCCTTTTCATCAAACTGCTCTTTCGCAATTTCCATCTGACGATATGCACAGGCACTTAAATCTTTTAAAGTTTCCCTGTCACTGGACGCTTCGTAGTAGTCACAGAGGGTTGCTCCAAAGAACATGGAATAATCCAGAAGGAAGGTATCATCCACGATAAATTTCGGTTCTGTGAAAAGGCAGGCGCTGACCTGGCCATTATCCTTTGTCTGTCCAGCGAACAGATACAGACATCTTTTTACCAGATCCATGTTGTGGAAGGTCTCATAGTTCGCAAGTGCCTGGAGCCTTAAGTCGCCAAGCCACAGACGACGGTCTCTCTTTGGTCCGTCCTCGAATACGGACTGCATACAGTTTTGCAGGGTACGGAGGCTGACACGGTCCAGTTTTCGGATCATTTCATCCTCACTTTCCACCGGCTTTACATCTTCCATACTGACAGCGGAAACACTGACACAGGATACATCTTCCACTACCATCTGCCATTTCAGTGATGTATCTATCACCTCGATCTCCATATAGCGGAATGCATATCTTCTTGGAAGCTTCAGCTCTGCCGGAAGGACATCGACATGGATAAACTCTTCCTGGATCCATCCACGGCTGATCCACCCATCATAATCTGCGGAGTCCTCTGTCATCTCCTTGGCGATCTCACCGAATTTCAGTCTGAAAAATGCCGGTGCATCCTGAGGGCTTCCTACGGAGTTCAGTTTCAGGGTCACATATCCCACCTGATGATCTCCTAAATCCAGACAGATTTTATCTCCTTTTGCCAGGTGATAGCTGGAAAGATTTCCGATCTCATCTTTTTTATGAACTTCCGGATAAACATCTTCTGTTTTTACGATATCTACGATAGAAACCGGACGAACTACCGTTTCCCGTAACTTTGGTGTGCATGCTTCTGCTTTTTTTACAAAATCCTCATTGGTCACACGGACCATCTCAAGGTCACTGCTTACCTCTGGCATTATGCGTTTGCTCTCCTTTCATCCAGTTCTTTGACGATCTGCGGATAGATCTTATCCAGATCATAGAACATCATTGTGATAATTGTTGCGATATTTGTGATGATCGGCACCCAGATGTACATTGCTGTGATATAAGTCTGAGCCGTTGCTGTCTGTGTTGCAAGGTTTGCGTCAAATCCACCAAACTGAAGAAGTGCCGCACCGATACTGCTGGCGATAGCCATTCCCACTTTTCCAATGAAACCATTTACTGCGGAAAGAGTTCCGGCTGTATTTACACCGGATTTCCACTCACCATAATCAACAGGGTCCGGCTGCATTGCAAAATGCATACTTCCCTTCAGTCCGTATCCTGCTGCCGCGATCACCGCACCAGCCAGAAGAACCGGAACATTTGTGCCGCCAAAGAAGATGATCAGAAGACCACCCATATGTACAAAACTTCCTCCAACCATCAGATTTCGTTTTGATGTGAGTTTTACAAGGAACGGTGCACAAAGATTTGCTACGATTGGTACCAGTGTTGTGATGGTCGCAACGATCTGTACCAGTGTCGTGTTCTGTACAACATAAGTAAAGTAATAAATAACCGCACTTGCCTGGATCACAAATCCACCAAAGAACCAGACGATATTCAGTGCAAAAAGTTTCCACGGTTTGTTGTGGAGCAGACAGGAAATGTTTGCTTTAAGGCTGACTTTTTCCTGTTTGATGGTTACACGCTCTTTTGTGTTAAAGAAGCAGAAGAAGAATACAAGGCATCCGACTACACCGAAGATCATCATAACGATACGGAATCCAAGTGCCTCGTTGCCGTTTCCGAATTTGTCTACCAGTGTCAGGGCAAAAGCGCTGACTACAGTGGAACCGATGGATGAAAAGAAAGTTCTGCAGGATGCAAGGACGGTTCTCTCATGCGGGTCTTCGCTCAGTGCCGGAAGAATGGATGCCATCGGGATATTTACAACGGTGTATGCAGTGGAAAGCAGAATGTAAGTAATGTATGCGTAGATCAGCATACCTGTCTGTCCGATATCCGGTACAGAGAATGCAAGGACTGCAGCCACACCAAATGGAACCGCACCAAACAGGATCCATGGTCTTGATTTACCCCATTTTGTGTTTGTCTTGTCAATGAGGAATCCTACGATCAGGTCGGAAATTCCGTCAATTACTTTTGTTACCAGGAACATTACACTGACTGCACCGGCATTCAGATGCATGACATTTGTGTAAAAATACAGCAGATACAGGGAGATCATCTGCCAGATCAGGTTGCAGGCAAAATCGGAAGATCCATAACCGATCCTCTGACGCCACAGGCCGATCTTTACTTTCTTTTCAACTTCGTTCATCTCTTTTACCTCCGAATTTCTTTCTGGCATTACTGTACACTTTTTCCCTTTTTCTTCCAATTGTGATTTTTTTTGTAAAACACTGACGTTTTTTTCGATGATTATGATATACTTTCCTTATCTCTTATGAAAGATCCGCACGAAAAGGGGACTGTTATGAAACTTACCAGAGAAGAATTTCAGAAATACATTTATGCCTACAATGAAGATGAGATTTTTTATAAAACACTTTACCTTCAGGAGAAAGAACATCCGGAAACCTTTCATGAATATTGTCTTACACTGGACCGTGAACTGATCTATGAACACCGGCTTTTTGTCCCGGAACTTCAGGCAGAGGCCTGGTATCCCTATATGAAAGAAGCCGATCTTTTTCATGACATGAATGGCAATATCGTACTTTCCAAGCATTACCGTTATACGCCTGTTTTTTCCCATGAGCACGAGTTTTTTGAGATTCTCTGTGTTTATGACGGAACTGCCCACACTACCATTCAGGGGATCGAACACACTTTACATACCGGGGATATCTGTATCATCCCACCACATACTACCCACAGTGTGGGAATCTTTGATGACAGTGTTGCTTTTAATATTCTGGTACGTGGTTCCACCTTTCAGTCCACTTTCTTCCAGTCACTGACTGCGGACAGTGCCCTGGCGCAGTTTTTTGCCCATGTGCTGTACCGCAAGACCGAAGGAAATTATCTGATCTTTCACAGCGGAAATGATCCACAGATCCATGACATGCTGGAAAATCTCTATATCGAATATCTGGGGCACGCAAAATACAGCTACACCTTCCTCAATTCCATGCTGATCATGTTCTGGGCCATGCTGCTTCGTTATCACGAAAATGATATCGAATCCATCCTCACAAAGGACAGCACCGGAAATTCCGTAACAGAAATCCTGGGCTATCTGAACCGTCACTATCAGAGTGTTTCCTTAAGCGAAGCTGCAGAACATTTTGGCTACAGTTCTTCCCATTTCAGCACCCTGATCAAAGAAAGTACCGGCCGGACATTCTTACAGATCATCCGGGATATCAAGTTGAACCAGGCATGCCGTGCCCTCAGGGAAACTTCTCTCAGCAATCATGCCATCTGCGAACTTGTAGGTTACGAAAGTCCGGAACATTTTATGCGTACTTTTAAGAAAACTTATGGAATGACTCCCGGTGAATACCGGAAGAAGAACAAAGAATAACGTAATAATGTAGTCAAAAATACGGAACCTCCATCCGGGCAGATAAATGTATCTGCCTTTCGTTAAAGAGAAGTTCCGCAATAAAAAATTTCAGGATAAATTTTTCATGATAAGCAATATCCTGCTGTCATAAAAAAACGGAGAATTTTATATATTATCTGTATAACCGATTCCGTTCCGGGAGATACTTATCATATCCTCCCCTTTAGACGCAGAGGGCTTCGCGATGGTGCAGGTTCTCTGCGTTTCTCTTTTTACAGCAACTCATACTGCATCATCACAAATTACTTCACACCAAGTTCCTCAAGCTCTTTTGCCGCCTGTTTCAGGTTTTCGAACTGAATGGTACGGATCCCTGCTTTTCTAGCCCCTTCACAGTTGATGGCCCGGTCGTCCATAAATACCGACTTCTCCGGTTTCAGATCATAGCGTTTCAGAAGTGTCTCATAAATATCCACTTCCGGCTTGATCTGCTGTACGTCGCAGGAAAATACCACTCCGTCCATATATTTCAGGAACGGCATATCTTTTTTGGTTCTCTCCAGCATATAAGTTCCGTAATTAGAAAGAACATAGAGATGATATCCCTGGTTTTTGAGATATTTCACCCAGGTTTCCGCATAGTCATAAAGATGCATGCATTCCGGATCCCGTCGTACCACTTCACGGATATCCTTCTCATATTCCGGTGCACTTTCTACAAATTTATCTACATACCAGGACTCCTCGTGGAGTGCTCTGTCCTGTTCTTCCCAGATTGGGTTTCGAAATGTTGCATCCGCAATTTTTTCATATTTTTCTTCCGGAAAATTGTAGCTCTTCAGATACTCTTCCCAGTCATATCCCATCAACACATTTCCCACATCAAAAATAACATTCTCGATCATACGGTTTTCATCCTCCTTTGGTTTCTCAGGTCCCCAGATCCGGTACGCCATCCAGAAAACATAAGCCACGATCGGTACCAGTACTGCTGCCGCAAAAGCGCCCCGGAACAAAGCCTGTGAGTTCTCACTGCTGCCCCATGCAAACACCATGGGAAGGCAGAACACGAGAAGCAAAATAACAACGCCTGCCAGTGCCGCAATTCTTTTAAAATTTTTCATTCGGAATCCTTTCACATGATATACCAGTTGTTATAGCCAATATTATCATCAGCCTCTTAACAAAAGGGCGCCGGAGAAATTTCCCCGGCGCTGCCTGTCGTAATCCTGTCACAGTAAATGATTATCTGTAAATGATGTCGTTTCTTCCTGGTCCGTTTGAGATCATGGTGATCGGGAATCCGATGTGTTTCTCTACGAACTCTACATATTTTCTGCAGTTCTCCGGAAGATCCTCGTATTTCTTGATTCCACGGATATCGCATTTCCATCCCGGAAGCTTCTCAATAACCGGTTTTGCTTTCTCAAGCTGCACAGTTGTCGGGAATTCTGTTGTTACCTCTCCGTCGATCTCATAGCCTGTGCAAACCGGGATCTCATCCAGATATCCCAGAACATCCAGTACTGTAAAAGCAACGTCTGTAGCTCCCTGGAGACGGCATCCGTATTTGGATGCAACACAGTCGAACCATCCCATACGTCTCGGACGGCCTGTAGTAGCACCGAACTCACCACCGTCACCGCCACGTTTTCTCAGCTCATCTGCTTCCTCGCCGAAGATCTCAGAAACGAATGCACCTGCTCCAACTGCACTGGAGTAAGCTTTGCATACGGTTACGACCTTCTTGATCTCATATGGAGGCAGGCCTGCACCGATGGCACCATAAGCAGCCAGTGTGGAAGAGGATGTAACCATCGGATAGATTCCGTGATCCGGGTCTTTCAGAGTTCCGAGCTGTCCCTCAAGAAGAACCTGTTTGCCCTCTTTCAGTGCATTCCAGAGATAGAGAGATACGTCACATACGTATGGCTCAACCATTTTCTTGTATTCCATCAGCTCGTTCATGATATCTTCCGGTTTCAGAAGCGGTTTGTGATAGAGATGCTCAAGTGTTACGTTTTTGGTCTCACAGATACGTACAACTTTCTCTTTCAGTGCTTCCTCATCAAAGAGCTCACTTACCTGGAAGCCGATCTTTGCATATTTGTCAGAATAGAACGGAGCGATTCCGGATTTTGTGGAACCGAAAGCCTTGCCTCCAAGACGCTCCTCTTCATACTGATCGAACAGAATGTGGTAAGACATTACCATCTGTGCTCTGTTGGAGATCAGGATCTTCGGTGCCGGTACTCCACGGCCTACTACTTCGTTGTACTCCTTGAAGAATACCGGAATGTTCAGTGCAACACCGTTTCCGATGACACTGGTCGTATGTCCGTAAAACACACCTGACGGAAGTGTATGAAGTGCGAATTTACCATAATCATTTACGATGGTGTGGCCCGCATTGGCTCCACCCTGAAATCTTACGATGATATCAGCTTTCTCAGCAAGCATATCTGTGATCTTGCCTTTACCTTCATCTCCCCAGTTTGCTCCTACTACTGCAGTTACCATAACACAGTTCCTCCTTGTGTCTTTCTCTATTATTCGGAACGACATGTTCTCTGCCTGTAATACACAGAGACACGTCATTCCTGTCTGTGTTCATTTCTTAATGTTTATAACATCTTGGAATTATACGTTGATCTCAACCTTAACGCCAAGCAGATCCTTATGTGCGTCCAGAACCGGCTGTACCACATTGGCAATAAACGCCTCTGTCTGCTCTTTTGCACGTCCTGTATATCTGGACGGATCCATGGATTTCTGAAGATCCTCAAGAGTCAGGTTAAATGCCGGATCCGCAGCGATCAGTTCAAGAAGGTTGTTATCCTTGCCTTCTACCTTCACGTTCTTGCCTGCTTCCATGGAAAGCTCACGGATACGCTCATGAAGCTCCTGACGGTCTCCACCTGCCTTAACTGCATCCATCATGATATTCTCAGTCGCCATGAACGGAAGCTCGGACATCAGTCTCTTCTCAATAACCTTCGGATAAACAACTAGTCCGTCTACAACATTGAGGCAGAGATCCAGGATTCCGTCAATTGCAAGGAATCCTTCCGGAACGCTGAGACGCTTGTTTGCAGAGTCATCCAGAGTTCTCTCAAACCACTGTGTCGCAGATGTGATAGCCGGATTCAGGGCATCGATCATCACATATCTGGACAGGGAAGCGATTCTCTCACTTCTCATCGGGTTTCTCTTATATGCCATGGCGGAAGATCCGATCTGGGATTTCTCAAATGGCTCCTCCACTTCTTTCAGATGCTGAAGAAGACGGATGTCGTTGGACATCTTATGTGCACTTGCAGCGATTCCCGCAAGGATATTCAGCACACGGGTGTCCACTTTTCTGGAATAAGTCTGTCCGGAAACCGGATAGCAGGACTTGAATCCCATCTTCTCGGCGATCATCGGATCGATCTTGTCGATAGTCTCCTGATCTCCGTCAAAGAGTTCCAGGAAGCTTGCCTGTGTACCGGTTGTTCCCTTGGAACCAAGAAGTTTCATAGTGCTTAATACATACTCAAGGTCCTCAAGATCCATCAGGAATTCCTGTGTCCAGAGAGTTGCCCTCTTACCTACGGTTGTGGGCTGTGCCGGCTGGAAATGAGTAAATGCCAGAGTTGGCTGATCTTTATACTGTGCTGCAAACTTGGAAAGCTCCGCGATCACGTTCACAAGTTTCTTGCGGACAAGTTTCAGTGCCTCTGTCATAACGATAATGTCGGTGTTATCTCCTACATAACAGGAGGTTGCTCCCAGATGGATGATGCCTTTTGCCTTCGGGCACTGTACACCAAACGCATACACGTGAGACATTACATCATGGCGAACCTGACGCTCACGCTCCTTAGCCACATCATAGTTGATATCATCCGCATGAGCTTTCATCTCATCAATCTGCTCCTGGGTGATGTTAAGGCCAAGCTCACGTTCCGTCTCAGCAAGTGCGATCCACAGCTTTCTCCATGTGCGGAATTTCATGTCCGGGGAAAAAATGTACTGCATCTCTTTGCTTGCGTACCGCTCTGACAGCGGGCTTACATATCTGTCTGTATTCATTATTATCCTCCTGATTACATACATCCGGGCCGGAATGGCGAATGATCCGTTATCTGCCCGGATCTGGTTAATTCACGCCTCTTGAAATTATATAACATTGCCTCTTCAAAAGCAACCGTTTGTTACTCCATACCCTGATGGAATTTTCCCAGAAATTCCTTCATTCTGCCATTATCGGAAGAAAATACCTCCTGTGGGGTTCCCTCCACCGCGATCACACCCTTGTCCATAAAGATGATGCGGTCGGAAATATCTCTTGCAAAATTCATCTCATGGGTGACGATCACCATGGTGATATGCTCCTGTGCCAGATCCTTGATAACCTTCAGGATCTCCCCGGTGAGCTCCGGATCCAGTGCAGATGTCGGTTCATCAAAAAACAGGATCTTCGGATTCATGCAGAGGGCACGGGCAATGGATACTCGTTGCTGCTGTCCTCCTGAAAGCTGGAAAGGATACGCATTTTCCTTATCTGCAAGACCCATTTTTTTAAGAAGACTTCTTGCCTGGGCATAGACTTCGTCTTTTTTTCTTTTCTGCACTTTTAAGGGTGCGTCTACGATATTTTTCATTACGGAAAAATGCGGGAACAGATTAAACTGCTGGAACACCAGTCCCACATCTCCGGTTTTGATGATCTCGCCGCTGTCCGGTGTCTCAAGACCTGTGGCACAGCGCAGGATGGTGGACTTGCCGGAACCGGAAGGACCGATGATACTTAACACTTCTCCCTCTTCCACATCAAGAGAGATATCTTTGAGGACTTCCAGTCCGTCAAAGCTTTTTTTGATATGTTTCATTTCAAATAATTTCATATTATATACTCTCCATTCCGGTTAACGGTAGTAATTCATGCTCTTTTCAACCTTCTGCATCACAACTGCCACGATCAGATTGAATACATAATAAAATACGGCAGCGATCACAAAGGGCATCATGGTCGTCTGTGCACTTGCGATCTGCTTGGCAATGGTAAACATCTCCGCTACTGCCACAACAAAGGCAAGGGAAGTATCCTTGACCAGTGTAATAACTTCATTGGTAATGGATGGCAGGATCCTCTTGATCACCTGTGGAAGGATGATGCGGAAAAACGTCTGCACTTTATTGTATCCGAGGATCTTTGCAGCCTCATACTGTCCAACCGGCATGGACTCAATGCCGCCACGGTAGATTTCTGCAAAATAGGCCGCATAGTTGATGGCAAATGCGATAAATACAGCGATCAGGCTGTATCCCATGGAAATACGGATTCCAAAGATAAAATATGGACCGAAATATACAACCATCAGCTGCAGCATCAGAGGAGTTCCTCTCATGATGGATATGTAAGCGGATACAATGGCACGGATCACTTTGTTTTTGGACATTCTGCCAAAACAGATCAGAAGTCCCAGCGGCAGAGAAAACAGCAAAGTTACAAAAAAGATCTCAATGGAGACCAGCATTCCTCCTGCCAGCTGCTGAAGCATTACACTAAAACTCATTTTTTTCCTCCTGGTTCGGAGTATCTGTCCCATTTATCGGACTGATACCTGTAATTCCTGTAAACAACAGGAAATGAGCGTGCCCGGCAGCTCTTCCAACGCCGAAGCACCCTCATTTCCTTTTTATGCAAAAGCTTCAAAAACTTCTGCTATGTTTCTTATTTCTCCTGCTGTTTGATAGTTTCTGAAAAATATCTTCACAGTTTTTGCTGTAATCTGAGACTGGATCACTTAGATTCAGAATCCGCTTCTTTCTCTGTGCTATCTGCACTTTCTTCTGTGTCAGCTTCTGTGGAATCGGAATCTGAGTCCTCCTTATCCTCGCTGATGCAGAGCATACTCTTATCCAGCTCATATTTATCTGCAAGCTTGTCAACTTCACCGGACTCGTCAAGTTTCTTGACTTCATCCCATACCAGATCTTTCAGTTCATCGTTACCCTTCTTAAATCCGATGCCATACTGCTCATTCTGGATCGGCTCGTCAAGGATCACATATTTATCCTTGCCTCTCTGGGAAAGCTGATAATTGGCAACACCAATATCAACAGCAACCGCATCTGCAGCACCGGAATCAATATTCATAAACGCGGTGTTGTAATCCGGGTTCTCTGTAAGAGATGCAAAGCTGTCCTTCAGATCCTTGTTATCGTCGTTATTCAGTGCGTCCAGTGCAGCGGATGCAGCCTGTACAACTACGTTCTTACCCTTAAGGTCTGCAAGCTTCTCAATTCCGGAATCCTTGGCAACTACGATCACCTGCTCATTGTTGATATAAGGATCGCTCCATGTATAATCATCCTCACGGCCGTTAATGGTAAATCCGTTCCAGATACAGTCGATGGTTCCGGAATTCAGCTCCATATCCTTGGAATCCCAGTTGATCGGCTTCTTGACAAGCTCCCAGCCAAGATTATCACATACTTCCTGAGCCAGGTCAAGATCAAATCCCACATATTCTCCATTATCATCCTTATATCCGAATGGAGGGTACTCTGCGTCAAATCCGACGATCAGTGTCTTATCCTCAACACCAGCCTGTACACTTACTCCTGTTACCATCATTCCTATTGTCATCGCTGCCGCCATTACTACTGCAACTGTTCTCTTCTTCATGATCGTTCTCCTTTTTTTCGTTATTCCTTTATCACGTGGTCACTCTACTACGTGAAAGCGTATGGTTATAGTAACATACCAAAAAGGAGCTGTCAAGAGCAAACCTTCTGCTCTGCCAGATAATCTTTGTATTTCTTTCTTGCGGTTTTTAAATAGGCCCTGGAAATAGGGATCTCAGTCTGTCCAATTACAAAACTGTTCTTTTTGAGTGTGTTCACTTTCTCCAGATTGATGCAAAAGCTCTGATGGCATCTCATAAAATTACTGTCGGAAAGCTGTCCCGCAAAATCTCCCAGACGCGCTCTGCAGCTGAGTTTCTTTCCGTCGGTAAGGTGGAAGGTTACATTATGGAGGCTGCTGGATATGTACGCCAGACTGTTATGCTGGAGTGTATAAACCTGAGTTCTGTAATGAAAATGCAGCGCCTTTCCGCCTTCTCTTTCACAGGTGGTCAGGATAGGTAACAGCACATGCTCCAGTTCTCCGCTTTCTACAGGTTTCGTCAGATAATTAAAAGCAAATACCTCAAAAGCTTCTTTATAAAATTTCTCATTTTCCGCTACCATGATGACCGGAATATAATTTCCCCGAAGCCGTATCGCACGGACTGTCTCCAGGCTCTTTCCATTTTCACCATCCAGCCCCATAAATACCACATTACAGATCTTATGCCCTTCCGTCAGTCCGTCAAGAAGGCTCTGCCTGCTACGGTATATCAGGATCTCTGCATCCAGAAGCAGCGTTGAAAGCTGTCTGTAAAGCTTCTGAGCATCTTTTCGTATTTCATCACATACCGCAATAGTTATCACTGCCATGGTTCTGGTTCCCTCCGCCCTGTTCTTTCTTGATATGATCTATTCTATTTTCAAAAAAACTGTCTCGCAATATGTGCCACCAATTGTGCTCGGATTTTTTACAAATAATTGCAATTCCTGATCTGTTTTTGTATAATAATGCCACAAGTATGAAAAAAGGAGAATTATTATGTCTGACTTCAGCAGCAAATGCCGTGAATATCTAAAAAATACAGGAGAAACGGTATACCAGTTATCTGCATCCTCAGGCCTTGACCGTACCTCTCTGCAGCGTATGATCACAGGCAAACGTCTGCCTGGAATGGATTTTGTCCGTCAGTTCTGCGATTCGATCCGGATTAATCCATCCCAGCGTCAGGAACTGATTGAATTATATAAAATCGAAAAAATTGGAAAAGAAATTTACTATAATCGGAAATACATCCAGGAACTTCTCCGTGTGATCAGCACCCAGCAGATGCTTTTCTCCTCTGGTTTTCACAGTCTTACTTCTCTTCCGTTTTACAGTGGAGACTTTTCACTTGATGTGGAAAAAAAAGTTTTAAACCTTTTTGAAGATATCCTGCTCTCCGGTTCCGACGAAAAGATCTGCACCAACATTCCTGCAAACTGTCGGCTTATTGTACAAGTTTCTGCACATCTCTATCCGGAATATCAAAAGCTTCCTCCTGTTATCCAGATTCTTCCGCTTCACCAGAATCCTACCGCATCACCGGACTATAATATGAACCTGGAAACTTTTTTGTGTACCATTCTTCCGATCCTGTGCGGCTTTCTCAATTATCAGCCCTACTATTATTACACCCAGGCCGGAAGAGAACTTTCCTGTTATGAATTGTTTCCGTTTTTCTTTATTACAGAAAAGAAACTCCTGCTTATTTCTTCTGATATGTCAACTTTCATATCTACAGAAAATCCGGAAGTTATACATTCCTATCAGCAGGAATTTCAGAAAATCCTGGAAAACTCCAGCCGTTTTTTCCAGCAGTCGGATTCTCCTTCACAGATCCTGGAGATTTTCGGTTCCATTATGAACACCAATATTACAACAAACTTTGCGCTGGAGTCTCATCCATGTCTTGCGTTGATGTCCTATGGACCCGACTTTGTACAGGCCCTCTTTGAAAACAGAGATATTGATCATTCCAACTCTGTTTATACACAACTGGTTTCTATTTTAAAACAGCCGCAGTTTGCCTTTACAGAAAACGACACTTCCTGTAACTATTTCACCCTGAATGGAATCCGGAAGTTTGCACAGACCGGTCTTCTGGACGGTCCATATTCCTATCATCAGACACCACTTCCAAAAGAAGAACGTAGAAAATCGATCCAGCACATTCTTGACACAGATATGGGCGGTGAAAAATGCAAGATCCTTAAGCATTCTGTCCTCCCTGAAACGGGAATCCATCTTGAAGTTCTGTCCGATTATTCTGTTTTTCTCTGTTTTCTTTCCAAAGAAGATACTTTTATGTGCGTTTATCTGAAAGAAACCAGTATCGGACAGGCTCTGGACGACTATCTCTCTTCTCTTTCCGAAGAAGAAGCTGTCTACACAAAAAAAGAAGCCCGGCAGATCCTGCTGGGACTTCTTGAACAGCTTTAAGAGCCTGTACTTCTGTGATATTCTCTTGTAAGATCCTCCAATATCCTGTCAGTCTCTCCGGGTGCAATCTTCTGCTCCGGGAGGCTGATAAACTGTTCCAGAGCTCTGGCAGTTTCTTTTTTTACGGAATCCTCTGCCTTCAGATCTTCCTGTATCTTTTCAAATTCTTCCGGTGTATGCACACTTCGGTAAGCCAGAAGATAAATCTTCAGTGCCTTTTCTGACTGGTTTACCTTCCATGCAGCAAAGAAACAGTCCAGTGCCTTATCCATCTGAAACAGATAACTGTAAGCACATCCCTGATTATGCAGAATCCGCTCTCTCATTTCTCTGGAGATTTCTCTGGAATCTTTTTCCAGAAGCTTCTGATAAACACGGATTGCGTTCACGTACATCCGGTTTTCCATGAGGGCATCCCCTTTTCTCTTTTCCCGTATCTCCTCGGATTCCTTATTTCTTCTTTCAATCCTTCCATTCAGGATACGAAGTTCTTCATAAGCCAGATAATTGATCTCTTTAAATATCGGATACAGAATTTCCTCCAGACCTGCCTCTTTTCCAATGAAAGGTCGAAGCTTCGCCGCAAGTTTTGGAAGTTTCAGTTCCTCATCCAGCCAGGTACACAGCTTATTACTGATAAGAGAACGATCCACAAGGTAAAGATTATTATAAAGATAATAGCAGAGTTCTTCTATGGAATAAATATTCGTGCTGATATTTTCAATGTAAAATGGTTTCTCTGCTTTCTTTACCTGGCATAAAATATATCCGCTCATACCTGTTTCCTTTCTTCTGTCTCATCCCAGCGTACCAGTTCTTTCCATGTCTTCCCGCTGGATGGATACATTTCCCCAAATCCAAGATCCTTTACTGTGATCTCACAGTCTTTCGATGATACGTATTTCAACGTAAGTGCAAGTCTGGTCGTCCGGTTTGGTCGTTTTGGCAAACCTTTAAGCGCCATTGCCACCCGCTTTCTCTCCGTTTCATCCGGAAGATTTACTACAAAGACCAATTCTTCCGTATCATCCAGGATCAGTTCACACTCTGCATTGCATTCATACCAGTTGCTGCCGCCTTCGATCAGCGGATAATACGCAGGAGAACCCATCACCCGCATATCCATTCCCACATCCGCAGTAACCAGGGAATCGCTTAAATATCTGTACCCTTTTAATTTTTTGTCTTCAAGTCTGTCCTTACCGGCGATGCAGGCTCCTTTTGCAAAGAGATTGTTTCCGTAAAATACTTTGCGTCCCTGATGACACAAAAGCTTTACTGACTGCTGTGCCCACTGCTGGTCGAACCCTTCTCCTGTGATCTGCACACTGGAAAAAAGTTCTTTTCCAAGAGTTTTTGTTATAAAACGGCAAAACTCCACATCACGGATCTCATCCTCCGTTTCAAGCGTTGTACTCACCGGTTCTTCGAGATTGACAAGTATAGGTCTGGATGCAGCATTGATCGTCAGCTTACGAAACGCAATTTTATCTCCATCAAACGCATACCAGGCCACACTTCGGTTCCAGGTTTCTCTTTTCTGGCCCAATGCATAGTAATAAAAACTTTCCCCGTAATCCATAAGCATGTATTTCTCTGCCGGAAAACCGGCAATTCCACAGGCCTTCTGATAATTACGCACCTGTATGGCATCAAGCTCAGGAGAAGTGATACACATGCACTTTGTGTTTTTTACAATGTCCTGAATTCCAAGAAATTTCAGCATTCCTTTCAGGAAATGAGCAAGGAGCTCTGCCGGCTCCTTATCCTCTCCCGCCACCTGTATGCTTTCTTCCTTCTGGCAGATATCATAAATATTTCCGAGCATGATCCCGCCTTTTTCTCTGGAAAAATACTGTGCTTCCAGGCCCACACAGTAATCGTTCTGCTCTGTACGGTAACAGATACAGCCCGGAGCCTCATACTGGCTGGTTCCCACTTTCATGGAAAGAGAACGGGCCTCTTCTGCTTTTCTGTCATAATAGCAGATCTGTGTATATTCTTTTCCAATATCGATTCCTATCAGCAAATCTCGAATTTCATTCATCTTTCCGGTTCCTTCTCTATGACAAACATTTCATTGACGTACTGTTCCTGCCGGAGATACTGTGAAAGTTTCTCCTTCACTTCCGGATCTTTCTCCAGTTTTCTTGCACAGAGGATCTGATTGATCAGCTGATATTTACTGGAAGCTCTGTCATCCGTCAGATTCATGGTCAGCATTTTCTCTTCAGTCCTGTGCACACCGTTTTCATCTTCTGTCTGAAAATAATAGTGCAGAGTCTCACCGTAAAACAGAGTAAACGTCTTGGTAAAAATTCCCTCATAGACATTACGCAGCGGCTCGCTCTTATATTCCGGCATGGTTCCAAGTCCTGTATCCAACAAATAATACAAAGTAACAGAAGTCTCAGGCGAAGCATGATATTCTACAAAAGTCTTATCATCCAGCTGATACGGGCGCAGGATCCTCTGATCCAGATCATGGAAAAACTCAAATACCATATCATCTTTTACGCAGGAAGCCAGAATTTCTTCCTCCAGAGCAAGTTCTTCCTCATCGGATGCTTTTTCTTCGGAAAGTATTTTCAGAAGTTCCAGGTCACAGATTCTGTCTGTTGGCCATTCTTTCCGTTTGCAGATTTTGAGATATTCTCTGAGACACGGAGTCTCCGGCATCCCCTTTACAAACATTCCATAAGCCATCTGTGTCAGGTAAGCTCCGATCACCTGTTCCTTTCCGGAATGACTGATATAAGATTTCAGGATCTTTTCGCCTTCTTCCCGGTAATCTGCAGTGAACATCAGAAGCGAAAGTATCCTTTCCTCCAGGCTGTACGTATCCATCTCAAAACCGCAGGCACTTTTCCAGATATCCAGAAGTTCTTCCACAGGACCAAACCGGAATTTCATCAGATACTGAAGGATCACTTCATCATAAATTCCATTTCTGTATACATGGGAAGAAAGTGCGATCAGCTCTTCATCTTCCGTACAGTCACAGCGAATGATCATCCGGCTTGCCAGTTTCAGCAGCTCACATTCCTCTACTCCTTCAAAGCCAAATGCCTCCACAACGCTCATTGCCTGTGGGAACAAGCCTCTCTGGATGAGGATTTCCAGCAGTATCTTCTTATCGACCATAGCATATTCCCGATAGTCCATCATTTCCAGGCAGGCATCCAGATCTTCTCCCTGTACATGATCCCTGTAATATTCCAGGATCCGTTTTCGAACAGCATCTCTGTATTCTCCTGTAAACGCAGATGAAAGGACCAGCTTCTGAAAAATCCCCAGATTTGTGCGGCAAATATCCTGTGTCTGGCAATAATAAAGCAGCACACCTGCTTCATCTGCGCCCTTTTCCAATACTGTCGGTACCATTTCCCTGTCGTCAAAAAGTGGTGTCATGTTATAATCCACTGTTGACGCATAGCGTCTCTGTTTTTCGTCCTGAAAGATCACTGCAGCATCTTCTGTATAGATCCTCGGATAGGCGATTCCATGCACACAGGGATAAATTTCTTCCTGTTTCATCTGTCTGTGACGAATGATCACGCTGCGTACCTTGGGATCATCTGTATACAGGCGGTACGTAAACATCCTTGAAGCAATAACCTGTGCTTCCTCCGTATTTGCCGGTTCGCGCATAAATTCCTGATAGACAGCAGCATAATTTTCATTCATTCTTCCTTCTCTCAGCTTGCGCATGGCAAAATCTCTCATGCTGTCCCGATAGCTTTCGTAAGTCTGCGGATCCTGCTCTTTCCGGGCGATGATGCAGGCATAAAGATACGCTCTCTTGGAATCTCCGAGATTATTGTTATTATAAGTAAAATACATAAGCAGCGGCTTCGGAAGTACTCTTCTGTAAGAAGTGTCCAGTGTCTCTACATAATATTCATAAAGACGTGTGATCCGGATTCCCTGGTCTACTGCCGCGGAAAACCAGCGGAAATATTCTGCTTTTCGTGGATTTCCCTTCATGATATATTTACAGATCGCTTCTACTGTGTCATCCGACGGAAAAGCCTCACACCCCAGTACCATAGCCCGGTACAGGCTTTCATTAAATGATTTCTCATAACCGGAAAGATAAGCAAGCCGCATCACAAGTTCCTCTGTAAGCATGTTCTCTTTTCCGGCAAAAAGAAATACCTGCGCCCAGAAACGATTCATCCGGTGAAGCAATGACATATCCCGGCAGATGCTGTTCCATGCTTCCAGATACAGAAACGGGCTGGTACATCCTCTTTCAAAAAGCTCTTCCATCAAAAAGATCTTTCTGGATGGGGAAAGAGTCTGATCCATCTCAAATACCAGTTTCAGAAGAATGTAACTGTCCTCTTTCTGCATCTGAAAATTCTGGATCTTACGAAGCGCCTGTTCCTCATCTCTGTACAGTCCTGTCAGGGTACACAGATACAGATAAAGCCCTGCCTGTTCCAGTTCATTATGATTAAAAGATTTATTCTGATAACGTACCAGAATGTCTTCTGCTTTCTGGTCTTCTCCTTCCAGATGGAAAATATACGCTTCCAGAAGCTGATATTCCGGATATTTCAGTCCGCTCTCTCCCATTTTATCCAGTTTTTCATGTGCTTCGGCTGCCCATGTCTGAAAGCCGGTTTTCCCGCATGCAAAAGTCAGATACTCCCTGAGCATGGATACGCGGTACTGTTTCTCCAAAAGGTCAAGATTGACAGAGCTTCCGTTTCCCCTGGACGCCAACACATGATACACCAGTTTCTGATAAGGAGTCCGTACAATGATCTCACCATACTGGTTACCTTTTCCCAGTTTTTCCTTATGGATCACATATTCCACTTCACAGGTACTTCCAATAAAATCTTCTTCCGTCACAACATGTTTCCCTGTTTCCAGGAAGTCCCCATTCACTTCAATATCTGCACGCAGATGGCCCCAGCCGCTTCTGTGAATATAAAAAGACTCCTGTATGGATTCACTGACCTCATAGAAATTCGCCTCTTCTCTGTTCAGATCCAGTGTCACCTTATCTTTGGCACCGGCTGTGATCAGAAATTCCTCCAGATGCTGGTATGTTACCGGCTGCTGAGACATTCCTTCATAAAGAGAACGGAGCTTCTCACTCTGTTCTTTCAGGATCAGGGAAAAATGGCGTTCCGTAAAAAGCCTGTATGCTTCATGGAAATCCTCCTTTGCGATCCGGATAAATTCTTCCATGGAAGTCACTTTTCTGCCTGAACTCTTCACTTCTTCTGTCTGCACTGTTACCTTAAAAGGCAGCCTGTATTCTCCGATGCTGGTAGTAAAACACAACCATCCCGCAAAACTTTCCCCGGGTTTCATTCCTTCTGCATCCACGCCATAAGGCATACGTACTGTCGTACCTGAAAAGCGGTCAAATCCAGGCACCAGTCTCCGATCAGAGGATGTTACAAATCCACTGATTCTGCGATTGTCATCTGTGCCAAAATAAAGTTCGTCTTTCGTCGTTTCTCCTGCTTTCAGAGTGACGGAAATCTCCTCCTGGGAAAACAGAAGTTCCGGCTGTTCATAAATAAATTTTCCGTTAAGAAGCTGTTCTATCCTCTTTTTCAAAATATATACTCCTCGTCAATGTACGTTGATTATTAACACTCATATCTTATGATTATACACCAGATCAGAAACTGGCGCAACAGGATGACACCCCTGTAAATATTCTGTTGGAAAAGCACGAAAAGCACGTCCATTTCATAAACTGTATGGAAATCCCCTTTGAGGTGAATCTTTGAAAACATTTTTGAAACCGCTGTCTGCTGCGGAAGAAAAATTTTATCTTCTGCAGTTCCAAAGGGGCGATCCGGAGGCAAAAAACATTCTCATCGAACGTAATCTCCGTCTTGTGGCCCATGTCGCAAAAAAATACCAGGGTTGCGACGAAGATCCCGATGATCTGATATCCATCGGCACCATCGGCCTGATCAAAGCAATCTCTACTTTTGATCCCTGCCGTACTTCCAAGTTGTCCACCTATGCGGCACGCTGCATTGACAACGAACTTCTCATGATGCTCCGCGCCCGAAAAAAACGATCCAGGGAAGTTTCCCTTTATGAGCCTATCGGAACAGACCGGGAAGGTAATGAGATCAGCCTTCTTGATATCATTGAAAGTCCACCCGTAGATGTTGTGGAAGACTGTTTCCAGAAAGACAGTATTTCCCATCTTCTCAGTCATATCCCTCAGATCCTTACCCAAAAAGAATATGAAGTGATCTGCTGCCGCTACGGTCTGAACGGTCAGGATCCTCTGACACAGCGTGAAATTGCCAGAAATCTTTCCATCAGCCGTTCCTATGTATCCCGCATTGAAAAAAATGCGCTCCGTAAACTCCGAACACTTTTTCCCGAAAAACAGTAAGGGGAGAACGTTCTTTTCGTTCTCCCCTTAAATATCTGTTTTACTCACCTCTTCGAAGAATATCAAATACCTCCGGTGTCTCGTTCAGTTTCACATAAATTCTCTGTTGTGCATGTGGTGCACTTTCCATGGATTCTCCTTCTTCGTTATAAATGGCTTCCACTGTAACCGGGATATTTCTTCCATCCGGTTTCATGATCTCAATGGTTTCCCCCACAGAGAATTTATTTCTCTGTGTCAGTCTTGCCAGACCTCTCTCATCGATCTCTTCCGCAAATCCAAGATAAGTATATTCTCTTACATAGGTATTACTGTCATAGATCTGTGTGTTCTCATCCGGTTTTCCATAGAAAAATCCGGTCGTAAACTGACGGTAGGTACAGTTTGAGATCTGTTCCTGATACCATGGCATATTGGCATGATACTTTTCCGGACTTTCCATACAGTCATCAATGGCCTTACGGTAAGTTCTGGCTACCGTTGCCACATAAAGAGCTGTTTTCATGCGGCCTTCGATCTTCAGGCTGTCAATACCGCTGGTAAGGATATCTTCCATATGTTCTACCATGCAGAGATCCTTGGAATTGAAAATAAAAGTCCCTCTCTCATTTTCAAATACCGGCATATATTCTCCCGGGCGTTTCTCCTCCACAACGGAATATTTCCATCTGCACGGATGCGTACAGGCTCCCTGATTGGCGTCCCTGCCTGCCATAAAGTTACTCAGAAGGCATCTTCCGGAGTAGGAAATACACATAGCTCCATGGATAAACGTCTCAATCTCCATGTCATCCGGAATATGTGCCCGAATTTCCCGGATTTCCTCCAGAGAAAGTTCTCTTGCACTTACCACACGTTTTGCTCCCAGATTATACCAGAAACGGTATGTCTCATAATTGGTATTGTTCGCCTGTGTACTGATGTGGCGCTCAATCTCCGGACAGATTTCCTTTGCATACATAAAGATTCCCGGATCTGCGATAATCAGTGCGTCAGGACCGATTTCCTTCAGTTCCTGAAGATATTCTCTTACGCCTTCAAGATCCCGGTTATGGGCCAGGATATTTACTGTCACATAAACTTTTACACCATGGGCATGGGCAAAAGCAATGCCCTCGCGCATGTCCTCTTTTGAAAAATTCTTAGCCTTTGCACGAAGTCCAAAGGCTTCTCCGCCGATATAAACGGCATCTGCACCATATATGACGGCAACCTTTAAAACCTCAAGGCTGCTCGCCGGAACTAAAAGTTCTGGTCGTTTCATAAGCCTGTTCTCCTGTTTTTACACTTACAGCCGCCCCGTCTCCAAGTGGCAGTACCGATGTACGAAGCACCGGGCTGTGGGTCAGCTGCCAGAGGTATTCTCTCATTCTTTTATAAATTGTCCGGTTTCTCCGTTCCACAAGATAATGAGATTCGATAATGTCTCCCTCCTGCAGCACGTTGTCTGATACCAGTACACTTCCCTCTTTCATCAGACGCAGCACATCCGGAAGCCAGTGGATATACTGTCCCTTGGCCGCGTCCATGAAGATCATGTCAAATGTTCCGGTAAGGGTTTTCAGGATCTCACCGGCATCTCCCTCCAGAAGTGTGATCTGGGATTCCCTTCCTGCACGCCTGAAATTATCCTTTGCCACAGGAATCCTTTTTTCGTAATTTTCTATGGTAACGATCTTAAGATCTTTCGGGCCGTATTCACACATAAGAAGTGTGGAGAAGCCTACGGCAGTCCCCACCTCCAGAATTCGCTTCGGCTGTTTTACTGCCAGAAGCATCCTCATAAAACTCTGCATATCCCTTCGGATGATCGGCACCCGGTCCGCAAGTGCCCTTGATTCCAACTCCTGCAGAAACGGAGTATTCCCCATATCAAGAGAATTGATATAGGTCTTCATGCGTTCTTCTACGATCACTGGCTGTTCGATCCTTCCTCACTCTCTTCTCCGGACAGTACCGCTATGATCCTGGTCGGTGTATAAGCTGTACTGAGAAGGTATGTACCGGCCTTGATCTGACCGTGGTACGCGGACATTCTCTCCTGCACTACAAAAGCAGCTGCATCCTTGATAAGCCCTTTCTGCTCCAGAGTCTTACCTACCTTATATGCAGACGCACCTTCTTTTATGACTACAGTTACCTGCTGTCCTTCTCCCGGACTCATGGCCTGCTGATTAAATACATCATATCCAAACTGATATGCGGATTTTCCAACCCAGATCAGAAATACAAGGATACAGATATACAGAGCGATCTTAAATGCCCCTCCAGCCAGAAAAACCCCGGCTCTGCCTGCCTTGTCTCTTGTGTCTGCCATAGTCTTTCTTCCTCCTATAAGTCAGGAATCTGTATGTCTATCCCGGCTACCAGTGTTCTGCAGATTCGCTGCATCAGTCTGCACAGCGCAAGCTCGGCATCAAGATAGGCATTTACTTTCAGGTTCTGTCTCAGACTTGCAGATTCACAGTTGAGCTGTTCCGCTATCTGGAACAGCTCATCCTTGTCTGCCTGACTCTGAAGTCTGAAATTATCTCCCCGGAATTTCATCACCCTCGCCTTCAGCTCAGGATCTTTCTCAAGCTGGGCTGCCTGTTTCTGATATTCCTGGTATTCATCACTTCTGTGCACAGCATCGAGAAGTTTCTCAATGTCCATGCTGATTTCGTCCATCCTCTTATGCCTCCATAATGATCGGCAGAATCATCGGACTTCTCTTGGTGCGTTTCCACAGATATTCACCAAGTGCATCTTTGACTTCTGTCTTAATTTTGCCCCAGTCTGTGATATTGTTTTCCAGGCAGGAATCCAGTGCGGTTTCCACAACCTGTCTGGCATGTTCCATAAGATCCTCGGATTCTCTTACATATACAAAACCTCTGGAAACAATGTCCGGTCCTGCAAGAACCACATTGCTGTGGCGCTCCAGTGTCATAACAACAATCATAATTCCGTCCTCTGACAGATGCTGACGGTCACGGAGTACAATATTTCCAACATCGCCCACACCAAGTCCGTCTACGAAGATCGCTCCTGTGTGAACACTTCCTGTTACCTTGGCATCCTGTCCGTCCAGTTCCAGTACATTTCCGGAAGAAAGGATAAAGATATTCTCTTTCGGAATTCCAAGATCTTCCACAATATGTTTCTGTGCAGTCAGATGACGGTACTCACCATGGATCGGGATCGCATATTTCGGTTTTACAAGGGAGTAGATCAGCTTGATCTCTTCCTGGCAGGCATGTCCGGAAACATGGACATCCTGGAAAATAACTTTGGCCCCCTTCATGGACAGCTCATTGATAACCTTGGAAACTGCTTTTTCATTTCCGGGAATCGGATTGGAGCTGAAGATGATGGTATCGTTTGGCTTAATGGTAATCTTCTTATGGATGTTGGCTGCCATACGGGAAAGTGCCGCCATGGACTCACCCTGGCTTCCAGTTGTAATCAGAACTACCTTGTCATCCGGATAATTCTTCACCTGATCAATCTCGATCAGAGTATTCTCAGGGATCTGCAGATATCCAAGTTCGGATGCTACCGAAATAACATTGACCATACTGCGGCCTTCTACTGCAACTTTTCTTCCGAAACGGTATGCAGTGTTAATAATCTGCTGCACACGATCCACATTGGACGCAAAGGTCGCAATGATGATTCTGGATGTACGGTACTCATTAAAAAGATTGTCAAATACATGTCCCACTGTGCGCTCGGACATGGTAAATCCCGGTCTCTCCGCATTGGTACTCTCACACATCAGTGCAAGAACGCCCTTCTTACCAATCTCCGCAAAACGCTGCAGATCGATGGCATCTCCGAATACCGGTGTATAATCGACTTTAAAGTCTCCTGTGTGTACCACAATTCCCACCGGAGAGTAAATGGCCAGTGCTGAGGCATCCTGAATACTGTGGTTGGTCTTAATAAATTCCACAGCAAAATCTCCAAGATTAATCACCTGTCCGTGCTTTACTTCTTTCAGCTTGGTGGAACGCACAAGATTGTGTTCTTTCAGTTTGTTGCGGATCAGTCCCAGCGTCAGCTTGGTAGCATAGATTGGAACATTGATCTCCTTCAGTACATAAGGCAGAGCTCCAATATGGTCCTCATGTCCGTGAGTAATCACAAAGCCCTTCACTTTGGAAATGTTTTCCTTAAGATAAGTCACATCCGGGATAACAAGATCAATTCCCAGCATATCATCCTCAGGGAAAGAAAGTCCGCAATCCACAACTACAATGCTGTCTTCATACTCAAAAGCGGTGATATTCATTCCGATCTGTTCCAGACCGCCAAGTGGTATGATTTTAAGTTTCGAGGATGATCTGCGGCTGTTTTTCCGTCCGGATGGTCTGCCGCTGTTCTTAACCGGTCTCTGTGTGTTTCTGCTGCTGTTCTTTACAGCACCGCCTGTGGCTGCTTTCTTCGCTGTCGGGCGGAACGGCTTATCCTGGCGGTTCTTATTTCCGCCACGATACTGTCTTGTCCTTGATCCAGCGTTCTTCTGTCTTGGTGCCTGTTTTCTGGCGCCGCCTGCGGAACTTACTGTTCTGTTCTCCGCATTTCTGTTGTCACCGTTATTTTCGCTTTTCAAAAATCGCTCCTCCATTCAAAATTCACGTCATCCAGCATCTGCTGAAAAACTGCGTAAACAGCCTGAAGCTCGTCCTCATCCTCGACCATCTCATAACAAGCTTCCGTGCTTCCCGGAGCAGAAATATCCTTCAAAATATATGCGTCTGCTTCCTCATCCTGTGAATCGGACACCAAAAGATAAGTCACACCCGCAATGTTGGTCTGCTCCTCTACGTAAAACTCAGCAGTTGTGCCGTCGTCTGACTGAAATATTATTTTTTCCATATTTAATTCTTCCTTATCCGTTCTTATGAAAATATCCGTATTTCCGGTTTATTCTTTCTCACTTTCCTGTTGCGCCTTCTTATGTGCAACAGAGTCCAAATATCCCTGCAAAATAAAGACTGCAGCTACCTGATCCAGATACTGTTTACGGTCTTCCTTATGCACGCCGGTCTCTTCCAGTGTGCGGTCCGCTGCCATGGTAGTCAGTCTTTCATCCCACATAATAACAGGCAGGCCTGTACGTTTCTCCAGCATTTCCTTAAATTCCAGAGATTTCTCGGCCCGCTCCCCTACGGTATTGTTCATGTTTTTCGGGTATCCCAGAACGATCTCCGTAACCTGATACTCCGAAATAATTTCTTCAATACGTGCCAGTGTACGGCGAAGCTTGTTCTCCTGCTTGCGCCATACCGTTTCCACGCCCTGGGCTGTCAGACCAAGAGGGTCGCTTACTGCAACTCCCACAGTCTTCGAGCCATAATCCAGTCCCAGTACTCTCATATTACCGTTCCCAGGACTTGTTCTTGATATACTCGGTAAGAAGTTCCTCTACCAGCTCATCACGCTCCACTTTCATGATCATGCTTCTCGCACCCTTGTGGCTTGTGATATAAGTCGGGTCTCCGGACATAATATATCCTACGATCTGATTCACCGGATTGTATCCCTTCTCATCCATTGCATTGTACACCAGATCCAGGACTTCCTTTACCTGAAGCTCCTGATCCGGTTTTGTTCTGAAATACTGTGTATTTCCCAGATTATTTTCTGCCATTGTCTCTCACGTCCTTAAAATATATTCTTTTTTATTTTAATATAAATTTACATAAATTACAATCTTAAATTTAACGCGGATTGCGAATGCAAACTGTCAACATACGATTCCGTGCTTTATTTTACAACTTCACCGGTCATGATATGCTCTTCAAGGAAACTCTCTGCCTTTACTCTTACGATATCATTTACGCCATAATTTTCGGATTTCGGTACCGCTGTTTTTATATATTCACGGCTGTGTCCCAGATACCAGATCTGGCCATCTTTTGTATATTCCTCTTCAATAAGAACTTCCAGTTCTTTTCCCAGCATGGACCTTTCGTAATCCTTTGCATGACGGTGATGCATCTCGATCATTTTTTCGCTGCGCCGGGCTTTTTCAGCCTCTGTCAGCTGGCCGTCCATGGCTGCTGCCTTTGTGCCCTGTCTCCTGGAATATTTAAAGATATGGGTCTCATAAAAATGAATACCATCCACAAAATCATAGGACTTCTGGAATTCTTCTTCGGATTCCTGTGGAAAACCTACGATCACATCCGTAGTCAGTGCTGGATTTTCATATACTTCTCTTAAAAGTTCACACCGTTCTCTGTATTCTCCGCTTCTGTATCTGCGGTTCATCCTCTCCAGAGTCTCATCACAGCCACTCTGCAGGGAAAGATGGAAATGCGGGCATACTTTTGGCAGTGCCGCAATCCCTTCGGCAAATTCTCTCGTAACAATTCCCGGTTCCAGAGATCCCAGGCGGATACGCTGAATTCCTTCGATCTCATGTACAGCGCGGATCAGGGAAAGCAGTGTCTCTTTTTTCTCCTCCGGAAAATCTACGCCGTAGGAACTTAAATGAATTCCTGTAAGAACTACTTCCTTATACCCTTTTTCTGCAAGGGAATGGACTTCCTTCAGCACACTTTCAATGTTACGGCTTCTGACACGGCCTCTCGCATAAGGAATAATACAGTACGTACAGAACTGATTACATCCGTCCTGAACCTTGATGTATGCCCTTACATGTTCTGCTGTATGATCAATGGAAAGATCCTCATACTCTTTTGTCTGGTTGATCTTAATCACATGGGAGCCATGTCCCGGTTTATTTTCCGCATATTCTGCCAGTGCTTCCACAATATTGATCTTCTGGTTATTTCCAAGTACAAGGTCAATGGCTTCGTCTTTTTCCAGCTTATCACCACCGGTCTGTACATAACATCCCGTTGCTACCACGATTGCTTCCGGATTCATTTTTTTTGCTTTATGAAGCATCTGTCTTGATTTTCTGTCTGCAATATTCGTTACCGTACAGGTATTGATTACATAAATATCCGCTCCCGGCTCAAAAGGCACAATCTCATATCCTGCCTCCTCCAGAAGCTGCTGCATGGCCTCAATTTCATAGGCATTTACTTTGCAGCCCAGGTTGTGTAATGCAACTCTATTTCCCATTTTTCCTCACTTTTTTTACACTTTAACTAATTATTAAAACAATTTTTATCTCTTTTTACCTTGACTTTTCTGGGGCCGACAGGTAAGATGAAAGCTGTAAATACAAAAATCTATCAAGGGAGGTTATTATAATGAAAACAGCTAAAATCTCACTGAACTCCATCGACAAGGTGAAGGCATTCGTAAACGAGATCAGCAAATTCGACTGCGATTTTGATTTAGTATCCGGAAGATATGTGATCGATGCAAAATCCATCATGGGTATCTTCAGCCTGGATCTTTCCAAGCCGATCGACCTCAACATCCACGCAGACGGCGCTGCTCTGGATAACGTAATGCAGATTATTTCCAAATATACAATCGACTAATCTATGATGTATATTTGAGAGGAACTGTATTGGATACAGTTCCTCTTTTTTCATGTTTTCAGAATTTTTCTGATCTCAATGATCTCCCTTTTTCTGATACCGTTTGATAATCCCAGGGAACCTCCAAAGCGGGGTTCCCTGATTGTTTTTTCTTACGGAAAAACAATCACTGAATTTCAATGATCTCTGTGGTATTCAGAGCAGTCTCCATCAGCTCATCGATCTTCTCAGAAAGTTTCTGCTCGGAACGGCGGATCACCTTAAGATTCGGCTTGGTTACCGGATGTTTTGCAACAAAGATGGTACAGCAGTCCTCAAACGGCTGAATGGATGTCTCAAAAGTATCGATCTTTCTGGAAATCCGAACAATCTCCTCTTTATCAAAACCGATCACCGGACGATATACCGGAAGTGTGCAGACCTCGTTTGTGGAAGCAAGACTCTGTAATGTCTGGCTTGCAACCTGACCGATACTCTCACCTGTGATCAATCCGAGACAGCGGTCTTTTTTTGCAAAATGCTCGGCAATACGCATCATGTATCTTCTCATAATGATGGTAAGCTCATCATGTGGGCACTGGTCGTAAATATAAAGCTGGATATCTGTAAAATTAACTACATGGAGACGGATCGGTCCGCTGTATTTGGCTACCAGGCGGGCAAGATCCACGACCTTCTGTTTTGCACGCTCGCTGGTGTAAGGCGGTGCATGGAAATATACCGCATCGATCTTAACGCCACGTTTTGCGATCATGTAACCGGCAACCGGGCTGTCGATTCCGCCAGAAAGAAGCAGCATGGCTTTTCCGTTTGTTCCGATAGGCATTCCGCCTGCGCCCGGAATGGTCTGGGAATATACATAGATCTTGTCACGGATCTCCACAGAAAGATCCAATTCCGGATGATGAACGTCTACACTTGCCTCCGGGAACGCATCCAGGATACGTCCGCCAAGCTCTGCGCTAACTTCCATGGAGCTAATCGGATAGGATTTCTTTGCACGGCGTGTCCAAACCTTAAAGGTTCCGTTAAAGTCCGGATGCCACTGTTTCATATAGCTTACTACGTCTTCGGCAAGTTTCTCAAAGCCCTGCTCTTCGTAGATCATAACCGGGCAGATACCTACGATACCGAATACGTGCTGCAGTGCGTCTACAGCCTCATCGTAATCATAATTCTCCGGGCAGAATACATAGACTCTTCCCTGCTCTTTTTTTACTTCAAAATCTCCCTCGATCTTGGAGAGCGCAATCTCCATCTGATGTACGAGAGCATCTTCAAAACGGTAGCGGTTTTTTCCCTTCAGGGCGATTTCCGCATATTTGATCAAAAATGCATGTACTAACATAAAAATTCCTTTCTTGTGTGTTCTCTATCGACGTGCATACCTGCGTAACATCGGGATGGTTTTTCCCAGGGCTTCCAGGCAGTAATCTACTTCTTCGAAAGTATTCTCCTCACAGAAACTGATGCGGACGGTACTCTCCACATCTGCTCTTGAAAGTCCCATAGCTGTCAGTGTTGCACTTGGTTTTCTCTTATGACTGGAGCATGCACTTCCTGCGGAAATATATACTCCGAATTCTTCCAGTGTATGGAGCAGGACTTCGCTTCGGACCCCGTGGAAAGTCACACTCATGATGTGCGGTGCCCCTTCTCTTAAAGGCATTCCGTTGATGGTGATGTCTCCAAGCTTTGAAAGTCCCTCTGCCATCCGTTCTTTCAGGTCATAAAGGTGCTGTATTTTTTTATCAAAATCTGTATATACCATCTCTGCGGCAACGCCAAGGCCTGCAATTCCCGGTACATTGTCTGTTCCGGAACGCATGCCGTTCTGCTGTCCGCCTCCAAGGATCTGTGGTTGTACTCTTACTTTTTCGTTGATGTAGAGGAAGCCCACACCCTTTGGTCCGTGGATCTTATGGCTGCTTACAGATAAAAGGTCGATTCCCAGTTTTTTCGGGTAAATACGGTACTTTCCGAAAGCCTGGATGGCATCTACATGGAAAAGCGCTTTCGGGCTTTTTTCGTGGACGAGCTTTCCGATCTCTTCTACCGGCATCACAGCTCCCACTTCGTTATTCACGTACATCACAGACACCAGGATCGTATCCGGGCGCAGAGCTGCTTCCAGCGCTTCCAGTTTCACAACTCCCTGATGATCCACAGGAAGGATGGTCACCTCATAACCCTGGTCTTTCAGATAGGCAAAAGGCTGAGCCACTGCCGCATGCTCCACTGCCGTTGTAATGATATGGTTTCCCATACGCTTGTTGGCTTCCACGCCGCCGATAATGGCAAGATTATCTGATTCTGTTCCACCGGAGGTAAAAAGAATCTCTTTTTCGTTAACTTTCAATAATTTTGCAAGGGTTTGGGCGCTTTTGCGGACGTAATTCTCCGCTTCCACTCCCTTTTTATGCATGGCAGAAGGATTTCCGAAATCTCCTGTCATGGTTTTGCAGACAATATCCTTTACTTCATCGAAGCATCTCGTTGTCGCGGAATTGTCAAAATATGCTTCCATAATTTATTCATCCTCCAGTTGAAACATCAGAACAGAAAGTACCGCAAGTCCTGCAGTTTCTGTCCGTAAGATCCGGTGTCCCAGTGTAATGGGTTTTGCACCGGCTTCCATGGCATCTGCCACTTCCTGCTCTTCAAATCCACCCTCCGGGCCGATAAAAACACCGATGCTTTTTCCCGGTTCGATTGCCTGGATCAGTTCCTTTGTCTCTTTCATTCCTTTTGCAAGTTCGTAAGGGATCAGCAGAACATCCAGTTCTTTCGCGTAAGCAAGGGCTTCCTTAAATGTCATCACGGAATGGACTTCCGGAACAAGCATGCGCTTGGACTGTTTTGCCGCACTTTCCGCGATCTGCTGCCAGCGGGATACTTTTTTCTCCGCTTTCTTGTTATCCAGTTTTACCACACATCGTCTGGTTGAAACCGGAACTACGGAATACGCCCCAAGTTCCACAGCTTTCTGGATAATCAGCTCCATCTTATCCGCTTTCGGCAGGCCCTGAAAAAGATAAATGCGGTTTTTCAGCTCATAATCCGGCTCCTGGACATAGAGGATGTGGAGCAGCACTTCATCCTCCCCGGCATTTTCGATCACACAGTGATATTCTTTCTCCTTGTCGCTGATCCAGAGCTCCTCGCCTTTTTTCATGCGGAGCACGTTCACGATATGGTTCACATCACTTCCTGTGATGTGGATCTCATGTCTTTCCCCGTCGATCTGATGAGGTTCCACAAAAAATCGCTGCATGAGATCAGTCCTTTCTTGCTGTCACAGATACCCACTCGCCCTGATGAGTCACTTCTACCAGAGTCAGTCCGGCGTCTTTCACAGCCTGCACTACAACGTCTTCTTTTACATCCAGGATGCCAGATGTAATGTAATAAGCGCCTTTTTTCATCTGTGCAACGATCACCGGTGTCAGCGGTACCAGAACATCTGCCAGAATATTTGCAGTTACGATATCATATTTCTCATATCCTACCTGATCCTGAACGTCTTTGTCATCGATGATGTTTCCGATCATCATGTCAAAAGATTTCTCCTCGATCTGGTTGGCTTCCTTGTTCTCAGAAACAGCCGGAACTGCACATGGATCAAGGTCTGTACCAACCACATGGCCTGCGCCAAGCTTCAAGGCAACGATTCCCAGAATACCGCTTCCGGTTCCCACATCCAGGATTTCCATTCCCGGTTTCACAAATTTTTTCAGCTGACGGATCACAAGCTGTGTAGTCTCATGCATTCCTGTACCAAAAGCTGTTCCCGGATCAATGTGAAGGATCATCTTGTCCTTATCCTCTGCCTTCACTTCTTCCCATGACGGTACAATCAGGATATCATCCACATAGAACTGATGGAAATACTGTTTCCAGTTGTTGATCCAGTCTTTATCCTCTGTCTGGGATTCTGTGATGGTAGCTTCTCCGATATCCACAAAGCTTCTTAAATCTTCCAGTGCTTCTTTTACATCTTTCAAAATGGCTTCTGTATCTGCATCCTCTTCCAGATAGAAATTCAGATATGCGATGCCGTCATCTGCCGGTCCCTCCGGCATGATATCCACGAACATCTGCGCCTTGTCCTCATCAGTCAGCGGCTGTTTATCCTGGATCTCCACTCCTTCAATTCCCACTTCGGCAAGTGTGCAGATCACGATATCCTCTGCCTCTGTTTTTGTCTTAAGTGTAAAACGGTTCCATTTCATATTTCTATATCTCCTTATGCTGTATACACATTTACGGATTTTCGTTCCTGTCTGTCGCCTGTTTTCTGTTGTCCCGAAAACGGGCACTTCTTTTAATATACACGAATACAGAAAAAAAAGAAAGAGGCTTTTTATGCCTCTTTCCTGTTTTATGTTCATTTATTCCTCAAACATTTCCTTGACTTTCTCACGGAAACCTTTTTTCTTCTTTTCTGTTTTTTCAGATTTTTCGGAAGTCTCGGCTGTACTGTCTGCTGCCGGACGGTTGCCGCATGCAGCATCAAAAGCCTCCAGAGCTTTCTTTGCCTCCTCATTAAGGTTGGTCGGAGTCTGGACTACCAGTGTTACATAGTGATCACCACGAACGTTCTTGTTACGTAATGACGGAACACCTTTTCCTTTCAGGCGGATTCTTGTATCCGTCTGTGTTCCCGGCTTCACCTCATAGGAAACCTCACCGTCAACGGTATTGATCCGCATCTCACCGCCAAGTGCAGCCTGTGCAAATGTGATCGGAGCTGTTGAAAAGATATTCATATCCTGTCTCTGGAAAATCGGATGACGGGCCACATTTACCTCAACCAGCAGATCTCCTCTCGGTCCGCCGTTGGTTCCCGGCTCACCTTTTTCACGGATACGGATACACTGGCCATTGTCGATACCGGCCGGTACAGATACCTGGATCTTCTTTCTGGAAGAAGTATATCCGGTTCCACGGCAGGCACTGCATTTGTCCTTGATCACCTTACCGGTTCCGTTACAGTCCGGACAGGTCTGAACATTACGTACCATACCAAACATGGACTGCTGAGTATAAACGATCTGTCCCTGACCTTTACATTTCGGACAGGTAATCGGTGATGTTCCCGGTTTTGCTCCGGTTCCGTGACATGTGGTACACTCATCTTTCAGAACGATCTCCAGCTCTTTCTCGCATCCGAAAACCGCTTCCTCAAAAGTAATGTTTACACGTGCACGAAGGTTGGCACCCTTCATCGGTCCGTTGTTGGCCCGTCTGGTTCTGCCTCCGCCGCCGAACAGGTCTCCGAAGATATCTCCGAAGATGTCTCCCATATCCGCACCGTTGAAGTCGAATCCGCCAAAGCCGCCGGCACCGCCTCCGCCGCCGTTTTCGAATGCTGCATGACCAAACTGATCATACTGTCTTCTCTTATCGGCATCACTTAAAACGGAGTACGCCTCTGTCGCCTCTTTGAATTTCGCCTCAGCCTCTTTATCACCCGGATTTACATCCGGGTGATATTTCTTGGCCAGCTTACGATATGCTTTTTTTAATGTTGCGTCGTCGGCGTTTTTATCCACACCTAAGACTTCATAATAATCTCTTTTATCAGCCATTGTAATTATTTCCTACTTGTCTTAGACTTCCTTGTAATCAGCATCTACAACATCATCGCCGTATCCTGCTTCATTTCCGCCCTGAGCACCAGCGTTTCCGCCCATGTTGCCCATATCCGGTCCAGGACCAGCCTGACCCTGAGCTCCCTGAGTCTGCTCATACATCTTGGAGAACAGTTTCTGAGCACTCTCCATCATCTTCTCCTGTGCAGCCTTGATATCTGCAACCTGAGAATCTGTAAGCTCCTGAGCGTTTGCTGTCTGTGCAAGGAGATCTTTCAGTGCATTGAGGTCAGCCTCAACACTTGCTTTATCGTTTGCGTCAAGCTTGTCGCCAGCTTCTTTCAGTGCATTCTCAACCTGGAATACCATGGAGTCTGCATTGTTTCTTGTGTCGATAGCTTCTTTACGTTTCTTATCCTGAGCCTCGAACTCAGCTGCTTCTTTGACAGCTTTGTCGATATCGGAATCGGACATGTTGGAACCAGCTGTGATAGTGATGTGCTGCTCTTTGCCTGTTCCAAGGTCTTTAGCGGATACATTAACGATACCGTTGGCATCAATATCAAATGTTACCTCGATCTGCGGAACTCCACGACGTGCTGGCGGAATTCCATCCAGACGGAACTGGCCGAGGGATTTGTTGTCTTTCGCGAACTGACGCTCACCCTGTACAACGTTGATATCTACAGCTGTCTGGTTATCTGCTGCTGTGGAGAAGATCTGGCTCTTCTTTGTAGGAATTGTAGTATTTCTCTCGATCAGACGAGTTGCGATACCACCCATTGTCTCGATGGACAGGGACAGCGGAGTAACATCCAGAAGAAGGATATCACCGGCACCTGCATCACCTGCAAGTTTACCACCCTGTACGGAAGCACCAAGTGCAACACACTCATCCGGGTTCAGGTTCTTGCTTGGCTCTTTGCCTGTTAACTGTCTTACCTTATCCTGTACTGCCGGGATACGTGAAGATCCACCAACCAGAAGTACCTGGCCAAGCTCGGAAGCTGTGATACCTGCATCAGACAGTGCACGGCGAACCGGCTCAGCTGTCATCTCTACAAGATCATGTGTCAGCTCATCGAATTTAGCTCTTGTAAGGTTCATATCAAAATGCTTCGGTCCCTCAGCAGTTGCTGTGATGAACGGAAGGTTGATGTTTGTTGTTGTTGCGGAAGAAAGCTCTTTCTTAGCTTTCTCAGCTGCCTCTTTCAGTCTCTGAAGAGCCATCTTATCGTTGCTAAGATCTACGCCCTCAGTTCTCTTGAACTCGGAAAGCATGTAGTCTGTGATCTTCTTATCAAAGTCATCTCCACCAAGACGGTTGTTACCAGCTGTGGAAAGAACCTCGATAACGCCATCACCAATCTCGATAACAGATACATCGAATGTACCACCACCAAGGTCGTATACCATGATCTTCTGCTCTTTCTCATTGTCAAGACCATATGCAAGAGCTGCTGCTGTAGGCTCGTTGATGATACGTTTTACATCAAGACCTGCGATCTTACCTGCATCTTTGGTTGCCTGACGCTGAGCGTCGTTGAAGTAAGCCGGAACTGTGATAACAGCCTCTGTTACTTTCTCACCAAGATAAGCCTCTGCATCCTTTTTCAGTTTCTGAAGGATCATTGCGGAGATCTCCTGTGGAGAATATTTCTTGTCGTCGATAGTTACACGGTAATCAGTACCCATCTCTCTTTTGATTGAGGAGATTGTTCTGTCTGCGTTTGTAACTGCCTGACGTTTTGCAGGCTCACCTACCAGACGCTCTCCTGTCTTTGTGAATGCTACAACGGATGGTGTTGTTCTTGCGCCTTCTGTATTTGCGATAACTGTTGGCTGTCCACCTTCCATTACGGCTACACAGCTGTTTGTTGTACCTAAGTCAATACCAATAATCTTTCCCATGATTTTTTCCTCCTGTTTTATTCTGTATCTGTAAAATTACAACTTGTAATCAATCAGTTGGCAACTTTTACCATACTGTGGCGTACTACGAAATCCTTGTAGGTGTAACCCTTCTGGAATTCTTCCACCACGATGTTCTCTCCAACCTCTTCATCCTCCACATGCATCACTGCATTATGGAAATCCGGGTTGAATTCCTTTCCCACTGCTTCGATCGGCTTCACACCAAGCTCATCCAGTGTTGTGGTAAGCTGCTTGTAGATCATTTTCATTCCATCTGCAAAAGCATCGCCTTCCTGTGCCTGTGCAAGACCTCTTTCGAAGTTATCCACAACCGGCAGGATCTTTTCAACGATCTCTTTTGCTCCGATGATGTACATGCTGGATTTTTCTTTTTCCGTTCTTTTACGGAAATTATCAAATTCAGCCATGGTACGCTTCAGGCGATCGGTAAGTTCCTCCACCTTCTGCTCAGATTTATCTTTTTTCTTCTTTCCGAAGAAGGAAGTTTTTGATTTTTCTTCTTTTTTATCCTCTGAGGCAGCTTCTTCGCCTGGAGTATTGTTTTCTTCCTCCGGCAGATCTTCTCCCTCCGGTGTCAGGTTTTCTTCTTCCTGATCTCCGTCAGTTACGGGGATTTCCTTCTCCGCTTCCTGCTCTTCGGATGTTTTCTTTGTTTCCTCCGACACTTTTTTTCTACCGCCTTTCTAAGTTTTCTTCTTTTTCAAAACGTCATCCAGATGATTCTTCAGTTCCTTCAGACTGTCCACTACATTCTCATAATCCATTCGTTTGGGACCGATGATCCCGATGGTTCCGTACATTCCGTCTCCCAGTTCATATCTGGCAGTTACAATGCTACAGTCCTTCATGGTCTGGATCGGCATCTCATCACCGATGTAAACCTGGATTCCTGTATTCTCTCCATCTGACATCTGTTCTTTTACAAGATCGGCAAGTTCATGCTTCTCCTCAAATGCGGAGATCAGCTCCGTTGCCTTCTCTTTATCGGCAAGCTCCGGATACTTGAAGATGTTAGTTGCACCTGAAGTATAGATCTCCATATCTTCCTCTTCCACGTGAATGGTGGCTGCCACTGCATCCAAAACCGTTGCCACCACACTGCTGTGGCTGCCTGCCTGTTCCTTCAGTCTGGCGATCATCCCAAGGTTGATATCCTGGATCGGGATCCCATTGAGATTGGTGTTAAGAAGAAGATTCAGTTTCAGGATCGTCTGGTCGTCCATTTCCTCATCCAGATTGATGATCTGGTTCCGGACTGTGTTGTTGTCACTGACAACCACTGCCACAAGCTGAAGCTCGCTCATTCTCGACAGCTGGATGAACTTGATCTTGTTGCCGCTGTACTGCGGAACGGAAACCATGGTAGCATAGTTGGTATTGGAAGCAAGAACCTTCGCAACCTTCTTAAGCACCTTATCCATCTTATCTGTCTTCTCAATGATCAGATCTCGCAGCTCTGCAACCTCTGCTTCCTTCTCCTTCATCAGCTCATTGACGTAAAGTCTGTAGCCTTTATCTGAAGGAATCCTTCCTGCTGAGGTATGAGGCTGAACGATATAGCCCATATCTGTCAGGTCTGACATTTCATTTCGGATCGTTGCGGAACTGACATTGAGATCCGCATACTTGGAAATGGTCCTGGAACCAACCGGTTCTCCGGTCTCCATATAGGTCTTGATGATTGCTTTTAAGATTTTTTGCTTGCGCTCATTCAACACCTCTTCCATGAAGCCATCTCCTTTCCTTTTCATTCTTTCCTGACGGATGTTGATTCTTTTTTTATATCTGTTAGCACTCATTTTAGTGGAGTGCTAACATCTACAGTCTTTAAGATATCACCATGTAAAATATTTGTCAATATGTTTTGAAAAAAAGTTCTTATTTTTTCAAAACAAAAAAAGCATCAGTACGATGCTTTTTTGTAATACTGGTCTATGCATTTCTGTGCCACGGCAAAAAATTCCGCTTCTGTTTTCTGTCCCAGCACATATTTCTGAAATTCCGTACCCATAGCCGAAACAGCTTCTATGGAATCAGTGCACAGTGGTCTTGCCTTCAGCTTATAATCTTTCAGATATTGCCGGATCATTTCAATGCCATCCAGATCAAAATTCTTATCCTCGATCACATCCAGTCTTGCCGGACAGATTTTGGTCAGCTGTCCGTAATTTTTGCTGGCCTCATATCCGGACACATACTGAAGGAACTTCAGAGCTGCTTCTTTATGATCAGAATTTTTATTCAGTACATACTGCCAGGTTGCGATATTGGTCACCTTCTTGGCAAATTCCGGCAATAGTGCCATATGGATCTTATCTTTTCCATATACGCCTGCATTCTGAAAGGTCCTCAACGCACCGGTATACATGAACATACATCCATACTGGCCGTTTATAAATTTTTCATTCAGCTGATCATGCTGGTCGATCAGATTCTCCTCTGATATCATCCCTGTATCCAGCATTCGCTTCATATATTCTGCCGCTTCTCTTGTTTTCGGATCCGTCCAGTCTGTATAATCTCCTCCGAAAAAATTGACATACTCGCTGATACTATTATATATGTAAGAAATCTCCCATGCATCCCCGTATGCATATTTTCCCGTATTCTGAAGCTTTTTCTGAAGGATCTCAAGATCACTGAGACCGGAGAGTCTGTCCAGACCAGCCTGATCCAGCAATTCCTGATTCACCCAGAATGCCATGATATCCATCCTGAACGGTACCGAAAAAATATGTCCGTCTGACATGCATATTTCTTTCAGGTATTCCTGTGGAAAATTCGCCGCTGTCTCCTCTGTCATAACCGTATCTTCCAGCGGAAGAAGAAATCCCTTATGTTTAAATTCGGATATCATCTCATCATTTACTGTGATCAGATCCACCGAATCATCTCCTGATGTCAGAAGAGTTGCTATTTTGGCCTGGCGATTGTCCGCATTAGCCGGACATTTTTCGATATGGATCTCTATTCCAAGCTCCTTTTCCGCCTGGCTGATAAAAGAATCAAAGCCCTCTGTGTCTGCATCCATATGAAGAATCGTCAGTTCCTGTCTGTTCTCCGGCACAATATCAGATGCAGCCTCCTTCTTCTGGACTCCACATCCTGTCACTGCCAGAGCCAGGGCAAATACCCCGCAAAATACCTGTTTTTTCAATCTCTACCACCCTTTTTATCTGGGCCATCTATCCTCTTTTGACATCAACGGCTGGAACGGTGCATGAGGAAGTGTCTGATACCAGTACGCTACACTTGCCACATCATCCTGTCGTTCAAACAGGCCACGGTATCCGACGCCTATCTGCTGAATCGTAACGCGAAGATCCTCTTCAAAGCAGATCGGATCCTGTAAATGCCATCTGTAAAAGCCTCGCATTGGCGGGCAGTCATCATTATGATAAAAATTGTGGATCAGTTCGTCATGGGCAGAATAATACGGATATCCCAGATATGGTGTGTTATAATTCTGTTCCACGGTTTTTCCATCCACCTGTTTAGCAAAGCTCCAGGAACCTCCAAAGTAATCTTCCGTTCCTGTTCCGCAGATGGTCGGATACTCCTCATCCCCGTCAATATAAAACTTCATTTCTCCCTCGCCCCACCAGTAACGTTCCAGTGTGGTAAGTGCCAGGTAGGTTCCTATATAATGGCCTTTTCCTTTTACTCCATCCAAAATTGTATAATCTTTTGTTTTTTCTGTCAACCGTTCCCGTTTCCACTGCGCATGGAAATACGCAATATCATCCGGAAGCTCATCATAGAGACAGTAATCTACCTGATAGAAGAAAGCCGGGATTTTATTTGCATGCTGGTTTTCCAGTGTGATCTTTGCTTTCTTTTTAAATGGCATCGGGAAATAACAGTTAAATCCCCTGTTTGGAACAACAGCCACAGGAACAGAATTTACAAAACATTCCCTTCCGAATCCGCAGCAGAAGAAATCACCCAGAGGACTTTCCACGGAAGGAGTTTCCTCGTCATCCCAGTACATACGGATCACAAGATCCCTCAGTACAAAGCAATCTGCCTCTGTAGTCTTGTTGTCGACGGTGATCCAGATATGATTGATCTGTCCCGGTCCTTCCATTTCTGCCAGAGTTACCACAGCTCCCGGCTCAATATCCCTGAGACACGGGCTTCCTTTTCTGGACGGTCCCAGATGACTTGCAGCCATACCGCCTCTGCCTTTTTCTCCATGCGGATTTTCCGCGTTGATCGCACGGCTTTTTCCATGCTTTGCAAGTGCGATTCCTCCCAGTCCGCCTGTAAATGCCTGATACATATCTGTTTTCTCCTCTCTTTTGGAAATTAAAAATATTATATTTACGCTTTTACTCCACCTGCCATGATACCATCCATGATCTGTTTCTCAAAAACAGCTACAAAGATAATGATCGGAAGAAGGATGATCCATCCCATGGCGCTGACCAGATCCCACGGAACTCCATACATGTTGTCACGTAACGGAAGCTGTACGATGGAAACAGAAAGTACCTGAATACCATTTGAATAAAACAACGGTGTGAAAAAGTTATTCAGACAGGTAATAAAGTTGATAATGCAAACCGTAGCGATCGCCGGCTTCATCAGCGGCAGAACGATCGTAAACAGTCTCTGTGAAAAAGATGCGCCGTCAATAGCAGCTGCCTCCTCCAGTGAGATCGGGATCTCACCGACAAAGTTTCTGAGGATCAGAACCGTAAACGGTATAACGGTACTGATATAAAGAAGGATAAGTCCCGGATATGTATCATACAGCTTTACCTTCTGCATAAACTCATACAGCGGGCGGGCTGTGACAACCTCAGGGATCAGCATGGTAGCCAGAACAAACGCAAATGCAACAGAAACTCCCTTTGAGTTAAATCTTGAGAAGCCATAGGCAGCCATTGCACACAGCACGGTACTGATCACAAGTGTAAGGCCTACGATCAGAACTGTATTTCCGATCTTTGAAAGCAGTCCTACATTCTGTATCAGAAATTTATAGCTTTCCAGTGTGGGATGATCCGGAAGATAATCGATCGGTGTTTTAAACAGTTCTCCTGACGGTGTGATCGAAGAAATAAAGATCCAGTAAACCGGGAACAGGATCAGAAAAGCCACAACTGCAAACAGAACCCATCTTCCAACGGCTACCACTCCATGATAAACATTATATTTTCCTGTATTCTTCACGATAATTCCCCCTAACTGTCAAACTTATTCATAACACGTATATTCAGCCAGCTGAAGATCGCCATTACAACAAACAGCAGCATAGCCAGCGCCGAAGCATATCCTACGTTTAGATTTGTAAATGCTTCTGTTGTGATTCTGTATGCGATCAGCGCAGTATCCTCTCCAGGGCCTCCAGATGTCATGGAATAAACCAGATCGAAGGTTGTCAGTCTCCAGAGTGTGAACGGAATACATAAAGTCAGGACATTTTTTGCGATCAGCGGAAGTGTGATCCGGAAAAAGCTCTGGATCCCGTTTGCACCGTCTACCTTTGCTGCCTCATAGATATCGCCGGAAATAAACTGAAGTCCGGAAAGTACAAGGATTGCAAAGAACGGAAGATCCTTCCACAGGTCCATTGCAATTACCGCTGCTCTTGCAGTACCTGTATTGATCAGCCAGCTATTCTGGTATCCCGGTACAAACCAGCGGATAAAATCATTGATCAGACCATAATCATTGTTAAATGCCCATTTTGCAGCCATACCGGCTACTACTGCAGGCATAGCCCACGGAATCAGCACGATGGTCCTCAGAAAACGGCGGCCTTTGAATTTCATATTCAGGATCAGTGCCAGGATAACTCCGAGGATTACATGCAGGATCATGGAAGCAACCACAAATATTGCCGTAAAGCTGATCGATGTGAGCACTTTAGGATCAGAAAATACCTTCAGGTAATTCTTGAAGCCTATAAATTCATTGATACCTGCAAGGATACTGATATTAAAGAAGCTGTTTTTCACAGTCATCAGAATGGGATATACTGTTGTAAAGCCTCGAATCAGTACAACCGGCAGGATCAAAAGCCATGGTATCCACTTCATATTTTTTTTGCTTATTGTCATGGAACTTTCCTCCCTGTTCATCAAGCAATGTAAAGCAGACTTTTATCCCTGCTTTACATTACTGTTTTTATATCTTTTACTTATTATACATATCTACCACATCCTGAGCCTTCTTGCAGAACTCATCAACTGTGATCTCGTCTTTCATACAGGACTGGAAGATCGTTCCCATATCGCTGATAAATTCCATTGTCTGTGCCACCATCGGACGTCCCTGTACATTGCATTCATTTGCATATCTGCTGTACATTTCTTTTGCCGGGTCAGAATCCGGAACTACCTTCTCTGCAACATCCTTTCTTGCAGGATATCTGTCAAATGCTTTATAGGAAGCTTCCATTCCGCCTTCATCAGCCATATACTGGAGGAATTTCACAGCTGCATCTTTATTCTTGGATGCTTTGTTCAGAACATAGCTCCAGGAATCTGTAAAGATCGCACGCTCTCCCTTACCGCTGAAATCCGGTACCATTTCCATGTGGATCTTATCTGCGCCAAGCATATCTGCCTTTGCATAATCGGTTCCAAGGCCCCACATGAACCAGCATCCGTATTTTCCGTCATTGATCTTCGGATTCATCTGCTCATATTTATCAGCGATCTGCTCAATGGAGGTTTCTTTATCAGCAACCAGATCATGGAGGAACTGAACTGCTTCCTTGTTTTCCTCTTTGGTCCAGTCAAAATAATCGCCGCCGAACATGTTTACAAACTGTGCAAGCTCGTTAAATGCATAAGTTTTCTCCCAGGAACCGCCGTAACCGAATCTTCCATCCTTGGAAACAGCCTTCATATACTTCATGAAGTCCTCTTTTGTATCAATGGACTTGATTCCGACCTCATCCATGATCTCCTGATTTACCCAGAATGCAAGATATCCTGCATAGCCTGGAACACCGACGATGTTTCCGTCCTTATCTGTGATCATATCCTTTACATATCCCTGAGCAAACTGATCAATGATATCATCTGTCATTACTGTATCATTCAGTCCTTCCAGCCATCCGGAATTTTTAAATGCCGCGCTCATCTCATCGTTGATCTCAATGACATCCACGGAAGTATCTCCTGTGGAAAGCATTGTAGTGATCTTCTGCTGACGGGTATCTGTATCTGTAGGTGCCGCAATTACATTAATGTTCAGGCCCGTGGCATCTTCCACATTTGCAAGCCAGTCCTCAAAATCCGGGTCTGTGGTGTTGACGCTGTATAAGGTAAGATCATATTTTTCCTTTGCGGAAACAGTAACCACGTTACCTGCCATACCCACAACCATCGCTGCTGCCAAAACTGCACTCATTACTTTTTTCTTCATATCTTTCTTCCTTTCTGGACATTTTCGTGTTTGTCCACACCTGTTTTTGATGGTTTAAGGATACCAGAGAGCCCCCTCATTCTAAATACAATATTTTATGATTTATTTATATTATTTTTCGTTCTCTTGTATTTTTGTTGTTAATTTTTTATAATCCTTTTATATAATCTATATTTGTAACGGCTTTTTTCACAGCTGAATTCGGTTTCATTAATTTGTTTTTGACATAAAGGAGAATATGTACTATGAAATTCCACAAATGTATCCCACCCAGTTTTTCCTCATTTCGCTATAAGCTCCTGCTCGCATTTCTGATCGCAACTATGGTACCTCTGATTTCCCTGACCTTCATCAGCTATCACATTTCCTATAACATTGCCAGAGATCGTATCATCGATTCTGCCGTAATGACTGACAAGCAGCTGGTCTCTCAGCTGAACGACCGCCTTGGTCAGGTTGAAAATGTAGCAGATACCATACAGTTTCAAATGTACTCCCTAAATCAGCCTTCCTCTAATAAGGTAGATGCACTGAAAAAATTCACCGCTGTAAAAAACAATATTTCGCTGTATAAATCCACATTCGATTTCTTCCATATATATGTTTTTCTGCAGCCCGCTCAGCTCGGTTCAAAAGAAGGCCTGTACTTCTTTTCCACAGATGAGCTTTCTGCATATGGTCTGGATAAAAATACTGTTTCCGGTTCAGGCTTTTCCTCTGTCTGGATACCGGTTTCCAATATGCCGCTGCCTAAAATACTGTCCACAAAAAAATCATCCGCCGATGTGATCCTCTGCGTCCGGGCACTGAAAAATCAGGCCACCGGTATTCTGGAATACGCCTACGGCATTGCTCTGGACACCTCAGAGCTTACCACTTATCTGCAGCCTGCTGCTCTGGATTCCCGCATATACAGCTACATTCTCACAGATCACGGAGAGATTGCAGCAAAAAATACATCCTCACTGAATTTATCCGGAATTTCTAAAGCACAGTTTCAGAAACTCAAAGAAAATGCAGATTCTTCTTTTCACAGCGGCGACAAATACTATAACTGCTGCACCTTAAGCAATGGCTGGCTCCATGTTACCGAAATCCCGGAAAGCTATATTCAGGGCAATACGCACATCCTGATCCGTGCCTTACTGATCACTGTCCTTATTTTTTTGCCCCTTACTGTTATCATCGTTATCCTGTTTTCCGAAAATCTTACCCGGAAGATCACTGCACTTTCCTATGCAATGGAAGCCTTTCAGCTGGGACATGACCCGGAACATCTATCTATCGTTACTGTTCCCCACCCGGATGATCCTTCCAGGTATGATGAGATTGACAGACTGGGCATCACCTTTGAAGATATGCAGCACACAATAGCCGGAAACCTGAAATCCATTGTAAATCTTTCCGTAAACGAAGAACGTCTGAAATACCAGCTGCTCCAGTCACAGATCAATCCGCATTTTCTTTACAATATCCTGGGATCGATCCGTACCTGCCAGTCCCTTGGAAAGCTTGACATTGCTGATCAGATGATCGCAGATTTGACTGCCTTTTACCGTCTTACCCTGCGTAAATCAAAGGAACTTATTCCTATTAAAGATGAATTGGAAATTGCCCGGCTTTATCTGGAAATGGAAAAGCTCTGTCATAAAGATAATCTGGACTGGGAAATCGAAGCAGAAGATGGAATCGAAAATTTCCTGATCTGCAAGTTTACACTTCAGCCATTCCTCGAAAATTCCATTCTGCACGGGATTTCTTCGGGCACACCAGCTGTTTTCATTTCGATCCATGTTCTTTATGGCGATGATACGGTTGTGATCTCCATTGAGGACAACGGTGCCGGCATGGACTCTGAAACCCTTGCACAGCTGCGCCATGCTATTGAGCATAATGTTATTGATTATGAGAAGCATTTTGGAATTTCCAACGTAAGTTCCCGTATTTCCAACCCATTATACGGAAACGGTTCCGTAAGGATCCGCAGCAACCCCGGAAACGGCACATACGTCACCATTGAATTCGAACAGATGGAGGAAGATATCGATGAAAAAAATAATGATCGTAGATGATAATTACTTATCTGCAGAAGGTATCGAAAAAAACATAGACTGGGAAACACTGAATGCAGAGATCATCCATGTCTGCTACAATGGAACCTCTGCTATCGAAGCCATGAAAAAAGAACCGGCAGATCTGATCATTTCTGACATTGAAATGCCTGATCTTGACGGCATTTCCATGAGCCGTCAAGCTCTTGAGATCAATCCTATGGTGAAGATCATCCTGATCAGTGCCTATGATAAATTTGAATATGCAAGACGCGCTCTGCTCCTCGGTGCTCTGGATTATATCGAAAAGCCGCTGGATTATGCCTATCTTATCCAGAAGGTAAAAAACGCTTTTGCACTGATGGAAAAGGAACAGAAAAATCTCCAGCTTCTGAAGCAAAGCAGGCCTCTTCTTACGGAAAAGTTTTTCCGCGAGATCACACACCTTCCGTCTTCTGAAGCAGCCTACCGACTGAAGCCTTATCTTAAGTATCTGAATCTGGAGCTGAATTATGATTTTTATGCAGTTGTTATTCTGGAGCTTGAAAATGCTCCGGATCTAAAAGCTGTTTACGGGATTGAAAAGTTTCAGATGGAGCTTTTCAACCTTCAGGATCTGATAACTGAGGAAACCGCTTCTCTTGATTTTGTGTATCTTCTCCCGGATATGGATGGCTATCTGTGCATTCTGGGACACAGCGGCTGTCAGTCCAACAGCTTCCGCCAGCTTACCAGCGGACTTATTTCCTCAATCGCAGATGCCTGCCAGCCACTGGGCCTTTCTCTCAACGCAGGCATTGGAACAATTGTCCAGGATTTTTGGAACCTGAACCATTCTTATAAAAGCGCCGTACATGCACTGGAATACAGATTCTTTTTCCCGCATCAGAATATCTTTGACGGAAGAGAGGCTCTGGGTTCCGATCTGTCTGTTGCAGATTTTTCAGATACAAAGGAGGATGAACTGATCCGGCTTCTCTGCAAAAAGGATACCGCTGCCATAGATCTCTGGTTTCAGAATTTTTCCGACTGGCTCACTCAGAAATTTCGCACAAAGAATTTCGCTTTCATACAGATTTATTCTCTTCTTGGCCGGATCCTGAAATTTTTCTATGAATTAAATCTGGATACGTATGACCTTGAAGCTAAAATTTTGTATGTTTACAACCACATAAATGAGTTTCATAATACGGAAGAGCTATGTCAATGGCTGAAGGATCTGTGCCATCTTTTATGTCGGAAGCTTGATTCCTCCATGAATGATTATCACCAGAAGCTCTGTGAACTGGTGATTTCCTATATCAACGAGCACTACACTGACAATACGCTCTGCCTCAATGATATTGCTGCCTCTGCCAATGTAAGCCCTGCTTATTTAAGTGCTCTTTTCAAAAAAAATCAGGGAATCAGTCTCAGTGACTTTATCACATCTCAGCGAATTTCCGCAGCCGCCCGTTACCTGACTACGACTACTATGAGTCTGAAGGAGATCAGCCTGAAATGTGGTTATGCCAATCAATATTATTTCAGCACCAGTTTCAAAAAGAAAATGGGGATCACACCTTCCGCCTATCGGGAACAGCATACATAACTTCCTCTCTTCTTTATAACAAAGTTACTGGCACAAATGCCAGTGCCCTTCTCCGGAATTTTACTTATAATCAATCAATAAAGAGAACCATCATATTTTTTCGAAGGAGGGATCGCTATGAAAAAATGGAAAAAAATCCTGATATCTCTGATAACAGTCTTTGTACTGGCCATGCTTCCGGCAGAATCGGCAATTCTGCCTGGCACAGTCTGTGTTACAGAGGCCGCTCCCAGGATCAGTTCTTCCAAGCTTACAGATCCTTATGAGATCCTGACACAAAAAGATGCTTCCGAAATTGCAAATGACACTCTGGATATGGCTGTTCCATATTGGGCTGATCTTCTCAAGGGCTCCGGCATCACCCTGCGCTCCCTGGGCTTTTCAACTACAAAATAAGCTTTTCCTAAAAACAGATCGAGCATACCCGGCAACACCCCTGGCTGTAACAGCCAGGGGTGTTGTACTGTCAGCTGCTTCGCAGCCTATTCCGTTAATTCTTCCAAATTCTTTTTTAATTCGAGCATCTTGTCTCTCAGCTCAGCAGCCTGCTCGAAATTCAGGTCTGCTGCCGCAGCACGCATCTGCTTCTCTACCTGAGCGATCACCTTCGTCAGTTCTTTTCGGTTCATGGATTCCGGATCCTTTTTAAGCTTCACTTCTGTCTCTGCCACCTTCTTCGAAACAGCGATCAGATCACGGACCGCCTTCTTGATCGTGGTTGGAGTGATGCCATGCTCCCTGTTGTAAGCCTCCTGTATCGCTCTCCTTCTTTCTGTCTCCGAGATTGCTTTTTCCATGGATTCTGTCATATTATCTGCATACATGATCACATGGCCTTCGCTGTTCCGGGCAGCACGGCCGATAGTCTGTACCAGGGATGTTTCCGAACGAAGGAAGCCTTCCTTATCTGCATCCAGGATCGCTACCAGCGTGATCTCCGGAATATCCAGTCCTTCTCGCAGAAGGTTGATCCCGACTAGCACATCAAACACATCCAGGCGCATATCGCGGATGATTTCCGCACGTTCCAGAGTGTCAATGTCTGAATGAAGGTATCGGACACGGATTCCCAGATCCTTCATATAATCGGTAAGGTCCTCTGCCATACGTTTGGTCAGGGTCGTGATCAGGACTTTATTTTTCTTTTCAATTTCCTTATTTACTTCTGCTACAAGATCATCGATCTGTCCTTCGATCGGACGCACCTCCACCTTCGGATCAAGAAGCCCTGTAGGACGGATGATCTGCTCTGCGCGGAGAAGCTCATGGTCATATTCATATTCTCCCGGTGTCGCAGATACAAACATTACCTGGTCAAGCTTGTTCTCGAATTCATCAAAGCTCAATGGACGGTTATCCTTGGCAGACGGAAGTCGGAAGCCGTAATCCACCAGTGTCTGTTTACGGCTCTGATCACCGGCATACATACCGCCAACCTGGGGAACTGTCTTATGGGACTCATCTATAATAAGTAAAAAATCATCTCCGAAGTAATCCATCAGTGTATACGGTGGCTGCCCCGGTGCAAGCCCTGTCAGGTGCCTGGAGTAGTTCTCGATCCCGGAGCAGAATCCCGTTTCCTTCATCATTTCCACATCAAAGTTGGTACGCTCCGCAATTCTCTGAGCCTCGATCAGCTTATCCTCACTTTTAAAGTATTCCACCTGCTGCTTCATCTCTTCCAAAATGGCATCTGCTGCACGACGGATCTGCTCCTGAGGCACAACATAATGGGACGCCGGAAAAATCGCCGCATGGCTTTCCACACTTTTGATCTCACCGGTAAGCACATCGATATCTGTGATCCGCTCGATCTCATCGCCAAAAAATTCCACACGCACTGCCCGGTCTGTAGAGTTAGCTGGAAAGATTTCCAGCACATCGCCACGCACGCGGAAAGTTCCTCTATGAAAATCCATCTCATTTCTTGTGTACTGGATATCGATCAGCTGTTTGATAACCTCATCACGGTCCTTCTCCATTCCAGGGCGAAGAGAGATCATCATATCAAAAAACTCCTGAGGTGCACCTAAGCCATAGATACAGGATACCGACGAAACCACGATCACATCCTTGCGCTCACATAAGGCTGCTGTAGCGGAGAGACGGAGCTTATCGATCTCATCGTTAGTGGATGCGTCCTTAGCGATGTAGGTATCTGTGGACGGGACATAAGCCTCCGGCTGATAGTAATCGTAGTAGGAGACAAAATATTCTACTGCGTTTTCCGGGAAGAATTCTTTCATCTCGCCGTAAAGCTGTGCCGCCAGTGTTTTATTATGGGCAAGTACCAGAGTTGGCTTGTTTAACTGGGCAATGACATTCGCCATGGTGAAGGTCTTACCGGAGCCGGTGACACCAAGCAAAGTCTCAAACTGGTTGCCTTCTTTAAATCCCCTGACCAGTTTCTCGATTGCCTGAGGCTGGTCGCCGGTGGGTTGGTATTCGGAGTGTAATTTGAAATGATCCATGTGATTTCTCCTGTTTTAATCAAATTTCATTTATCCAAAATTAAGGTAGTTTTCTTTTAGTATGGTTATATTTTCAGTATATCATCCTATATAAAAAAAGTACAGGGTAAACCGAATGTTTGTTCTGTACTTTCATATTTTTTTGAGAGTTGCTGTGCATACTATGAGTTTCTCATTTCACAAACAATCCATGCGCTTTATTTACACTCCCTATGTGATATAGTACAATAGATTTCATGGAATCTTAAGAATTTACCCCTTTCGTCTTAATTTCCGGCTGCTATTCTAAGAACATCAGGGAGGTACAAAAAAGTGGCTAACATACTTGTTTGCGATGATGACAAAGACATCGTGGAGGCAATTGAAATCTATCTTACACAGGAGGGATATCACATTCTGAAAGCTTATGACGGGCAGGAAGCCCTGGATATCCTCCATACAGAAAAAGTGGATCTTCTTATCATTGATGTAATGATGCCCCGTCTTGACGGGATCCGGGCAACCGTGAAGATCCGGGAAAGCAATCCGCTGCCTATTATTATCCTGTCCGCAAAATCTGAGGACACGGACAAAATCCTCGGACTTAACATCGGTGCGGATGACTACATCACCAAACCTTTCAATCCGCTGGAACTGATCGCAAGAGTGAAATCTCAGATGCGTCGATACACACAGCTTGGTTCAGCCGCATCTGCCACATCAGAACATATCTATACAACTGGCGGACTTACTGTAAATGACGATAAAAAAGAAGTTCTGATAGACGGCGAGCCTGTACGTATGACACCTATTGAATATAACATTCTCCTTCTTCTCATGAAAAATCCCGGACGTGTTTTTTCCACAACACAGATTTATGAAAGTATCTGGAATGAAGACGCTCTGGCAGCAGACAACACAGTAGCTGTCCACGTCCGCCATATCCGTGAAAAGATCGAGATCAATCCCAGAGAACCCCGTTATCTGAAAGTTGTCTGGGGACTGGGTTACAAAATCGAAAAACTGAGCCGGTAAACCATCCGGTACATGAAGTCTTCGCACTTCAGAAAGGGGTATTATGAATACAAACAAACCTGTAGGAAAAAGCAGATCGCTCATGGGAATTCCTGCTCTTGTCCTTGCTCTGATCCTGCCTCTGATCATGTTCTTTTCAGCGACACTGGTGATTCGGGCGGGTATCCAGATGGACTCTGTGGATGATCTGAAAACAAAAGATTATTTCCAGACTTCTGCTTTTGCTGACAACTTCTACTCAAAAGCTTCTGCGATCCTGACCGGAATCTCTGCCAGGGAAATCCTGGATAAAACAGCCGAAAGCGCATACATTGATCTCGGAGAACTTTATAACGGAGATTCTCTCTCCTTTAAAAACACTTCCGGACTTGCCTACTCCTTCAACGATCTTAAGGAATGGAGCTCGCAGATTATCACTTCCAATGATGACTGGATCGTCCTGGGGCTCACCACCCCGGAAGGCGAAACAAAATATATGTACTATTCTGATTTCAAAAAAGCTCTGGAAAATGGAACCCTGCAGTTAAACGCCACTCCAGGTGCTCTGAAATCCGAAGGAATTTCCCACAATGACTGGACAAAACGGATTCTTTCTTCTTTGAAAGCTGAATATACAGACGAAGGAATTCAGTCACAGGAACCTCTGAAAAACATTACCGGCAAAAATGGAAATGTAGTTTACACCGATGTGGCAGATATGCTCACTCCAAGCCTTGAAATTCCCTGTGCACCGGAAGGATATGACAGTCTTCTGGATTATATGAATTCCACTTCATCAAAAAACAGAAGATTCAAAGGAACTCTGACCGATGCCTTTGAGCAGCTTGCTAATGCCCGGGAGCTTTTTTCCAACTGGACTGTGGCCTCTCAGGCACTGGATGAATACAACAGTGCGCAATCCAATATCCGTTATGCCTATACGGATAATATATCAAAAAAAATCTTCACAAACACAGATGCCAGCTATACTTCCGATCTGACTCATATTTCCGGTTTTTCAATCAAAAAGCCTTATGTGCTCCTTAATGTCAATGACACTGCCAGAGATGAAAAAGATACTCAGGGCGGTCTTACAAATCTGAACCTTTCCGCAGCTGCAAGCCCCTCTGTGGGGAACTGGATCGATTGCCTTCGAAACTCCACATATGATGAAAACTGCAGTTTCCTTGCCTGGATTGAAGACACCAGCCTTCCTGCATATGATTCCATCCGGACTGCGAAACAGTATTTTCAGACTTACCGTACTTTATTTATTCCGGCTGCTGTAATCTCCGTGATCAGCTTTCTTCTCTTTATCGCAGATTTTATCTGGCTTACTGTCCATACAGGAAGAAGGAATTCCGATAACTCCAATACAGGCAATACGCAACCGGATCTGAACTTTTTTGACCGGATCTATACCGAAATAGCGACAGTACTTGTATGTATCCCGGCACTTGGCATATTAACCACAGGGCTAAATCTGCAGTATAACACCAGTAACCATATCGCTTCCATGATCATCATTGGAATAATCATCTTTCTGATTTCCTGCCTGTTCTGGACCGGTTACTTAAGCCTGATCCGCAGAGTCAAGGCACACACCCTCTGGAAAAACAGCCTGCTTCGCAAATGCCTGCATTTTCTCTTTCTGTGCCTTCAGAAAGCCGGTAAACTGATCGAATTTTTCTCCAGAAACACCATCAGCCGGATCCGTATGCTGCTGGCACTTGGCATATTTCTTTTTCTTGAATTTTTCCTCAGTATCCTGGTTTCTGCATCTGATGGCTGGTTTGTGATATTTCTGCTTCTCTTTCTTCTGGATCTTGGTGCACTTTTCTTCGTCTACAAAACAGCCCTTGGCCGGGAACTTCTCCTTGATGGTCTGAAGCGGATCACGGATGGAGAACTCTCTTACAAGATCCCGAAAGAAAAGCTTCATGGAGATCAGAAAACAATGGCCCAGTATATCAACCGTATCGGTGACGGCCTGGATGCTGCCGTAGAAAAAAGTCTGAAAGATGAGCGCTTAAAAACAGAACTTATTACCAATGTTTCTCATGATCTGAAAACACCACTGACTTCCATCATCAATTACGTGGATCTTCTGAAACGAAAAAATTTTACAGATCCGGAAGTCCTGAAATATCTGGAAGTCCTGGACGCAAAAGCTCACCGACTGAAAAGTCTTACAGAAGATGTGGTGGAAGCTTCCAAAGCAAGCACCGGAAATCTGACTCTGGAGATGACTGATATCAATTTTGTGGAAATGCTCTATCAGGTGATGGGAGAATTTGAAGAACGTCTGTCAGACCGGCATCTGACGTTAATGACGCATTTCCCGGATACTCCGGCCATGATCTCTGCCGACGGCAGACGTATGTGGCGTATTCTTGAAAATCTTTTCGGCAATATCCTGAAATATGCCATGGAAAATACAAGAGTCTATGCCGAAGTACTTCTGAAACATGATCAGGTTATCTTTACTCTGAAAAATATTTCTGCACAGCCTCTGAATATCCCTGCCGAAGAACTGACCGAACGTTTTATCCGCGGCGATGTTGCCAGAAATACAGAGGGCAGCGGACTTGGATTGTCCATTGCCCAGAGCCTGACTCAGCTTCAGGGTGGAACTTTTGAGCTTTATCTGGACGGTGATCTCTTTAAAGTATGCCTGAAGTTTCCGCAGAAAATATCTCCCGCAGATTTATCCGGGTCAGATGATCCGCTCTTCTAAATACACATAAAAACAGCAGCTGAAACCCTGATGATATATACATCCGGTGTCCAGCTGCTATTTTTTTCTTATTTCTGTTATTTTTTACACCTTGATCGTAATCTCCCGATCTGTCCGGTTATATTTATAATACCGTACGCCTGCCGCATCCAGCATTTTTTTTGATGCGATCACTGAAGGTGTATCTGCGTATTTGTCGCAGTCATACACGATTGTTTTGATTCCTGCCTGGATAATGGCTTTGGCACATTCATTACACGGGAACAGTGATACATAAAGCTTTGCTCCCTCCAGGCTTCCGCCTCTGTAATTCAAGATGGCATTCAGCTCACTGTGAGTCACATAAAGATATTTGGTATCCAGTGGCTCCCCTTCTCTTCCCCACGGGAATTCATCATCGGAACATCCCTTGGGAAAGCCATTATATCCCATTGACAGGATCTTATTGTCTTCACTTACAATACAGGCACCAACCTGTGAATGAGGATCTTTGGAGCGCATGCCGGAAAGCATGGCAACACCCATAAAATATTCATCCCAGGAAAGATATCCCTGCCGTTTCTGTCCTTTGTTATCCATAAGCTTAGTCCTCGATCATATTGATCCTTCTGATATGACGCTCATCGCCGGAAAACGGGGTATCCAGAAATGTATCCACAATCTTCAGAGCAAGTCCAGGACCTACCACGCGTCCTCCCATAGCAAGGATATTGGCATCATTATGAAGTCTGGTAGCCTCGGCTGTAAAGCAGTCCGTACAAAGTGCTGCACGGATTCCCTTAAACTTGTTTGCCGTGATGGAAATTCCGATTCCTGTACCACAGATCAGAATACCATTCTCACATTCACCGTTTACAATAGCCTCGGCAACTTTTTTTCCGTAAACCGGATAATCTACAGATTCAGGGCCATTACATCCGAAATCTTTATACTCCAGTCCTCTCTCTTCCAGATGTTTTTTGACCTCCTGCATCAGCTCGTACCCGCCGTGATCACATCCCAGTGCTATCATTTTGTTTCCTCCTCAACATTAATAATTTTATGACCAGCCGCCTTCAGTAAGCGGTTCATGATCGCCTGTCCCATTTTGGGTGTAAAAAATGCCTCAGAATAAATGGCACTTACATTACAGCTGTCAAAATCACGCAACACCTCATAAAGATGATGTGCGATGGTTTCTTCCTGTTCTCTGCTTCCAATACTTTTTATGATTCCATGGGAATATCTGTCTTTTGTTTCATCGGTTGCGATAATTCCCACTGTATCTCCATTTTTCTCCGCTTCCAGCGCTCTATTTTCAATCTCTGCGATCACTCTCTCGTCCGGGCCTTCCACGATCGCAAGATCTGCTTTTGGGGCATAATGACGGTATTTCATTCCCGGAGCCTTCGGATGTACCTTACTGTCCGGTTTGATCAGACCCTTATCCATCCGGACATCTCCCAGCGTTTCACGCAGCATTTCGAGCGAAATATATCCCGGACGCAGGACAACCGGCACTTCCTCTGTAAAATCCACGATCGTAGATTCCAGTCCGATATTTACCTGTCCACCATCAATGATCATATCAATGGCATTTCCAAGGTCCTCCACTACATGTCCTGCTGTGGTGGGACTTGGTCTTCCGGAAGTATTGGCGCTTGGCGCTGCCACATATCCTCCTGCCGCCAGAATCAGTTCCTGTGCGATACGGTCACTTGGAAAACGTACCGCTACACTGTCGAGCCCGCCTGTCGTTTCTTTTGGTACGATATCTGCTTTCGGCAGAATCATAGTCAGCGGACCGGGCCAGTATTTCTCTGCAAGGATCCTTGCTTTTTCGGGAACCTCTGTAACAATCCTATCCAGATCATGAATATCCGCAATATGTACGATCAGAGGATTATCAGAAGGCCTGCCCTTTGCCGCATATATTTTCATGGATGCCTTCGGGTCCAGCGCATTTCCTCCAAGGCCGTATACCGTCTCTGTCGGAAATGCCACGAGACCTCCTTTTTTCAGGATCTCGCCACCTCTGGCTATCGCATCCCTGTCTATATTTTCCGCTGTCATAACTGCTATTTCTGCTTTCATCTTACACTCCATTACTGTCTGATATAAATCCCCTGTTCTTCAATAAAATCCTCCAGATCCTGCAGCGCATCCTGTGCCCAGGTCTCTGATTTCTGAAAAGCTTCCGGGAAAAACATCTCTTTTACAATTTTTTTACCGGTTTCTGTCTTAAATATCTTTTCTGCACTTTTTTTAATGTGCTCTTTATCAAGTCCGTTCTCAAAGTAATTTACAAGAAAATCCGCTTCTACAAGGATCTGATAATCCAGCCCGTCAATGTCTTTATAGGTGTGATGATGTCCCACCAGATATTCCACTCTACGGATCACCTGCTCCTTAAATCCAAGGTGTGTAAGCATCTCCCTGGCTGCTGCCGGTCCCTCTGCTTCCTGCGTCTTTCCGTCAGACCGTCCATATTTCTCCATTCCAACCTTGATTCCAATATCATGAACAAGGGCTGCAGCTTCCAGTATATACATTGTATCTTCGTCCAGTCCCTCTCCCTGTCCGATCAGCCTTGAAAAGCTGTGAACCTTTACAAAGTGCTGAATATGCTTCGGGTCACCCTGATAGTAACGTATCATTTCCATATAAAGCCTGTCAATTCTGTTCATAATATCCTCCTCTCGCTGCCATACATATAGTTACTTTATTATAGCGTTGTTATGGAAAAATTGTCAATCCTGCTCCACTTTCACAATATAAGTTCCTGATGTATCATCTTCAAAGACAATACTGCCAAGACTCTGGAGGAGACTGTCATTCAGCTCTGTGCCATATTTTTCTTTTTCCTGTCCGCCTACAAAGATATACGAAATATCATATCGCTGTATCAGTTCCTTCACCTTTTCTTCATCTGTGGAAGTATAAATTGTCTGAATATCAGCACTCTTCTCATTAAGATCCGGCACATTATTTCTCCAAAGCCATTCGTGAACATACCAGCCAAGCACTGTCGGAAGTCCTGTGGTGGCCGAAACTCTCTCATATCCTGTGTAACTGTCTCCATTAGCTTCCAGCACCACAGGCGATCCCTCAATGTTATCTTTCAGCCAGCGGATTGCCGCCGCATCCTGCGGAAAATCTGTTTCCAGAAATGTAGTAGCATTCAATCCCTGATAATTTGAAGGATTCCATACCTCCCCGAACCAGGAGTGCACAGCATTTCCAAAATATCCTACCGTCCAGATCAGCACAAAAAGGCCAATACCGGAAAAGATCCGGATGATTTTCTGCTTCGATACTACAAGCATCCGGTAAATCCCATATCCCATAGTCATCCCAAACAGAATATATGCCTGATAGGTAAGTTTGAACATGGTGTTGGCTCGCGCATTACCATTCTCATAAATATCCCTTACATAAACAATTTCCGGAATAAGGATCAATCCAATCGCACAAAGTCCCATGATCACAGCAAACAGATCCGGAGCCGAAACTGCCTCCAGAAGTCTGTACAGGCTCTTGTGCTTCATTCCTTTCAGTTTTTCTGTAAGAACAGAGATGATCAGAAGCACAGTAAGAAACACCGGAAGTCCCCAGAGGATCAGAAGCTGGTACCACAGAGAATGATGCTGTGCAAGAGCCACTCCCTGAACCATGGTTTCAAATTTCAGAGTAAACGGTAAGATCACAAGATAGGAAACCGCAATGATCTCCACTGCCTGAGCAATTGTTACTGCCAGAATCCTGGTTACTTTCCCCTCAAATCGAATAATATTTGCGATCAGAACGACACCGCCTGTCACAACAAAATAAATCACAAAATCCCAGTAGTTTGTCCACTGGAACATTCCCAGAAGAACTGCGGCCAGAAGGATATGCGGCATCAGAAGCTGCTTCAGCCAGAAATCCCTGACATCCTGTTTTTCCGGTTCCGGACCTGCACTTCGGATTTTTTTCATCCATGCATAAAGCATCCCTACAAGAAAGGTAACAAACATTACATTGACCACATGAGCGTGAAGATCCCCCAGTACAAAGGAATAACATGGAAATTCATGAATGGTCTTGTCACTTTCATTCACCGGATTATAACCGATATATCGGGTTGCATCCGGGAACCAGTAGCTGGCAGTTTCTGCCACTCCTTGAATTTTATGGATCAGAGGCAGCACGCAGCGATATACAATGTAATGCACATTTCCTGCAATGGAAACCGCAATTCCACCTGTCACTCCAGCCAGTGACGGAAGATATTTTTTTATCCCAGACATGCGTCCGTACAATCTGTCCTTTGCCATCTGTCTTACCAGGGAAAACGGATATACAAATGCAAAAGCGGCTACAAAAGTACGCATCAGATTGTAGGTTACTTCTACTCTGCTTCCTGTAAGCTTCGTGAGAAATACCGCAAAATACTGCCCTCCGTAATAATAATTAATGGTTCCCTGAGAATACCACAGATCACGGGCAGGAAGTGTTTTGCTGCGCATCATCGCCTCCATAAATCCATAATCCATAAATTTCTCTGTTCCATATGCCTGTGGACGGAATCCCGCCAGATAAGTCCAGAGAAGAAAAATTCCGAAGAAAAGAAGTTCTTCACGAACAATCAGCTGGATTTTTCCGGATGGGTAACATTCTATCCCCTTTTTCAGCTGTACATGAAAAAGAATGGCGCAGAAGATCCCGCAGATCACAGATACTCCTATGCAGGTTGCAGCTGTAAACGGAAGAAGTTTTACTGCCGCCAGAAACCAGGTTAAAAATCCGGTTACTGCAATCGCCAGTGCTTTTGAAAACAGCCATCCTTTATCTTCAAATCCCTCAAAAAGTCTTCCCGTCACTGGCATGGCAACCATTCCCATAAACAGTGCAAGGAGCCACCAGGTCCAGAATGTCCACACATCTCCTCCGAGGAGATATGCGGAAAGTGCGATCAGAATTACCGCCGCAATGGATTCCGGAAGTATTTTTCTGATTTGTATTTTCATCGTTCTTCCTCCTGTATCAGATTCTGTGGCGAAGGCGGATAAAATCTCCAAATGCCTGTCTGCCGATCTTTATGATGCGTTTCATATTAATAGAATTTTTACCTGCCTGACGCGGACGGAATGTAATCGGTATATACTCCACATGCAGATGATGCTTCTCATAAATTACCGTCATCAGAACATTGGAAAGAAAAAATCCGTCCGGGATCTTTTTCAGCACTTTCGACAACTGTTTCGCATTCATCAGACGATACGGTGTATTCGCATCTTTTACCCATGTCCCAAAGGTCAGAAACAGTACCAGTCTCAGCACTCTTGTCACAAAAAGCCTGGAAAAACCATCTTCTCTTTTTTTTCTGTAACCGATCAGTAACCCGCATGTTTTACGCTTTTTCCAGAACTGCCAGAATTCATCAGGAAGTGTCTGGCCATCGGAATCGGTCTGAAATATATAATCCGCTCCGGCATCCACTGCATAATGATATCCTCGGAGGATAGTTCCCCCGTGTCCTTCATTTGGTTTGTCGATCCCGATAAGACGCTCGTATTTTTTCTGATATTTCCGAATCATTTCATAAGTGCCATCTCTGCTTCCATCATTAAGGATCACTAGGCGGCTTTCTCCTCCGATCCTCTCCACGACCGGATACCACTGTTCGATCACTGTCCCGATATTTTTTTCTTCATTGTATGCCGGCATAATGATATATAAGCTGTCATGTTTCATAGATTCTTATTCTCCCATCTTCCGAGGTATACACCAGCGGATATGTCTCCCTGATGACATCCTCTCGACACTCCTGCTGCTCAAATTCCATGTTGTCCTCAAACAGAATATACGTGATCTTCTCCTGTTTCACAGTCGCTTTCAGTATCTCCGGATCATCTGTCGTATAGATGAGCACAGCCTGTCCGGCGCGGTAATTGGTATCATATCCTGCCGACCAGGCGTAATACGGCCATCCGCAGTAGATCATCACACCAGACATTGTAACCTCGTTCATCGTATATTCCGGGGTCAGAAGAAGATCATTTTTCCCAAGATTTTCAGAAAGCCAGTCTGTAAGACTGCTTTCCATGTTTACTGTCATTCTGTGTCCGGAATCATTATCCCTCAAAATGATCACATAATCGTAAACTCCGGTTGCAGTCAGACAGATGCTCATAATAATACAGACGGCCGCGCCTGCCCATTTTATTCTTTTCTTTCTGAACTCGAAAAATATGCTTCGGAGTATCCCTCCCCACAGCACTGCCGCAAATGCATAGGAGATCATGATATATTTGTGGTTCACATTGATATCCGGGGTCAGGGACACCACAAACGCAAATACTGCCGGAAGCAAAAAGCCCCCCAGTACCACTCTCTCATTTCTTTTAAAAAATACAGATGCCACGACCAGTCCTACAAAGAAAAATCCACTGATCTCCACCAGATACCAGAGTACCCCTGAAATGCTCTTGTTCTCTGCCAGAAATCCCCAGTAAAAGGAAGGGGACATCACACTTCCTGACACAAAAATCTTCGACTGCAGTTCCGAAAAGAATACCGCCAGCGCCGCACACACCGCATAATCCAGCTTTCCATCAGAAAATACAGCAAAACCAGCCAGGATCAAAAGTCCCCCGATCAGTGCAGCTCCATTCCAGAAAGCGGTCAGACCCAGGAACAGTCCCAGCAAAATTGCAATTTCCACATTTCGGAATGCCCATGCTTCTTTTGAGAAAATACGTTTTCTGATCCACAGCCAGCCATGCTCTTTGTGTCCGCAGCCAGCCTCTACCCAGTCCATGAAGATCCATACAGCCACTGCAACGATCAGAAGCCCGAATGCCAGATGTCTCTGATTGAGATATACGTTAAAATTCCATAATCCCCAGTTTTCATTTGTGGTATAACCAATGAACGCTGTGTTCTCTTTCAGTGCCTGGATAAGATTCCCTGCTTTCGCATTTTCCCACAGATACTGCCAGAACGCAGTTCCGCTGCGAAAGAAAAAGAAAACCATAGCAGCAGCACCGGCCCAGAAACTCCGGAACATCCGATAACTGATTCCATAAAGGGCCATAAGAAAACCGGAAAGAGACATGATACTTACCAGATTATATCCCAGATCCAGCCGAAGCCCCAGATATTCCAGATTTCCTACCAGAAACTGAAACATAAAATGATACTTTACGTCCTGCCCTCCATAATGCGGATACTGCGTAGGAAAATTATTTCCTCTGGAAAAAGATCTCATCATTGCGGTATGAGGTGCATAATCACCATACACGGAAAATCCCGAATACAGAAGACCGTCTTTCATATGGAAGACATAAAACATCATTACTGTTACAAACGCCGTCAGAACCACAAAAAGTAAAATTTCTTTTCGCAGGATCCATTTTCTACTGATCATCTTCTCCGATACCGGAAACATTTTTTCTGTTCTTTTTCGCTTCCGGATGAAAATTCCAAGAAGACACAGCACAGTCACCGACATCACAATAATATTTCCATAAAAAAGAGGATGTTCTGCTCCCGCACATACACTGAACATCCAGGAAACCACATATACTGCCCAAGTCAGCATCAGAACTCCCGTTCCAAAAGCCGCCGGAAGGATCACCCATATCCGATTTCCTTTTTCAGTTATCTGCTGCGGAAACAGACACCCCGCCATTTCCATTCCTGTTAACACGCATAATATAAGATAAAAGATTCCAAACATAAGATTCTCCTCAATTCACGTAAAGTATAGCAGAATAGCCTTCCTGTGAAAAGGCTATTCACATTTTTTTCAATTTTTTTCGTGTTCTTCCTGGCTGGCAAGATATGTATCAATACCGTCTGCCACAGACATGGCAATCTTCGTCTGATACTCTTCTTTTTTTAACAGCTGTGCTTCTTCCGGATTTGTCAGAAATCCACACTCTACAATATTGATCACACTGGGGCTTCTTTTCAGCAGATAATAGGTCCTGTTTCCTTTCGCTTCACGTGGACGTGCAACTGAAAGCTGTCGATTCAGTTCTTCCTGGATTGCCAGAGCCAGATTTCTTCCGTTTTCAGAATCCGCATAATAAAATACCTGTGGTCCCTTTACCTGGGGATCACTGTAGCTGTTCTGATGGATGCTCACAGAAAGCACCGGTGCATATTCCTTTATCATTGCAATCCGATTTTGCAGATCCTGCGCTTTCATATTTTGTGTATTATCTTTATAAAGGCCTTTATCTTCCTCCCGGGTCATCATAACCGTAAAGCCCCTTTTCTCAAGAACTGCTTTCAGTTTTATTGCTATTTCCAGATTGATTCCCTTCTCTTTAAGTCCCTCTATTCCTACCATCCCGGAGTCAATTCCTCCATGCCCGGCATCTACCAGAATCACCTGTCCGGCCTGTATATTCCCTGATACATCTTTCAGTTTCTCCGTTGCCTCTGCTGCCTCCCTTGACAGAATATAAAAGCAGACCAGCATGAGAACTGCCATTCCGATTTCTATCCCTCGCTTTTTCAACGCAAAACACCCCCGGCGTATTTAGTTTAATATATGTCGCCAGGAGTGCTTTCATTGCATAAAATATATTGTTTTCTTTTGTCAGGACAGATTTTCTGTAATGACGCTCCAGATTCCACTGTTCTCAAATCCCAGTTTCCATTCCGCCACGCCTGCCAGTTTATATTTGGGGATAAGTTTTACTTTTTCCGCAATCGACTTGGAATCCTCAAGCCAGATCTGGTATGTAGCGCCGTCTCCTTCATAGGTTCCGTAATTCTGGCTGGTTGTCTTATCCCAGTAAGTCTCCGCTCCATTATCACTGATTGCCTGCTGTGCCTGATCCATTCCGATTGCTTCACTGGTCAGAGCTCCTCCATCTGTTGTTTTCCAGAGTCTTGTATAAAACGGAATTGCAAGAATAGTTCTCTTGGCCGGGACTTCCGCAAGTGTATCCTTGACTCCCTGTTCCACCCATGGAAGAGAAGCCACGGATCCTGCATCGGATCCTACATAATGCTCATCATATCCCATAATGATCACATAATCCACAACTTTTCCCTGTTCCGCTCTGTCATAATGACTTGTAAAATCCTCCGGAACCGGATTATCTACAGAAAGTACCAGATTATTCTCATGACACTGAATGGAAAGTTCTCTCAGAAACTGTAGAAAATGGATTCCCACATCCTCACTCAGGGATTCAAAATCAACATTAATTCCATCCAGACCTGCCTTCAGTGCATATGTAACCAGCTGGTTCTCCAGATTCTGCCTTGCGGCTGTATTGGAAAGAACCGTTGTTGTGCTCATATTCTCACTGAAATTATCCACCAGGCCCCATACTTTCAGGCCTTTCTCATGTGCCTGCATCACATATTCCCCTGATGCAAGGCTGCTCACATTTCCATCATTATCCGAAACAGAGAACCAGGTCGGTGAGATCACATTCACCCCTGTCATATTCTGGGTAGTATCCGCGAAATAGTTGTTGGCGTCTGTACTCGTAACCTGATGCCATGCAAGATTTACAGGCTCATCCATCGTAAAATAAGAATAAGCTTCAGCTTTAAAACTCCGCTTATAGTCGGTTGTATCCGCTGCACTTACTTTCTTTTTCTGGATGTATCCAATATATCCGTCATCTGTGGCTACCTGATCCCAGTCTTCTCCTTCGTTCATCAGCCTGAGAACTGTATCTTTTGCTGTTTTTGTCAGGATCTTGGATTTAATCCCGCCCCGGTACCGGATCACGGTATCCTTCTTTACAGTTACCGTCTGCACATTGCTGAATTTATACTGAATTGCTATTCTCGCAGGGTCTTTATATATATATGAATCGATATCTGTATATTTCTTCACATAATCCAGTTTCAGATAAACAGTACTCTCCTTCAGCCATACGTTTCCGCCAGGCTGATCCGATGCTGCCTCCTCTGTAAGACTGGTTGGTGTCGCATACAGGATCTTTTTATTTGCACTGTCCCAATAATATCTCTGATTCAGATATCCATTTACCACATCCAGCGGAATATAAACCTCATCTCCTGAGATCAGAGCTTTCTGTTCGAGTTTCTGTGTTCCTGCTACCAGTGAAGCCTCTCCATCTGCATTCTGACCGTAATACTCTGTCAGATCCATCTGCTTACTGGTCGGAATCAGTTTGTTAATTCCATAAACGGCTCCTCCTATAAGAGAAACCAGAACGATCAGCAGACATACCACCAGGACCGGCATATGTTTTTTTATCATTGTTTTTTTCCTTTCGGTATAAATGTCATAATTTTTTTCATTATAACATATTTCTTCTGCGTTTCGTTACAAAAATCGACTTTTAATAAATTTTCACAGTTTCTTTATAATTTCGGTTCCCCACATGGTATGTATGAGTTCCGGGGAACTTCTGCGTCCGGGGAACCGCTTTCTCTTAAGTTGTATTACATTTTTCGAATTAAATCAAAGCTTACACAGGCAATATGGCCTTCTTCATCTTCCGTATAATCCCGCATGTAAACTCCATCTTCCGCAATCTGACAGGCTTTTGCGATTTTTTTCGGAGTACTGGGCTCACCGTTGAGATAAAGGGAAACTCCGTTTTCACGGTAAAGCTTTAGTTCCCTGCGAAGGGTTTTTGCGGATTTCTTTTTTACCTGTGATATATTTTCCGTATCCCGACCTCCTTTCCTGGTTTGATTTTCAGAAAACACCAGCAACGGTTCTTGAAAAGCTGTCCTGATCCAATTTATATTGCATAAACATAAATAAAAAGGGGGAAAAATTTATTCTGTGCTGCGGCAGAAACGCCGATGAAATCTGCACAGAGATCTTATCTTCAGAAAAAGTATGACTTTAAGCTATCTTTACTGTCTTCCTGTTTCTATGGATCGGACAGCTTTTCTGTTTTTATTATACCGTTTTTCTTTTCAGATGCAAGTCTTTTATCCGATTATAAAAAAAAATTTATTTTTATCCGGAAATTTTATTTTTTCATCAGATTCTGCATCTTTACATCTTGTATATAACTGTTATATAATACAGTATGTAAAAGATTAAATTTATTGACCATAGGATGTGATTATATGAAAATAGAAAAGATCAACGACAATCAGATCCGTTGCACACTGACGAAGGAAGATCTGGACAGTCACCAGATCCGTATCAGTGAACTTGCTTACGGAACAGAGAAGGCCAAACGTCTCTTCCGTGATATGATGCAGCAGGCTCAGATACAGTTTGGTTTTGAAGCTGATAACATTCCACTGATGATCGAAGCAATTCCCGTAAGTGCGGAAAGTATCATTCTTATCATCACCAAGGTGGAAGATCCTGAAGAACTGGATACCCGTTTTTCCAAATTTGCTCCATTTAAAGGAAATAAGCCTTCGGATACCGTTGAGATTGACGGAGCCGATAATATCATTGATATCTTCCAGAAACTCTGTGAATCCAAACTTAAGAATCTTCCCCAGAAGCCGGAAGAAAAGAAATCCGAACCCGCAGCATCACCGAATCCGGAAAATCCGGATGCTTCACAGGCTTCCGAGAATTCTGTACGGCTTATCCGTCTGTACTCTTTCCCAGGACTTGACGATGTTATCGCTGCTTCTCATGGTATGAACGGTTTCTTTACCGGAAACAATACCCTTTATCGCGAAGGCGAGGATGGAGTATACCAGCTTGTTCTCCATCAGTCTGACTGCACTCCGGAAGAGTTTAATAAAGTATGCAACATTCTTTCTGAGTACGGAGTTGGTCGTGCATTTACTCCTGCCGCGGAGGCTTATCTTCGTGAACATGGTACACTGATCGCAGATGATGCCCTTCAGAAACTTCTTAAACTTTAAATTTTCAAAAAATAAACCGCTGTCAGAAATACGATCATCCCTGATATGGCTGATCCATATTTCCAACAGCGGTCTTTTTTCAGTAAAACAGCAGATACTGCTTACTCTCCGAGAAAATCATTGATCTGTGCTACAAGAACATCTGCGTCCAGTCCATGAACCATAGCTGCCTCTTCCAGAGATTCCATCTGAGAAGACGGGCATCCAAGGCAATGCATTCCTGCCCGCATCAGGATTGGTGCAATATTAGGGTCTACTGTAAGAAGTTCTCCGATCAGCATACTCTTTGTAACCTTTGCCATGTGCGTACTCTCCTTTACTGATTTATCGAAATGTTTCCACTTCGTTCTGCTATTATAATACGAAATCCCAGGGGAATCAACGCCTTATCGCTTCCTTTATTTACCGGCGCTTCTCTGGTTCTCTGATTTTTATTTTGTATATAAATTTATACTTGTATTCTTTGTACATATATATTAGAATGGGAATAGAATCCCTGGTAGGGGATACATACAATACACCATTTTAAAGGAGGATATCAATTATGGCATATGTAATTTCTGACGAGTGCGTTAGCTGTGGAACATGCGAGGGTGAGTGCCCGAACGAAGCTATTTCTCAGGGAGATGAGCATTATGTAATCGACGCAGACGCTTGTGTTGACTGCGGAACATGCGCTGAGGCCTGTCCAGTTGGTGCTATCTCTGCTGAGTAATGCACCATTTGCTTGATAAGCTACCGTAACGAATGAGGCTGCCGGTTTACCGGCAGCCTTTTCTGTTTCTTTTATTCTTTTTTCCATCACAGGCAGCTGCCGCCTCTCTTCTTGCCTGCTGTTTCTTTCGGATGGCTTCATCCAAAGAACGACACCTGTATTCTCCTTCTTTTTTCCGTTGCATTTCCTCATGGATCAGCCGTTCCAGGATTTCCTGAAATTCGAGGATCTTTTTGTCATCCTCTCTATGCTCCTTTGATGTTTTCTGCTTCTCCATAAACATGTCTTCTGCTGCTTCTTCTGGTGTTCCTACCGGAATATCTTCAATCTCAACCGCTTCTCCCTCCAGGATTTCACTGCCGGTTTTTGCAAGGTCTGACGGATAAGTATTTCTTGCTTCCTGCGGAATCAGCGTTCGGATTGCTTTCAGCTGAAGACCTCTGTTTTTCAACTCGTTTATTTTAAGAAAAAGCTGGATATCAAAAGGTGTATAATAGCGGTGTCCCAGTTCATTGCGCCCAATCCGAAGATCCAGTTCTTCCTCCCAGTACCGCAGAACATAAGATTTCACGCCTGTCATTGTTACAGCCTGTCTCACCGTATATCTTTTTTCCATCGTGAACGCCCCCTTGTGTAGAGATTCACTGTTACTGTCTATAGTATAACCCCTGGATTCAGGAAATGGCAAGAAAAATCGGTTGACATAATTTTACCGGATGTGACTTATCAGCAGAGCCGTGCAGCCGGAAAAACAAAATGCTGTCAGGCTAAATACAAGTGTTCATCCTGACAGCATTTCATTTTTCCGTCTGCACGGCTCTACTTTTTCATATTTACAAACTGCGTATACCTTGGCAGCCATACCAGTTCTACGGTTCCAATGGGGCCGTTTCTCTGCTTGGCTATGATGATCTCTGCAATGTCTTTTTTCTCGGTATCTTTATGGTAATAATCGTCTCGATAGATGAACATGACCACATCCGCATCCTGCTCAATAGCTCCGGACTCTCGAAGATCCGAAAGCATCGGCCTGTGATCTGGTCTCTGTTCTACCGCACGGCTCAGCTGAGACAATGCGATCACCGGCACATCGATCTCTCTTGCCAGCGCTTTCAGAGATCTGGAAATATCGGAAATCTCCTGCTGTCTGGAATCGGATTTTCCGCTTCCGCTCATCAGCTGCAGGTAATCGATCATGATAATTCCAAGATTGTGCTCCAGCTTATATTTCCTGCATTTGGAACGAAGTTCCGCAATAGAAATTCCAGGAGTATCGTCAATAATAAGATTGGAGCCACCGATGATATCTGCACCTTCCACCAGCTTCGTCCAGTCTTCATCTTTCAGATTTCCGGTACGGAGATTCTGAGAATCCACATGGGATTCCATGGCAAGAAGACGGTTTACCAGCTGCTCCTTGGACATCTCCAGGCTGAAGATCGCCACGGTCACATCTTTACGAAATGCCATATACTGGGCAATATTCAGCACAAAAGCAGTTTTTCCCATGGAAGGTCGCGCCGCAATCAGTACAAGGTCGGACGCATGCATACCGGAGGTCTTATAATCCAGATCTACAAATCCGGTAGGAATTCCGGTGACGGAGCCTTTCAGCTTGGAAGCCTTCTCAATGTTACTGACTGCATTTAATACAACCTGCTGGATCGGTACATAATCACTGCCGTTTGTTCTCTGCAGAATATTGAACAGTTTCTTTTCGGATTCCTCAAGAATGGTCTCCGTGCTGTCCTTTTCCAGATAGCAGGCATTGGCAACTTCTTCCGTAGTCCGGATCAGCCGGCGGAGAACTGCCTTTTCACTGACAATATTGGCATAATATTTCACATTGGCAGAGGTAGGAACTGCAGCGATCAGGTCACGGACATATTCCATACTGCTGATGTCCGGAGGGAGTTCTTTCTCCTTGAGACGGTTCTGCAGGGTGATCAGATCTACCGGCTGTCCCTCATTACAGAGTTCTACCATGGCATCAAAGATAATACCATACTGTTTCTGATAAAAATCATCACTGGTCAGAATCTCGGAAGCCACAAGAATCGCATCACGGTCCAGGATCATGGAACCGATCACTGACTGCTCTGCCTCAATACTGTGAGGAAGAATCCTCTTGATCAGTGCCTCTTCCATCGATTACGCCTCTTTTACCCAAACCTTGAGACTTCCGGTTACTTTCGGATGGAGACGTACCGGAACGTTGGTAACACCAAGGTTCCGGATTGGATTCTCCAGCTGAAGTTTTTTCTTATCGATATCCAGATTCAGCTGTTTTTTTGCTGCCTCTGAGATTTCCTTGGAGGATACAGAACCGAATGTTCTTCCACCCTCGCCCACTTTCAGGGTCAGGATGATCTCTTTTGTGGAAAGCTCCTCTGCAAATGCCTTGGCAGCGTCCAGGTTCTCCTGCGCAACCTTTTCCTCATTTGCCTTACGGAGTTTCAGATCATTAAGATTCTTGGAAGTAGCCTCAACACCAAGTTTTTTCGGCAGAATCATGTTTCTTGCATATCCGTCACTTACATTTACAATCTGTCCCTTTTTTCCCAGGGATTTTACATCTTCCAGAAGAATTACTTTCATTTCTATTTGTCCCCTTCCTGATATAACTGGTCTATAATTTCTTTCAGCATTCTCTCGGTCTCATCCATGGTGTCTTTCACCTGCGCACCGGCAATATTCAGATGTCCGCCGCCGCCCATCCGTTCCATCATGACCTGGACATTAACTTCGTCAATGGCTCTGGCACTGATGTAAACCTCGTTATTATAGCTTGTAAGAACAAAGGATGCCTTGACTCCGGCAATGTTAAGAAGCTCATTGGCCGCCTGTGCACCTACAACGGTAGGGCTTTCCAGACCTTCACTTGGGCATCTTGCAATGGCAAAATAATCCCGGTAGATCTCAGCAGTACGGACAGCCTCCGCTCTCGCCTTATAGGAATCAATATTGTCACGGAGCATCTTGCGTACACGTGTCACATCCGCCCCGCATCTTCGCAGAAATGCCGCAGCCTCAAAGGTACGTACACCTGCCCTTGTTGTAAAATTGTTGGTATCGATCATGATACCCGCATAAATACAGTCCGCCTCAATGCTGCGGAGCTTCAGTCCATCCGCAAAATACTGCAGGATCTCCGCGATCATCTCACAGCTTGAAGATGCATAAGGCTCCACATAGGAAAGAACTGCATTCTGTATTACCTCACTGCCACGGCGGTGATGATCCAGTACCACGATAGTCTTGGTCATATAGAGAAGATCCTGACACTCTGTATAACTTGGCTTGTTGGTATCTACTACAACCACTACCGTATTATTATCCACAAGCTCTTTGGCCTGATTACTGTCCACAAACATGGATGGTTCATAATCCGGGTTCTCCATAAAGCCACTCATCAGAGGCCGGATGGATGTGGTCGGATCATTAATTACAATGTGCACCGGCTTACCAAGAGTCTTGCCTGCACGGTAAATACCGATGCCTGCTCCCAGAGCATCCACGTCGGTGATCTTATGTCCCATGACAACCACACGGTCCTTGGTACTCATAAATTCCTTCAGCGCCTGGGCCTTCACGCGGGCCTTTACACGGGTGGATTTCTCCATCTGCTGAGCTTTACCGCCAATGTAGGTGATATTATTGCCATTTTTGATCACTACCTGGTCGCCGCCACGTCCCAGTGCCATCTCAATGGCAATTCTGGCATATTCATAATTCTGAATATAAGTGGAAGCATTCAGACCGATTCCAATACTTAAAGTCACTGCCATCTCGTTTCCGATGTTAACAGTCTTTACCTCATCCAGAATATGGAATCTCTGTTCCTTCAGAGTTTCCAGCGAGCTCTGGCGCATGATCAGGAGATATTTATCTTTCTCCAGCTTCTTTACAAGACCGTCAAAGTTGGAAAAGTACTTCGTGATCTTACGGTCGATCAGTGCGATCAGAAGAGATCTCCGCACATCCTCCACACTTTCAAGAGCTTCCTCATAATTATCCAGATAAGCCAGGGCTACTACAAGCTTATTATCTTCATTCTTCTGAATGTATTCCTTAAGCTCTGTCTCATCATAAAGATACATGGCGATCAGGCTAACATTCTGGGACATATCCTCCAGAATATCTGCATGGCTTACCACTTCTCCCATGGTCACCCTCTGCATGGACACACGATAGATCCGATCCCCGAAATGCGTACTCATCTCGGAAATTTCCAGCTCATCGGCTACCGGAAGCTTGTCCGGAGTAATGTCCGGAAAAACTGTGCTGATATTTTTTTTATAAAACTGATCTCTGCCCGTGATCTCCGAAAAGATCCGGTTGGACCAGATCATACGGCCTTCCATATCCATAATGGCATAGGGAAGTGCCAGTTCTTCCAGCATCCTCTTTTCCACCACATCATACTGATTGGCAAATGCTATCATATCATTGATGATCAGCGGTTTGTGATATCGGAAAAGCTGTACTGCGATAAAAATATAAATAACAGTACCTACAGACACCAGAATTCCGGCCTTCACACTTACAATAAACACCAGCAGGTCCAGCAGCACCACCAGAACCGAAAGATACAGTGGCCAGCGCATGAAGTGTTTCATAGGCCCTTTAAATTTAACTTTGTTGTTCATTGCTTTTTCCTGTTCTCAACGTAATAAAAACCACAAGTTATCTATCATTATACCAGATTTCTTATTATAATTCCATAGTTATGATAAAATCTGTTACAGCCGGAAAACGCTGCCATACACTGCATGACTGGAAACGTCCGTTTTATAGCTTTATGTCGTCACAGAAAATAAAAAACAGGACCGCTGCCATCCAGATGACTGCTCATCTGTCTGGCAACGATCCTGTGGATGATCGGAATTAGTCCTGAACGTATGGCATCAGGGACATATGACGTGCTCTCTTAACAGCAACTGTCAGTGCTCTCTGATGTTTTGCACAGTTACCTGTAATTCTTCTCGGGAGAATCTTACCTCTCTCGGAAACATACTTTCTTAACTTTGCTACATCCTTGTAATCGATCTCGTTATTCTCTTTACCGCAGAATACACAAACTTTTTTTCTTCTGCGTCCGCCTCTTCTCTTCATCGGAGAATCTGGTCTCTCGCCTCTATTGTAAGCCATGATTGTTTCCTCCTATCTTATTCGTCTCATCTGTCTTGATCAGATGTTCTAGTTGAACGGCAGCTCCTCATCAATTCCATCTGGAATATTCATGAAGCCGTCGGCGCTTGCTGCGCTCGGACTTGGCATAGACGGTGCAGGTGCTGCTTCTGTTCTCGGATGAGATGCTGCATAGCTGTCGCTTGACGCTTTGCTCTCAGCAAATTCCTGATCCTCAACAACAACCTCTGTCGTATAAACCTTCTGTCCCTCACGGTTCGTATAACTTCCTGTCTGAATACGTCCCGTAACTGCAATTTTCAGTCCCTGTCTGAAATACTTTTCCGCAAACTCTGCTGTCCGTCCGAAAGAAACACAGTTGATAAAATCAGCATTTGCTTCTCCGTCACGACGGAATCTGCGGTCAACTGCCAGTGTATATCTGGCGATTGCCAGGGCATTTTCTCCTGCGGAATATCTTACCTCAGGATCTCTTGTCAAGCGTCCCATTAATATTACTTTGTTCATCGTTCTACCTCTCTTATGATCTCAGATTTCACTTAACTGAACAGGTTCTTAATGGTGTTTTCGAAAATCCGCTGCAAAAATTATGCCTCTTTCTTGACAACCAGGTATCTTAATACATTGTCCATGATGCGGACATGTCTCTCGATCTCCGCCGGGCACTGAGAATCTGCTTCAAACTGAATAAAATAGTAGAAGCCTTCATGCATTTTCTGAATCTCGTAAGCTAATTTCTTCTTACCCCATTCTTCAACTTCTGTGATCACGCCGTTGTAACGTGTAATATAGCTTTTTGCTTTCTCAACTACAGCGTCACGTGCTTCGTCCTCAAGCTTAGCGCTCACAACTAATGCTAACTCGTACTTGTTCATGCTTGTCTTAACCTCCTTATGGTCTTTTGGCCCTTTGCCTGTCAAAGAGCAAGGATATGAAATATATCACGATTGTTGATTCTAGCATATCTTTCCCGTGATGTAAAGCATAAATTTAATTTTTTTCGAATTTTTTCAAATCTCGTGTATTTTTCTCCACAAGCTTGCGCGCTACCATGATCTGGTGTCCACAGCCCATGCATTTCAGACGAAAATCCGCTCCTACACGAAGGATCTCCCATTCTTTGCTGCCACAGGGGTGCGCCTTCTTCAGTGTGACAATATCTCCTACTTCATAATTTAATCCCATTTGATACTCCTCATTTTTCTTTTTTCCGGATATTTTAGTCAAACGGATAAAAATATCCGCATTCACTACGTAGCCCTGCACCGGATAACTGCTATGCAGTTTATCAGATCCGTATCTGAGAGAACACCTTTCCGATCGGTTCTTTAATAAGAAGATCCGCATATTTGTCTCTCGGTGTCGGCGCCTTGTTGATCACCACCAGATGATTTCCCCTGAAATAATCGATCAGTCCTGCTGCCGGATACACAGCCAGGGAAGTTCCTCCGATGATCAGGACCTCCGCCTCTGAAATTGCTCTTACAGATTCCTGGATCGTATAGTCATCCAGACCTTCCTCATAGAGAACCACATCCGGTTTGATCATACCACCACAGGTACATTTCGGAACTCCTTCTGACTCCTTCATATACTTAAAATCATAGAATTTCCCACACTTCATACAATGATTGCGGTAAACACTTCCGTGAAGTTCCAGAACTTTTTTGCTTCCTGCCATCTGATGAAGATTGTCAATATTCTGAGTGATCACCGCTTTCAGCTTGCCTGCCTGCTCCATCTCTGCCAGTTTCAGATGTGCCGCATTGGGTTTTGCAGTATCACAAAGCATCTTATCTCTGTAAAATTTAAAAAATTCTTCAGGCCTGCGCATAAAAAATGTATGGCTTAAGATCGTCTCCGGCGGATAATCATACTTCTGGTTATACAGCCCGTCCTGGCTTCGAAAATCCGGGATCCCGCTTTCCGTGGAAACTCCTGCTCCGCCGAAAAATACGATATTATTGCTCTCATCAATGATCTTCTGTAATTTTCCTATTTCATTTTCCATATGAATCTTCCTCCCTTATTTTTCACATAAAAAATGGCTACTGTGGATCCACTGCGTTTACTCTTTTTCCCTGCACAACAAAACGTGTTGCCTGATTACCGGTGCATGTAGACAATGTAACGATCTTATCTTTCACATTCGCCTCACCCTCACCTGCTTCTGTTTTAATCTCGGAATTCTTGAACATTTTTTTCTCATATTCCAGAAATTCCTTACCAGGACCTTTAAACAGGGTATACGTATCACTGTTCACCGAAGTTGTGTATGCGGCAATGATCTCATAGCGGTAGTTCTTCTTCGGGGTAAGTATCCAGAAATATTTGCTGGTATTGTAAAGCGTTTCGTCTGCCCTGTATTTTTTCAGCATTCCAAACATGGAGCCATTCTTCATATTATGTCCGTACACCAGCGTGTTGCAGTCACTGAAATCCCTCTTATTCTCATAATCAATAAAGATCGTTCCTGCAAAATTATAATTTTTCTCATAAGTCTGGTGAAGATACATATTATTATCCTTGCCCTGTACCATCGGATAACTGATCTGAGGAAGTGCCTCCATATAAATCCAGCCGATCACATCATCATTAATACTTTTAAGAGATGCAAAATCAACATTTATAGGAGCCACCGGCTGTTGTTCCTCCGGCTGTCCCAGATCTTCCGATGCATCCGGATCACGCTCCGTCACTGCCATTTCTGAAATGCTGTTATACTCATCTGTGCCTTTTTTATACTCTGTATAAATATGATAAAGGTTAAAGGCAGCATAGCAGAACACCACAACTGCCACGATCAGCACCAGAGTCAGAACATAATCTCCTGCCGTTTTTTTCTTTTTCGCCTTGTCTTTCCTGCTCATAATCACACTCCTTTGATCTGTCAGGATTTTCTGGTTTCTGTATTTATTATAAATACCCCTCTGTTTTCTTGCAACTGTTTTGTTTTTATCACATTTTATATAGAAAGAAACCGCCTCGGAATGGGCGTCCGGGGCGGTTTGTAAGGTATGTTCTATTTCAGAGCTGCTGTTATTTTCAGTCCAGTTCTTTGCCTGTGAGCATTTTGTATGCCTGGAGATATTTCTCGATGGTCTTGTCCACGATCTCCTGCGGAAGTGTCCAGTCATTGTCCGGATTGGCTTTCAGCCAGTCACGTGCAAACTGTTTGTCAAAAGATGGCTGGCCATGTCCTGGTTCATAGCCTTCTGCCGGCCAGAAACGGGAGCTGTCCGGTGTCAGCATCTCATCACCGATGACCATGTTGCCGTCCTCATCAAGACCAAACTCGAATTTTGTATCTGCAATGATGATTCCCTTGCTGAGTGCATACTCTGCACATTTTTTGTAAAGAGCGATGGTGTTGTCACGAAGTTTTTCTGCGTACTCGCGTCCTTTTCCAGGGAAGTATTTCTCAAGATGATCGATACTCTGCTCAAAAGAAATATTCTCATCGTGATCACCGATCTCAGCCTTGGTAGATGGTGTGTAGATCGGCTCAGGCAGCTTGTCGGATTCTTTCAGACCTTCCGGAAGCTTGATGCCGCATACAGTACCGTTCTCCTTGTAGCTTGCCCAGCCGCTTCCTGTGATGTATCCACGTACGATACACTCGATCGGCAGCATGTTCAGCTTACGGCACATCATGGATTTTCCTTCAAATTTCTCCTGCTGGAAAAACTCCGGCATATCCTTGGTATCTACAGAAATCATGTGGTTTGGAAGAATGTCCTCAGTCATGTCAAACCAGAATTTGGACATCTGGGTCAGTACAGCACCTTTCTTTGTAACTTCATTATTCAGAATTACGTCAAAGCAGCTGATACGGTCTGTTGCAACCATGATCAGACTGTCGCCATTGTCATAGATCTCACGTACTTTACCTTCTTTGATTGGTTTTAATTCCTGCATGTTCTCACACCTCATCATTCGGTTATTTGGTTTTTGTTTTCGACACCGTTACCGTATCACCACTCAAGCCCTCCTGTCAAGATGCCAGGCCCTTTTCAGTCATAAGTATTCGTTAAGGGATTATTCATATTTTTAATAGCGACTCACATTCCTCCTGAAGTTTTTTCTCCTGTTTCCGGTAAAGAAGCTTCTCACTGCAGGCAAAATAAGGGTCACATCCATACTCCCGGATAAAAGCAGCTGCATGACTGTTCCTGGTCAGTCCGGTGACAAAAAGCACCGTTTCCTGTCCGTCTCCGAAACATGCTTTCATAAAGGCAAATGCCCGTTTCAGCTCTCTGCTGATCTTTTTAGCACAGTCTTTTCTCTTCTCTACCATTTCCGTAAACAGCTGCCGGATCCGTTCAAAACCAGTCTCTGTATCTGTGATATGTTCCTTTCGGATAGTAAGGCTGAATTCCTCCAGAGTACGGATCACAAACTCTTCCGTGGTCTGCTGTTCCAGGTTAAGAAGCTCCGCCTCCAGACGGACAGCCAGACTTTTCTTCTTCACATCTGTAAATTCATCCAGCGCCGTCATGTCCTTTTTATCATGAAGAAAAGCTTTCAGATGCAGGAGTTCCTGATAAACAGCGCCTGTCTCTTTATCCAGCTTTTCATAATCCAGAAAACTTCCGTTGAGTCCGCTAAGCAGAAGGCCAGTTACCAGAAAACGTTCCTCAAACGAAGCACCTTCCGCCATTTTTACTTTTTTCTGCTGTTCTTCCTCCGCCATTTCTCCGGAAAGCAGGCGTTTCAGCCCATAGTCCTCTCCGTACTTCCGATACAGCTGATAACTGGCAAAAAAGCTCCTTGCGATCTCATCCCGACAAAGATACTCCCCGATCAGATTCTCCGTGATCTCAACGCCTAGTTCCTCATAAGCTTTCAGAATTTCGGACAGATCTTCCCATCCTCTTGCCGTCACAAAGAACTTCCCGTCCACTGTATTCTCCACGGAATAAAAATGATCTTTTTTCATGCCAAGATAAGCAAGGATCGATCCGTGGATCTCCTTTTTCCAGGCATACTCCATCCACACCCCAAGATCTGCCTCGATATCCATCCTACGCACACGGTCCAGGGTTACGATATCAAATTCCCGGACCGACTTATTATATTCCGGAGGATTTCCCGCTGCAGCGATCAGCCATCCCTCCGGTACGCTGTGGCTTCCGAACGTCTTGTTCTGAAGAAATTGCAACATGGTCGGCGCAAGTGTCTCGGAAACGCAGTTGATCTCATCGATAAACAGGATCCCCTCTTTTTTTCCGGTACGTTCCATACAGTCATACACAGAGGCAATGATCTCACTTAAGGTATACTCTGTGATACTGACCTCTTTTCCGTTATAGCACCGGGTCACGATCCTGGGCAGTCCTACCGCACTCTGTCTTGTATGGTGGGTGATGGTATAGGCTACCAGCCCTACTCCGCATTCCTCTGCCACCTGCTCCATGACGGCGGTTTTTCCGATTCCCGGAGGGCCCATAAGCAGAATGGGACGCTGCCGGAGTCTGGGAAATGTATAACGTCCGGCTGCATCTTTCCGGTTGTAAGCCAGTAAGGTATGTTTAATCTCTTCTTTTGCCTCTTTTATATTCATATGTTATGACGCACTCCTTCCTGCTCTGCCACAAGCCGGATCGCCCAGGGCGGAACAAGCTCCATTTTTTCTGTTTTATGCAAAAATACAAAGGCCGTCTCGTAATCCGGCTTACTTCCCGGATAGATCCCGTCTCCGTCTGTAAAATAGATCAGGGCTTTAAGACGGCGGATTTCCTTCTTCTCCTGCTGCTCCTTCACATACCGGAACACCGGTCGGAAGTCTGTTCCTCCCCGCCCCTGTATGGTGATATCTTTGCTGTATTCTTTCCATTCTTCTTCCGAATGGATCACTTTTACATCCTGGATACAGCAGTCACACTGGATCAGATAGACTTTCATCTTATGGAAAAAATTCTCTTTTTCACTGAGAATGGAATAGGTTTCTTCCAGGAATCTCCGCACAGTCTCTCCATCACAGGAACCGGAAGTATCAATGGCGATCACCAACTCCTCAAGACGGTTCACTTCCTTATATTCCAGCGGCTCGATCAGCGGAAGATTTCCATAATGTTCCATTCCGTAATTATAAAAAATATAATCAAAACTCTCCGTATCCAGTTCCACTTCCTCCCGCAGTACGGAAAACTGGCGGAGAAATTTTTTGTAATCGTATCTTCCGGATCTTATGGGGCCTGCATCTTCCCTCTGGTCCCCTTTCTGGCTTCCCCGTCGTTTCCGGTGATCCTGGCGGTTTGCGGCAGTATAGGAAAGAAGTCTGTTCCATTTTTCTCTTGTCTTTTTCCCTTTTTCTCCTGTGCAATTATCCCAGAGTGTGTGATCATCAAAATGAAAAGTTTCTTCCAGCTCTTCCAGATGAAATGGAAAGGTCTGTTCTTTCAGTTTCCGACAGATCTTTTCTGCGGAATCCGCGCCGTTTCCAAGAATATGAAAGACTTTTTCCCGGATTTTTTTTGCATTTCCACCGGTCTCCAGAACCGGGATCTTTTCTCTGGAAATGATCTGTTCCACAGCAATATCACAGGCCAGGTTCCATAAACGTCTGTCCTCCTGATTTTCCAGGAAAAGGTGCAGATACAGGCAGTGCAGCAGCATATGTAAATACCCTCGTCGCACTGCCTCCGGCTTTTTCACATAAAGTTCCAGCAGATATTCCGGTGAAAAAAGGAAGAATTCTCCATCTGTTCCGATGGTTCTGGTCTCTTCCGAGCCTTTCCCGGAAATGCAGGCAAAAGCACCGTCCAGATATGGAAAATAGTAGTACAGTTCGTTCCTTACATTTTCCAGGATATGTGTCCCCAGTTCTTCCTGCTTCCGATTCACCGGATCTGCCCCCTTTCCTTCTGACCAAACCAGTTTTTATTCCTTTCCATCCCATGTTCCTGAATATCTCTTTATTGTCATTTACATTCTGTACGTCTGTACGTGCCAAAATACATCTGGTATTACATTTTTCACCAGGTTTGTTCACAGTTCAAATTTTTTCTCTTTAAATCCATACTTTTCTTTTTTTAAATGGAGAAGTCCCATCAATGCCGCAGGTCTCCTCCACTCTTCGGCCAGTTTCAGGAACACTTCCAGCTCCTGTTCCCCAAACCACTCATTCTCATAAAGCTTCCCGATCTTTTCCCAGTCATCTTCCAGGATCAGGCGTTCCACTGCCGGGCGGATCCGTTTCTTCAGGTACGCTCCGTAATCCGCACGCTCCGCTTCCTCCACACCTTCCTCCAGAAAATATCCCCGCAGTGCAACTGCCAGCCGCAGCGGTTCCTGTTTTGTACTTCCGAATTTCCGGTAAAGGTGGATAGCCTCCTCCCTGGCATCCTCGTTCTCTGCCCGCATTTCAAGGGCACTGGCAGCAACTTCCACATCTTTTTGAAAACGGCTTAATTCTGTCATAATGATCCCTCCTGTCCGATGTCTGTTTATAGTGTTTGAGGAAATATTTTTGTATGACATTATCATATCACGGACCGCTTTGTTTGAACATTATTTTTTGGTAAAAAAGAGGCCGTCACTGCCTTTTTCTGACAATGACGGCCCGGGAATATCTTCTCAGATTCCCTTCTTATAAAGAATAAATGAATAGATCATTGGAACAAACACTGCTGCCAGAATTATGATCAGGACAATTTCCGTTTTCAGAAGCAGCGAATTCATAAGAAAAAGCACTCCTGACAGGATCAGCACCCAGCCAGCCATACGGTTGGTACGGTTCCAGTTCTCCTCGCTGTTTAACGTCCAGGGAAGCTTCATTCCCACCGTGTAATTCTGTTTCACCTTGTGGATATAATTTCCGAGAATGATAAACATGATACCAACCATGATGTTCACGATCATTCCCATATCAATGTCCATTCCCAGAGCAAGGCCATAGATTGACATGCAGGTGATCACAGATACCACCGGAACCAGCCACAGGATCATGGTAAAAATGCGCTTGTTGATATTTTTTCTCTTTGGATCATTGGCTGTAAAAAAAACACAGAACAGATGAACCAGCAGAAGCAGAAACGGGATCCCAAAAACTGCCACAGGCTTGCTGCTCCAGCCGTTGGCCAGATTATGCTGGTCAAAATGTGTGGCGATCTTCTCCGGCAGACGGTTCCACAGAAGGATTCCTGCCAGTGACGGCGAGATCGTAAGGATACTTCCGGAGATCAGGGACATTTTATACTCTTTCAGAAATTCTTTCTTTTCTTCATCTTTCATCACTATTTCCTCCTTTCAGATCACTGAGCCACAAAAGCAGTTCCTCCACTACTGTGGTATTCAGTTCATAATACACGAAATTCTTCACCTTCGTCTCCCACACAAGATCTGCTTTCTTCAGAATTTTCAGATGATAGGATATGGTTGCACCTGTCATGTCAAAATGTCCTCCGATCTCTCCGGCTGACATTTTCCCGTTTTTCAGAAGCTGCAGGATTTCTCTCCGCACAGGGTCCGAAAGTGCCTTGAAGGTTTCCGCAAACGCCATCGTGTATGTCTTCCTCCTTTCGGATGGTATTTAGAAATATTTCTAAATAGAATATATCACTTCCGGATTCCCCGGTCAATAAGTATTTAGATTTTTTTCTAAATAGTTACATTTGTCATATATCAAAAAATGAGGATACCGATCATCGCCTCTGCGACCTTACGATATCCTCATTCACCATCGATCAACCATTATTTATTTTTTCCCCTCTTAAACCTACCTCATGCAAAAACCAAGACTGGATGTGATCTCCGGCGCAAGCTCCGGCACATGTGCACAAAAGTCCATCTCTATGCCAAGGCCAATGGATGCAACTCCAAGAATGGATTTGCCATTTACTGTTCTGCTTCCCCTTTTCAGATCCACTGCAAACGGAAAATGCTCCGTCACATCAAGAAAACGGTTCACTTCATCCATGCTCTCAAACTGTACTTTTTTTACTGTCATCGTTTTTTTCACCTCTTTTCTCTATCTATACTACTATTTTACTATGATATAATTATTTGTATAGAGTAATTTTTTTATAAAAAAGGTGATTTTTTTAGATGTTATCTTCTCCTATTTCTGTTACAATATAAAAAAACAACACCCAGGAGGTATCAAAATGTCAAAAAAGAACCTTATCGCAGGACAGTCCGGCGGACCGACCGCAGCGATCAACAGCAGTCTTTACGGTGTGGTATCTGAAGCACTTAAACATACAGAAGAGATCGACCACGTTTATGGCATGGTCAACGGTATTGAGGGATTTTTAAACGGAACAGTCCTTGATTTTCAGGAAGCACTTCCGGGCGAACAGCTTCGCGCTCTTACCTGGACACCTGGCGCCTATCTTGGCTCCTGCCGTTACAAACTTCCGGAATCTCTGGAAGATCCGGTTTATCCGAAGCTGTTCCGGAAATTCGAGGAGATGAACATCGGCTGGTTCTTTTATATCGGAGGAAATGATTCCATGGATACCGTCAGCAAGCTTTCCCGCTATGCCGAAAAGATCGACAGTGATATCCGTATCCTCGGCGAGCCGAAGACCATTGATAACGATCTTGTAAACACAGACCATACTCCAGGATTCGGAAGTGCTGCCCGTTACGTGGCTTCCACTGTCCGTGAGATCACCCTGGACGCCTGTGTTTATGAGAAAAAATCCGTCACCATCATCGAGATCATGGGACGTCACGCAGGCTGGCTCACCGGAGCAGCTGCCCTTGCCCGGAAATACACCGGAGACAACCCACTTCTCATTTATCTTCCGGAAACGGATTTCGATGTAGAAGAATTTCTCCGGAAAGTTAATGCTGCCTTTGAGAAAAACTGCAACGTTGTCGTCTGTGTATCCGAGGGAATCCATGACAAAGACGGCACTTTCATCTGCGAATACGACAGTGCTGCCGGTACCGACGCTTTCGGCCACAAAATGCTTGCTGGCTGTGGTAAATACCTTGAGAATCTTGTCCGCAGCCGCCTCGGTGTCAAAGCCCGCTCTGTAGAACTCAACGTAAGCCAGCGCTGCTCCGCATCCATGCTCTCCGAGACAGACCAGCAGGAAGGTATCCTTGCCGGTGAATTTGGTGTACAGGCTGCCCTGAACGGTGAAACCGGAAAGATGATCGCTTTTAAACGTCAGAGTGATTCCCCGTACTCCATGAAATGCACTTTGGAAGACGTCAACCTTATCTGCAACGAAGAAAAGACCGTCCCTGTGGAATGGATCACCAAAGACGGCTCCGATGTCACTGAAGACTTTATCCGCTACGCCCGCCCGCTGATCCAGGGAACTGTAGATGTTCCGGTTGGAGAAGACGGACTGCCGGCGTTTGTGTACCGGAAATAAGATTTGCAGTAAAATGGATAAGTACACCCACATTTGTAACGTAACTCTGCCCTGAATAATTTTTTATCAGGTATTTATCCCAAAAATGCACCGGGAATTTTTCAATAGTTCCCGATGCATTTTCTTAATTTCTCTATATTTTCTTTTTATTTCTTACTGCGGTACGCTTCTGCTTCCCAGTGTGTGATGAAATATGTGATCTCATCCGTCATCTGCAGCGGACCGCCAAAGCTTTCCGCATATACTGCAAGCTTGATCGCATCTTTTACCAGTAACTGTGCTTTTGCAGCCTTTCCTTTGTCATCTTCCATGATAAATGCACCAACGCCCTGTACCAGGATCAGTCTCGGTTCTTTATCATTTTCTGCCATAAATGCATCCAGCGCACTTTTCGCCTCATCGATATTTTCCACAAATAACGGATATGGTCCGCAATATACGATGTGATCCGGAGTGAACGGTTTCAGAAGCGGTGCTGCAGCAGTTTTATCCTTTACAAAATTATCAGCCTCCGCAGCCGGTACAACTTCCACCCTATGACCAAGCAGCCTGGAAAGTTTCTCTGCTGCCTGCTCTTTTTCCGGTGTAACTGCATTGCTTACATCCGCAGTTCTTTTTACCTGTTTTTCCAGCTTTTCAATAACACTATCAAATAAAACACCGATTTCTTCTACGGTATCTGCCGCAACAAAAATTCCGTGATTCTGAAGAAGAAGGACCTGAACGTCTTTTCCGGTTTCTTCTTTATAGGCATTCATCTTCTCAAAACAGATGCGGGCAAGTGTGTATCCCGGTTTGCAGATATCGATCCAGAGCACATCTTTTCCAAGAAGCTGTTCGCTGAGAGCTTTTGCGCCTTTTCCGCAGGTCAGTCCATTGATAAGTGTAGGATGAACATGCAGCACATATGTATAGGCGAATAAATTGTGGAGAAGCGCTTCCACGCTGGGGCGCTTGGTCTTATCCTCGTCGGTTACTGCTGCCATTACATCCGCAAGATATGCAGACTCACGTTTCACGTCATCTGCCGGATATTCCGTTTTCATGATCTTATTCAGACGCGCCCGGTCCATTTTGACAAATTCCTCTGCCTTAATGGTGGCAAGCTGTGTGCCGGAACCCTTTACATACAGTGTTGTATCGTCTTTCACAGAAGTATTGCCGCCTCCTGCCAGAACATAAGCCGGATTGCTTCCGTAAGTATTTGACATTTTAACCAAAGTTGAAAGATCCATAAGTAAAATTCCTCCCTGTTGTGTCATGATATAGTTTTTTCTCTATGTTTATAGTACACGATGCAGAGTGATTTATCTATATGAATATTTTTTCCAAAATTAGTACTTTCGTATCTTTTTATTACTTTTCCAAATGTAAGATCTACGCATCTTTCCACTGAGTTTCTTCTGCGATCTGGGAAATTGTTTTTCCTTTGTATGTAAATAAAGACGGGCCGGATGTAGAATATCCCTTTATCCTGTCTGAAATTGCTGATAATGATGTAATTTCATCCTTATACTGCACTTTACGCTCATCAACCACAACAGCCACAACCGATGGATCATCAGAAAACACCAGTTCCGCTCCAACTGGAATGTTGCACTTAAAAAAATTAACAGGTGGTCTCTTGGTCTTCTGTTTTTTAGCCGGTACTGTTTTTACTTTTTTTAGTTTATCTTTTGTTCCGCTTATTGTGGCTATGGACTCCAGCAGCTCATATGCATCTTCCGGGGAAAGAATAAAAAATTCCCGATTCTTTGATATTCTCAGATCCGGATTCAAATTATCGATCATCTTATGAAGTTTTTTATCTTCCAGTTTTCCGGAAGTTTCATATGTTGCATATATCTCATATTCGTATGGAAGAGCTGTCGTACTCAGCTGTTTACGCCTGCTTTCCACATCCGTTGCATATCCGATCTTGACCATATCTTTTAAGGCCGGGTTTGTCATGATATAAATATATCCTTTTGCCATAAATCTCCATTTCCCAACTCATCTGTAATCTTTCGATACATCCAGATAATCCCTTTTGCCGCTGATGTAATCTACATAGGCAACTTCCGGATCTTTTCCGTGGAATACGGTACATAATCCACACATGTCACAATCTGCGATGCATCGGAAAGTATTCTTAATGTATTGTCTTCGTTCCTCTTCTGTAGAATTCCCGATTTCCGGTGGTCTCATATCCTCACCTACTTTACAAGCCCTGTGTTGCTTCTGTATTCCTCATTGAGCTCACGCAATTCCTTTTCACCGTTAATATAAGGCTCATAAAAAGCATCCACAGATCCTCCGCCCAGATTATCACATCCATTACAGAAATCACAGGCACCCCCGCACTGGTTCAGCCCCTCCTGGACAATGCGGATCCTGTCCTCTTTCGTTGTGTCTTTGATCAGTATGCTTTTTGTTTTCATAGATGTATTCCTTCTTTTCCTTTTTGAATCATTCAGACAATGTCTGACCAATTTGAATTGTTTCTCTTAATCACATGTAAACTGAATATTCACATTACGCTTTGCATTCAATTGATTATAGTATATCACAGATTTCCAACATATTGAGATACTTTTACGCCACAAAGGAGAATTACAGTTTCTCACGTCAGCAACTCAAAAGTATGATAAAGATTCACCTTCCCATACCCCCACTCCGGGTTCGGGTACTGCATATTTTCTTCTCTTCTTGCGCCTCTCTGCAGATAATATTTCACGCCGCTTCCTGTAAAAAACGGCTGGTTATCCCGTATGATGGCCCATTCAAACAGAAGTGCCGCGATGCCGGCGGTCTGTGCGGCGGAAATGCTGGTTCCGGAGCGGGTTCCAAAGCCGCCTCGTACCAGGGGCACTTTTACATTGACTCCAGGGGCTGCCAGATGTGGGGTTATCATTCCATCTGGCGTATAGCCTCTGCCTGCGGCAATGTAGATACTTCCGTCACGGTGCTGGTAGGCGGTTGTCGTGATGCTGTTTCTGGCGTCCCCCGGAGCTGTCACGGTTGTATAGGGCGATGGTTCCAGAAAATAAGTATCCTGGGATATCAATCCTTCTACCGGAAGCCACATATGGAACTGTACGTTCTGTCTGTTCTTTCCCCGGGTAAAAATCTTCCAGATTCCGGAGGCGGGATGAAAAAATCGGATATATACCAGCGAATATCCGGTCTGGCGCTCGATCAGGATATAATTCACATACACCTTCGTTTCTACAAAAACAAAGGACAGTTCCTGAGTTCTTGAACCAATAGAACTGCTGACTTCCAGTATCTCCCCAGTAGGTGACTGGATGGAAAGCCCGTAGATCTCCGGCGGCTCTCCCCAGAATTCCATGGTAAACCCCTGCTCTCTTTCCGCTACACGGAGTTCTGTCACGATCTGCTCCCTTCCCTGAGAAAAAATTCCCGTACTGTGGTTTCTTGTATTTCCTTCGTTTCCGGCAGCTGCTGACACAGATACCTGGGAAAAATTCGCCACATAATCCACATACTGGCTTAATGCATTGGTCCCCAGATGAGCGCCCTGGCTGCTTCCGATCCCCAGGCAGATAGAAAGTGGCATCTCCAGTTTTTTTGCCCAGGAAATCGCATAAGCAATGGCCATCATCACATCATTTTCCTGAAAAACTTCTGCATCCGGAGGATAGAGATAAAAATTCCGGAGATATTGTTTTGCCGGTTTTACCTTGATGATGATCAATGTCGCTTCCGGTGCCGCTCCGGTGAAATTTTCTCCAGGTACCATATTTCCTGCCGCAATACCGGAAAGTGCCGTTCCATGGCCATTAGTGTCCCTGGATGGCACAATAGAAAACGGATCCTCGGAAGCCAGTGCCAGATCGATATCTTTTTTACGGAATAACTTGCCATATGGAACTTCTGTATCTGCCATATCAGCCCCATTTTCCAACAGATTACCTACATCTCCATTTTCAGATTCCAACTCCCGTCCAGACTCATTTTGCTCTTTGTCTTTGCCCATCCCCTCCTCATCTTCCAGCGACTGATCCCATAAATAAGCGATCCTGGAACCGCCTGCATTTCGAAACACTGCATTCTGATAATCAATTCCCGAATCGATTACTGCCACCGCCGTCCCTTTTCCCCGAAGTTTGAGATACGGATGATCATGCAGCCGGGTGATCCCAGATGCCCCTGTTGCTTCCATATCCATATAGGTATAACATTTCGGGATAGAATTATAAGATGTCCCTGTAACTTCAAGTTCTCCCATATTTTCCAGAGGAACATAGAGAACCCCGAAAATCTCATTGATCGCCTGAAAAGATGTCCCCGGAAAAAGTTCCATGGTATTCTGGACATTCTGCATATATTTCACGATAAAATCCCCGAAGCGCTGACTCTGTGCCGGGTTTTCCGGCTGCGCTCCGGGGATCTTATCCTCTGTTTCCATATTTGGTTCAAAATCTTCTTTTCTGAGCATGGCAGGCCTGCTTTCGCCTTTTTCATAGATTTATGCAGGGCGGGCCCGTCTTTATGCCACTACTGCCCGACACATTCTCCTGATACATATAACTGCCATATCACTACACCATTGCATATCGCTTTTCGCAACCCGCAGGAAAATTTCCTGATTCGGTTAAATTTACTCTTGCGGACTCCTTTTTTTCGCCACCAGTACCAGCAGCACAATCCCCGCAATCCCGGTAAAAATACTGATAAACTGGGAAGTTGACAAAATCCCTACACTTCCCCGGATAATATCTCCCCGGAAAAACTCGATCACAAAACGTCCGACGCTGTAAAAGATCAGATAGCAGGCAGTCACCTGGCCATCTGCTTTTTTGTTCCGCGCAATCAGCAACAGCAGAAGAAAATGCAGGAAATCCAGGCCGCTGGAATACAGCTGCGTCGGGATCAGCGCCACGTGATTGGGCGCATATTCCGAATTCTGAAATATCACAGAAAAAAAACTCTCCGTCTCTTTTCCATAACAGCACCCTGCCAGAAAACATCCGATCCGGCCAAATCCCTGGGCCAATGCCACGGACGGCAGGATCACATCCGCATATTTAAAAAATATAAGACCTTTGATCCTGCAGTACAAAAATCCTGTCAGTATCCCGCCGATAATTCCGCCGAACACCACAAAACCGGAACTTAAGGTTTCCATCATAAATCCCGGATCCTGAGCAATTGATTTCCACTCTGTGATCCAGAAAAGAAGCTTTGCACAGAGAAATCCACCGACCAGACACCACAGAATCATGGGAAAGATCTGTTCGCTGTCAAGTCCCTGTTTTCTGGCTCTGTATTCTGCTGTCAGACAACCTGCCACAATTCCAATGGCGATCATCAGGCCATAACCATATATCGTAAATGGTCCGATGGTAAGAAGTTCATTTTTCATCCGTTTCCTCCTGTTGTCCCGTTTTTGTTTTCCTCAATATCCTCACCCACATCTGTAGATGTAAAAAATTCCAGAAGCGCAGCATTGGCCATGTCATTCAAAGCACTGTTTCCAGGTTCTGTCACATCACATTCCCCGCAGATATCCACGCCCAGGATCCTCGAAATTCTCTCTGCACATTTCTCTTTGACAGCACCCAGACATTCCAGCATGGTACTTAACCGCATATCGCCCTGACTCCAGTTTGTATCTGCGTCCGCCTCACAGAGAACATCTTTGTCTATGGAAATATACAATGGATATTCTCCCACCTGATTCTTTACAAATGCAGACACTTCCGTTTCTTCCATTTCCAGAAGCCTCTCCCTGCTCAAAAACTCCACCTTTTCCTTAAACTCCGGTTCCACTCTGGAAAAAGCCTCCTCATCCGGGCCGATCAGGATCGCCTTTTTAAGCAGTGGCAGCTCCATAATGGAATCATAGATCCATCCTCCGCAGGAAAGCAGGCCGCCAAAAGCAGGCGGCTGCATATCTGTATGGTTATCAAACACCAGAAGCTCAAATGGCTCCGATATTTTTTCCAGCCAGATCCTTGTCATATAGTGATAGTTTCCGGAATCAATAAAATGGATCTCTCCGGAAGAATAAGGTGCAATACGGCTGCGTATGGCATTCATCGCATCCTCATCACAGTAGCAGTTGGTTCCGGGAATGTCCCTGGCCCCCACCCGGGATACTTCTTTTCCCCTCCAGAACTGCTGGTCCTCATATATTCCGGAAAAATCCATCATCAGTATCTTAATATTTTTATCTGTATTTTTCATGTGCACATCTTACCACGGAATGGCAGATGATGCAAGAGAATGGTCAGTCTTTCCACTCTTCCAGATCTTCATCCGAACCGTCCAGAAGATCTTTCAGACTGCCGGTTTCCACCTGGTCTTTACCCACATCCCAGAGTTTCATCTCCACATTCTCCGGTTCTTTTTCCCAGCGGGAATTCTCCTGTTTTGGTTTTTCTGCTGGTTCCGTGACTTCCTCTGTCACTTTTCTGTTTGTAGAACCTTCTGTATCCTGCGTTGGTTCCCCTGTGCTCTCTGTTGCATTTTCAGAACTAAAATCTGAAGCCGAACTGTCTTTCAATGCATTTTCCTGCTCATTCTGTTCTGTTATCGAATTACCGGTCCTCTCCTGAACTTTCTCTTTTTTTCGTAAGATCCCACGTCTGGATTTTTTCTCCGGTTCCGTTGTTGCCGTTTCGATAGCCATATTCTCTGTCGCAGTATTTGCTGAATATTTCGGCGCATTTCCGCTCTGCGGATCATTTCCATCCTGCGTCTTTGTATCACTCTGTGTATCCATATCTACCTTATCATCTACAGCCTCTGAACTGTCCGCACCAGCCTCTTCCTTCTCTGCCTCTGCCTTTTTGGCGATCTTTCGAAGTCCCAGCTTCATGATAATAAAGAATACGATATCCGCAGCTCCGTCACACACCAGCACCCAGCCGGAAAAGATCAGCAGAGTCATGATCTTCGGAAATCTTCCAAACAGCATCACAATTCCAAGTGCAATAAAAACAAGACTGCCGATCAGAAGCACGCTCCATGCACCGTGTCCGCCTTTTTTCAGAAGAAAAGCACCTTTAAATTTCCACAGACTGTCAACCAGTACAAATGCGCTGAGCATCCATGGAAGCAGTTTGATCACGATGGAAGGTGTCATAAAAAGGAACACGCCCAGCACGAAAACAACCACACCGCTTAAAAGATCCATGATCGTAGCGGTTGCTTTTCCACGTATGTAAATATAAATGTGATAAATGCCAACTCCGATGAGGATCAGTCCGAATACCACTTTACAGATCACATCCACCGTCTGTGTGGGGATCAGGATCAGGCAAAGTCCCAACAGTATGTAAAATACTGAAGAGATGATCTCACCCTTCAGAACGTTATTGATTTTTTCACCCATGTTCATTCCTCCTCTTTTATTCCAACAGTATAGCTCTTTTCCACTGGTCAGTCCACCCTGAACCGTCAAAAAAAATTCTTTTTTTCAGAAAAATTTTCTTATAATTCAATACAGCCTGAAGGATTTTTCCGGCGGCATTTCACCCCGTTCCTTCAGGCTGCATTTTACTTTTTATGTTTCTTCTTTTTTGTCATAAGACCGCCGATCCGTCCGGTTTCTTTTGCAGAGAGGCTTTTCCACCCGTCTTTGATCACTTTATCCAGGACTCCCATCTCATCGGCAATCTCGTATTTCAGTTTTTCTGCCTGGGAAAGTTTCCCCTCCAGGTATGCCTTTACTTCTTTCTCCCTGTTCATCTTCCACACTCCTCATCTTTTTTATGGAGTATGGACGTTTTCCGGAGAAATTATGCATTCTGAAAAATATGTCCGTTCTTTACGGATGCTGTCATTTTTAATCCGGGATAATGATGGCCGCAATGATATACGCCAGGATTCCGGCTCCGCCCATCAACGTGATGATCACCCATACCAGCCGTACAAGAGTCGGGTCAATATCAAAATACTCTGCGATCCCGCCGCAGACACCACACAACATACGGTTTACTGATGATTTGTAAAGTTTTTTGTTGCTCATAATGCTTCCTCCTTTAATCTTCTTCAAATTCCACCTGAACGTTTCCCATTCCACAATCCAGTTTTATATTTTTCGTGGCACCTTCATTTGTGATCTGTTTATTTCCGGAAGTGATGGATGTTTCCTGAGAATCATCCACCTCCAGATTTCCAAGGCCACATTTCAGCTCATAATTATAATCCTCTGCTTTTCCTGCAAGTGTAAGATCCATATTTCCCATGCCACAGCTGCCATTTAATTTCTCTGTCTGAATTTCACTGATGTCAGCAGTTCCCACGCCAACTGTAAAATTTGCCTCTTTTACATCCAGACTGCCGGAATTCTCAAGAGTTCCTGCCCCCACATTCACTTCCATCTGATCCGCTTTAAAATCGCCATCCAGTTCGATGGTTCCGGCTCCCATCTGAAGTTTTATCTTCTGAAGGCTTAAGTTTTCCGGGCAAAAAATTTCTACGGAACGGTTTCTTACCTTCTGGCTGCTGGCGATTGTCAGACTGCCGTTGTCATTGCTGATCTTAACACGATTGTGATTCTTCCCTGTAACTTTCACCTGAACTTTAGCCTCATTCCATGTTTTCAGAACCAATTCTTCGTATTTCAGATCACAGGAAAGATCTGATACACCGGAAGCTTCATATGCTTTCGTATAAGCAGAACCGTCTGCATTGTCTGTCAGAACACCTTTTTCATTTACTGCCTTCTCTGCATCTGCCACAAGATCCTCATCCTGCCCATCCATAGCTGCTTCGGAATTCTCTTCATCCCAGCCGTCTTTATGATCCAGGATATGAAGTATCTGGGTGATTCCGTTATCCAGAGCACCTATATCTCCCATAGTCGCTCCCATGGCAGCTCCGCCTGCAGTAAGTCCCAAACCCGCCGCACCGAATACTGCCGCAAGGATCAGGATTACTTTCAGAAAACGTTTCATACTTTTTCCGCCTTTCTTCCATTCAGGAGATTACTGCAGAATCCTGTAAATTTCCGCAGGATCGCCGGCAGTATCTTACCTGTGAACCACACCGTCAGTGCCAGTAACAAAAGTCCAAGTGCCATCATCAGAAATCCGATACCGATAGTCAGGATCCCGGCCGACGGAAGAGATACCACCATGGCAATTCCAACAGCAATACACGCAACTGCACCGATCACCAGAATGATCGATCCCGCTCCCGCAAAAAATGTCAGCAGGAAGGGCAGTAACGCCAGTGTCACCAGAATTCCCAGTGCTCCGCCAAACAGTCCTTTAATCAGTGGAGCCGCAAAAACAAGAACGATCAGCGCAAGGATGATCCCTGCCTTATTCTGCTTCTTCTCTGCATGATAGCCACGCTGGGCCCGACTTTTCCTGCGGTTTTCGGCACTTCCTGTATCATGAGGCTCTTCTTCCTGTCCATCTCCGCGTACTGTTATTTCTGTGTACTGATCCGGCATCTCCCCGTTCTCTTTCACACGGGTATCCTGATATCCGTTCTCTGTATATTCCCCGTAATCATCACTGTTCTCCTGAAGGTCTGCCTTGATGATCGCGGCAACCTTCCCCGGATTTCCAAGTTCCCGGATCACTTCTCCTTCATTCTCCGGACCTGCATCATCAAAATATCCTTCATAATATTCCAGTGCCTCCTGTCTCTCCGCCTCTGAAATATCGGAAAGCAGCCGTTCAAGCTGTTCCATAAACTGCTTTCTGTTCATAATTATACTCCCTCCTCAAACATCCTGGTAATCTTGGATGAATAGATCTCCCATTCACTTCTGTAAAGATTCAGCTGCGCTGCGCCCTTATCTGTCAGCTTGTAATATTTCCGGTTTCTGCCTGCATATTCCATATTGTAGGCTTCCAGGCATTCATCCTTCTGAAGCCTCCGAAGAACCGGATACAGCGTGGATTCTGAAACTTCCAGAACACTTCGCACATCCTGGGTGATCTTATACCCGTAGGTACCGTCCTTCTCTCTGGAAATAACAGCCAGGACAATCGCATCCAGGAGGGCTGCTCCTGTATTAAATACCATCTGCTCACCTCTCTATAATATGTCAGGCGGACATTCGCAATCCGCCTGACTACATGCTCATGGAATGCGACTGCTTTCTGCATTCACATGATAAGTCATGTAATATTGTTCTGTGAATAATACTATATATCGTATAATATAGTTTTGTCAATAGTATTTAGAAAAATCCTTTCATCCTTTATAATATTTTCAGCAGTTTGAGATTGATATTATGGAGGAAATTATGACAGATTCAGATAAAATACAGACATTACCGCTTCCTTTTCTGGAGCGTATGAAAGAAATGCTTGGAGATGATTATGACGCTTTCCTTGAAAGCTACGAAAATCCCCGCACCTACGGTCTCCGTGTAAACACCGCAAAGCTCTCCTGCCAGGACTTTCAGGAACTTTCCCCTTTCCCAATCCGGCCGATCCCGTGGATCAGCACCGGATACTTCTATGATGAGGAAAGCCGCCCCGCCCGATGTCCTTACTACCAGGCAGGACTTTATTATCTTCAGGAGCCAAGTGCCATGACACCGGCTTCCCGACTTGCCATCGAACCGGGAGACTTTGTCCTGGATCTCTGTGCGGCTCCCGGAGGAAAAGCAACGGCACTTGGAGCTGCCTTAAATGATACCGGATTCCTTCTTGCCAACGATATCAGTACTTCCAGGGCCAGAGCCCTTCTTCGGAACCTGGAACTTTTTGGCATGAAAAATATGCTCGTCACCGACGAAAAACCCGCCAAACTTGCCCAGCGTTTCCCGGCTTTCTTTAACAAGATACTTCTGGATGCCCCATGCTCCGGGGAAGGCATGTTCCGAAAAGAGGAGGCACTTGCCCGTGACTGGACACCGGAAAAATCCGCGGAACTTTCCGATATCCAGAAAGACCTGATCTTAAAAGCAGCCGATATGCTCCGTCCAGGCGGAATGATGCTTTACTCCACCTGCACCTTCTCCCCCTGCGAAGATGAAGAGGTTGTGGCTTATCTTCTCCGTGAGCGTCCGGATATGGAACTTATGGAAATGCAGGGATACGAAGGATTCTCTCAGGGCCGCCCGGAATATGCCGGTATAGCCGATGATTCCGATTCCGAAATCACATTAAGCTTAAATATATTTGATCCGGAAGAACTTCAAAAATGCGTTCGAATCTTTCCACACAAAATGGATGGCGAAGGTCATTTTCTCGCCCTGTTCCACAAAAAAGGCGATTCTCTTCCACCTGTTTTCCGTTTCTCCGCAAAAGGGCCGGACAAAAACACTCGGAAATGGCTGGAGGAATTTTTCTCGGAGATCGGCCTGAAAACCATTGGCGGCCAGGAATTTGACTGGAACCGTGTGGAAGTCCGCAAAGATAAAGTGTACTACCAGCTGCCTTTCCCGCTGGATCTCCGTGGGATCTCCTTCCTTCGAAACGGTCTCTATCTGGGTGATCTGAAGAAAAACCGATTTGAACCGTCTCAGCCACTGGCGCTGGCTCTTCATAAAGGAGATGTGGAAGCCGTTATCTCTCTGCCGGTTTCTGATGAGCGGCTTACCCGTTATCTGAAAGGCGAAACTCTTATGATCGAGCCGGAAGAGGCCGCTCACAAAAAAGGCTGGCATCTTCTCTGCGTGGACGGTTATCCTCTTGGCTTCGGAAAACTTGTAAACGGAATCCTGAAAAACAAATATCCTGCAGGCTGGAGAGTATAAGCGCTCCGCTGCAGGATATTTCCCCACATCAATATAATATCACATTTGCCAGTCAGAGACCGAACCTTTCTGCAAAGTAAGTATTCGGTCTCTGACTTTTATTTTTCACAACAATATTTCTTACAACAGAATTTCTTTTCCCAGCGTAAACGAATAAATATACCGTTCCTTCACTTTCCGGCCTGTCATCCGCTCCAGCGCCTGGGCATAATCTTCCAGCTGAACACGATAACGATCGATCAGTTTCTGTTCTTCTCCACGTCTCACAAAGTCCGTTTTATAGTCCACCAGAACGATCTCTTCGTCCTCAATAAAATATCCGTCAATGATTCCCTGCACCAGAACATCTTCCTCGCACTGCCACTCCGGTTCCAGCTCCGAAGCTTTTCTTGCGATCACAAAAGGCTGTTCCCGAAACAGAAGCTTCTTTTCTGAAGCCGTTTTCATCCTCTGTCCGAGAGACGATTCCACAAAATGGCAGATATCCAAAATCCGCACGGACGCAGCCTCTTTTTCTTCCATCTGCTTAAGCTCCACCCATTCTTTCAGCTGACTGCGGATTTCCTCCTGGCTTCCGGCATGTCCGTAATCCAGGCACTCCATCACCCGATGATAAGCCGTTCCGCGAAGTGCTCCTGTATAACCTTCCTCTTTTTTCTCCTCGATAAACCGAGGAACTATCGGCTGAATTTCTTCTTCCGTCTCATAATCCACCGTCTCTTCAAGATCCTGTTCACTGTGGTAACTTCTCTTTTTCAGTTCTGATACACTGACTTTCACAGGAAGATCTTCCAGATATTGATATGGATATATGAAAGAAAACCGTCTCTCGATTTCTTCCCGGATCTCACTGTCAAAAACTCTGCCCGGATTCCAGTTTTCCAGAGTTTCTTTCTTCATTTCCCGCTCTGCCTGTTCCACAATCTCATTTTCTGTAAGATCCTGTGCTGTGATCTTCGTCACCACAAATTCCGAAGGATCCCCATACAGTGGATTCATCCGGTTCATAAATATTCCATATTCATGGAAAAGTGACGACATACACCTGTGCCTTGCAAGAGATGGAAGTACATAATCCCAGTAAGTTTTTCCACGCATACGCAGTCCCAGAGAAAGCAGCTCTTCTTTACTGTCCCTTAATACGGACAGTGATGTCAATTTTTGTTCCAGATCTCCCACTGTTCCACAGAGAATCAGTTTTTCTTTTGCTCTGGTAAGTGCTACATACAGCACACGGAGTTCCTCCCCCAGACTTTCTTTAAGAAGTTCCCGGCGGATGATCTGTTTGCACAGGGATGATGCGATGATCCTCTTTTCCGGCAGTATGGCATCCGCACCGATGCCAAGATCCGGATGGATCAGGATACTTGCATTCATATCCTGGAAATTAAACCGTTTCCCCATTCCTGCCGCAAACACGACAGGAAACTCCAGACCCTTGCTCTTATGAATGGTCATGATCTGCACAGCACTTTCTCCTGCTCCGGAAAGATTCACCTCTCCGTAATCCACCTGATACTGCTGCAGTTTCTGGATATACCGTACAAAATTAAACAGACCACGATAACTTGTCTTCTCGTATTCCATGGCTTTTTCCACCAGCATGTTCAGGTTTGCACTTCTCTGTGCGCCATCTGGCATAGCCTTTGCATGGTTTCCATATCCGGTACGTTCCAACACTTCCAGGATCAGCTGGTGGACCGGCGTATATGCAGCCATATCCCGGAGTCCGTTCATTGTGTCCCAAAAACGGGACAGTTTCTCTCCCAGAGTTTTTTTCTTCTCCTCAAAAATCCGGTGTTCCCGATAATCCTCCACAAATGCCCGCACACATTCACAGATCATTCCCTCCGGATATGCGATCCGAAGCTCTGCCAGCTCCTCTGTGGTGCATCCCACAATGGGAGAACGAAGCACACCGGTCAGAGGAATATCCTGAAGAGGATTATCCAGCACCCGGAGATAATTCAGAAGTGTAACAACCTCTGTTGTGGAAAAATATCCGGTTCGGGACGCCGTATAGGACGGAATCCCTCTTGCAGCCAGCACTTCCCCAAAAGTCTCTGCCCATCCGGTGGCAGAGCGGAGCAGGATCACAATATCTCCATACCGTACAGGACGGTACTCCCCGGTTTCCTTGTCAAGCACAAGGTCATGTCCCACCATGGAACGGATTTTTCCTGCAATGGCCAGAGCCTCCAGCTCCCTTTCATTTTCCGGTGCGTCCACATCGGAATCCTCCAGGATCTCCCCGTCTTTTTCCACAAGAAGAACCTCAGTCTTTACGAATTCGCTATCCTGTCCCTCCGGAAAAGAGGCTCCCGGATACAGAGCAGCCGCCTCATCATAATCAATTCCACCCAGATCCGCTCCCATGATCTGTCGGAAAATAAAGTTGACACTTTCCAGAACTTCCTGTCTGCTTCGGAAATTTTTGTGAAGATCGATCCTCTGCTCCAGGCTGTCTGTCAGAGAATAGCTTTTGTACTTCTCCATAAACAGCTCCGGACGAGCCAGTCGGAACCGGTAAATACTTTGCTTCACATCTCCTACCATAAAGATATTTTTACGGTCATTCACCCAGCCGGAAACATTCTGCATCAGGATTTCCTGAACCAGGTTGCTGTCCTGATATTCATCCAGAAGAACCTCATCGTATTTCTCGGAAAGTTCCCTTGCTGCCTGGCTTGGCGTACAGATATCTCCTTCTTTTTTCAGAAGGATCTCCAGGGCAAAATGTTCCATGTCTGAGAAATCCAGGACATTTTTTTCCCTCTTCTTGTCACTGAAACGCTGTGCAAAATCTTTGGTGAGTTTTACCAGCATCTTTAATGGTCCTGCAGATGCCAGCGTCAGCTCCGTCAGTTCCTCAAGACTGCACTGAAAATACCGGCTTCCCAGATCTTTCAGGATATCCTTTGCATCTTCCCGGATATCTTTTACCAGACTTTTCAGCTGGCCGGATACCCCTTCCATCTTTTTTGTGGAAAGCCTTGCAAATGAAAGATTCTGCAGAGTCTGTACCATCTGATCATAGTCCTGTTTATCGGACAGTTCCTGCAACTGCCGGATCAGCACAAGATCTTTCTGCAGGGCATCCAGATACAGTTCCGGTCCCTCACTTTCTCCACAGATCTCCATGGCACTCCGGTTCAGTTCTTCTGCTTCCTTCAGCGCACTGTCCACAATTTCCCACAGAGACTGGTACCACTTTGTTTCCACAATTCCTTTTTCCGGGTCCAGGCAATAATTCTCCACACAGCCATCCAGCCACTCTTCGGGCCAGGGATTACTCATGGACGCATCATACAGATCCAGAACATGCTCTTTCAGGCTTTCATCGGATTTCCCTGCCGCATAGCATTCCACAAAAGTGGTAAAATCCTCATCGCCCTCTGCATAATAATCTTCAAAAAGCTCCTTGAGCACGTCTTCCTGCAAAAGCTTCAGTTCTCCTTCATCTGCTGTCCTGTAACCCGGGTCCAGTCCGATCAGATGAAAATAATTCCGGATCACATAGGAGCAGAATCCGTCAATGGTCGTGATCTGTGCAGTATGGATCAGTGTCATCTGTCTCTGTAGATGCTCATTATCCGGATCTTCGGCCAGTGCCTGATCCAGGGCACGTTCAATACGTTCTCTCATCTCTCCGGCTGCCGCCCTTGTAAATGTCATGATCAGAAGGCGGTCAATATCCACCGGTTTCACAGAATCCATGATCTTACTTAAGATCCTCTGTACCAGTACTGCGGTTTTACCGGAACCGGCTGCCGCACTGACCAGAATATTCCTGTCCCGGAGCGTGATGACTTTTTCCTGTTCTTCCGTCCATTTCACAGCCATTTATTCGTCCTCCTTCATGATTTTTTTCCACAGGTCACTTTCTGAGAACGATGGTAATCTGTGAAACTCATATCCCGGTATCTTTCTGTCAAATCCGCACACTGTAATATACGGACAATAGGTACAGGCGTTCTTTTTTCCAAGCTCATAAGGCGCCACTGCCGCGTTTCCGTCCAGAATAGACTCCCGGATGTCGCAGATCTTACGGCGCACATATTCCCCCAGTGCATTAAACTGCTGCCTGGATGCCACCGAAGACCGCCTGCTGAAACTTCCGTCCTTATTTCTGGACACCGGTATGGATGCAAGGGTTTCATCAATCTTTATGCTTACATCATCATCCGCCTGGACCAGACCGTTCATTTTCAGTTTTTTCATCACCTGGTCCTGAACCCGCTCTACATCCGCATGGATCTTCTCCTGGATCATGGGATCTTTCACATTATAATAAAAAATTCCTGCAGGAACGATCTCCCGTTCCGGATATTTTCTCTGTTCCACCTTCAGCGCACCATCCAGATAGATCATCAGCTGAAGCTGCAGTCCATGATACAGTGCAAGCATATCAAAGGAAGTATTTCCTGTCTTATAATCAATGACCTTTACATAGACCCGGTTCTTCTCCGACTCCTCCATAATATCCACACGGTCGATCCGGCCACCCTCAAACTTCACCTCAAAGCCTTCCGGTCGGAATTCTCCATGTTTCAGCTGTTCCTGCAGTGCCCACACCGTACGCCTTAAGATCCGTCTGGTACGCTCGATCATATATTCATTCCTTGCACTGCTTTTGAGAACTGTATTTCCGTAATCTGCGGAAACCTGATCCAGACAGTCATCTATGATACGGTTTCTCTCTTCCTCTGTAAGATCCGCCCAGTCCAGTCCCTCTTTTCGGACTTCCGCCGCAAATTTTTCCAGTGCCATGTGCATCACATTTCCCATATCCATAGCACGGAATTCATATTCCGCCCGTTCTGTCACTTTCAGGCCATACTGCAGAAAATGTGCAAATGCACAGGCCGCAAACCGCTCCAGCCGGGTAGCACTGTATGGAGAAACTTCCCCGTAAAGAATCCCTGCCACAGTTTTTCCGATCATATCCGATGGACGTTCCGAAAAAGATACTTCTGTCAGCCGTTTCACAAGTGTCCTATATTCCGGACTCTGAAGGTACCAGCTGTACAATTCCTGGAACACTGCATCATCCCGATACTCTTCTCCCGCAAGACCTTTCAGCAGATAATCCAGACTGATTCCCGGAAGTTCCAGAAGCTCCATGGAGTCCTGCACTTCTCCACACTGCCGGATTTCCATTTCCGGAAACATTTCCCGGATATTATTAATAAGAAAGGCCGGGCTTAAAGCTTTTCCCTGACTGTCTGACTGACAGAAAGAAAGACAGAGCAGTTCTCTTGGCTTGGTCATGTTCAGATAGAGATAAAATCTCTGCGTATTCATCAGTTCTTTCGGACCAGGTGCCAGCTGTATTCCCTGATCCTGAAAAAACTCCCTGTCAAGCTCTGTTAAAATCCCCCCACCGGAAGTATTCTTGGGGATATTTCCCTCATTGACTCCAACAAAAAACAGCGCCCGGATATCTTTTAGCCTGGTTCTCTCCATATCTCCCACAAGTACCTGATCCATGCTTGGCGGGATCAACGCCACCTTGGCCTGGTTAAGACCGGTCTCCAGAAGCTGCCGGAAATCCTGGCGGCTCACTGTCTCCTCACCCAGGATCTCCACCATGTTGTCCAGAAGTTCCATAACGATCCCGTATATCTGAGCATACTCCTTCTCCATGGCTTTGTCGCCCTGTTCTTTAAATTTCAGCTCCTGATGCTTCAGTTTCTGCTGTACCTGGCTCTTTACCGCAAACTCATAGAGAATGGTACAGTATTCCCGTACCGTCTTCTTTCCACCTTTAAAACTTAACGCCAGCTCCCTGGTCTCATCTGCAAACCGCTCCCGGATCTCATTAAGCCTCTGAATATTTTCCGGAGGCATCCCCCGATAGATGCGCACCCATACTTCATCCCATTTCTTAAATCCCCGGATTCCAAGTGCCAGCACATAATTCTCCAGAAGATCTGCTTCTTCCCTGGTCACACAGGACATTCCACATCGGAGATAACGAAATACACTTTCATAGGAAAAATCCTGTACTGCCATCTCAAGAGCTGCCCGGAAATATTCCACAAAAGGATTCATAAGAACCGTATGTTTCTCATCAATAAAATACGGGATCCCGGCTGCCGCAAATACCTGCTTTGCAAGATTTCCATACTCCTCCAGGTTACCGGTGATCACTGCGATCTCACCGTAGCGGCAGTCTTTTTCACGGATAAGTCTGGCGATCCGCCGGGCAGTTTCTTCCATCTCTTTCAGGGGACTTGTCGCGGAAAACATACAAATCTCATCCTGTTTCTTTTTATATACGTTTTTCCGGTAACGGAAGATATTTTTTTCCAGGAAATGTAGTGCAGGCGCCTGGGAAAACCGGGATTTTTTCACATCTTTCAAAAGGACCGGCTCCTCAATCTCCCTGGTCAGTTCCGAAAGTCTGTGGATCATCTGACGGCTCATGTAAAAAAGCTGATAGGGCTTCCCTCTGGTACTTAAATTCTCAGCCGCATCCATGGTCACCGTTACCATCACTTTTTCACAAACAGCAAGCAATTCTCCCACCACCCGCATCTGGATGGGAGTAAAACCGGTGTATCCATCCAGAAGAAGAACGCTGTTTTTCATCTTTCTGGAAAAAGGAAGAGCTTTTTCCAGAGCGTCCATCACTTCTTCTCCCGTCATATAATGATCCTTCAGATACCCGGTAAATGCCTGGTAAAGAACAGATACATCTTTCAGTTTCATCTGAAGTAATGCCCTGTCACTGGAATCCTCGATCATCTCCTGAATTTCACTGTCCCGGATATCGTACTGCATAAATTCTGACAAAATGGACTTCACTTCATCCAGATATCCCGCCTTACGCATCTGGCCTCCCAGGTAGGAAAGCTCCTTTCCATGCTGCTGGACCATCTTCTGGAGCACCATGCTCTTACCGGTTTCTTCCAGAAGCGTACGGCTGTCTCCGCCAACTTCCTCCAGCACGCGGTATGCCAGACGCTCAAAACTTAAAATATCAATATTCAGGATTCCTTTTCCCGGACTCATCTCCACCAGTGTCTTCTGGGTCTGCATGGTAAACTGTTCCGGCACGATCACAAAGAAAAGCTTCTCCGGATGCAGTCCGGCCTGTTCTATGATATTCTGATATGCATAACAGGACTTTCCACTTCCGGAACTTCCTATAATAAACTGTAGTGACATTCTTTTCCTCCTGATTTTCCTGCAGATTTTCGGTCGCTCTGGCGCATTTTACACCTGAAGTATCTCTATCATACCACAAATCCTGTTCCCATAGAACGGGCGCTCTGGCATAAATTCTCTTCTCTTTTAATAAACTATATAAAAAAGCTTCGGGAGGCGTGCGCCATGAGTTCCAAAACCAGGATCATCGTCCTACATATGAAAGAGATCATCTACACAGCCGTCTTTCTGGCTCTGGCTGTTGTTCTGGCTGTCATCCTTTTCTTCATGTTCGGTCCCGGAAAAGCTGCCAGCCATACAGCCGGCGAAAAATCCCGCTACAAACCGGGTGTATACACCTCTTCCATTACCCTGAATGATAATACCTTTGATGTGGAAGTCACCGTAAACGCTGACAAAATCAAAGCCATTCGTCTGGTAAACTTAAGCGAAACAACAAAAGCTTCCTACCCTCTCATGGAGCCGGTTCTGAATTCCCTGGCAAGCCAGATTTATTCTAGCCAGTCCCTGGAGGACATTCAGTATGCAGGAGACCGGAAATATACCTCCCAGGTACTCCTTTCGGCCATCACAGACGCAGTAAAAAAAGCGGAGAACACATAAGCTCTCCGCTTTTTTATCATGTCAGGTAAATCCGATCATAAATCGTACCTTTCCATTACACTCTGTGATCTATCTTCAGATTTCAATCTTCTCCAGCACATCCTGCCAGATCCTTGCACTTGCATCACTTGGCATTCTTAAATCTCCCCTTGGAGAAAGTGCCACACTACCTACCTTCGGTCCATCCGGCAGGCAGGAACGCTTGAACTGCTGGGCAAAAAATCTCCGGTAGAAGGTTTTCAGCCATTTCAGGATCGTCTCTTTATCATAAATTCCGTCAAAAGTCAGGCAGGCAAGCCGATAGATCTTATCCGGTGTAAATCCTGCACGCAGCATGTAATACAGATAGAAATCATGGAGTTCATAAGGTCCTACCAGATCTTCGGTCTTCTGGGCGATCTTGCCATCCTTCGGCGGCAGAAGCTCAGGGCTGACCGGCGTATCCAGAATATCCAGAAGAACTTCTTTCAACTCCTCATCCCCGCAGGTATCCGCATAATAACGTACCAGATGACGTACCAGTGTCTTCGGGACAGAAGCATTCACGCCATACATGGACATATGGTCACCATTGTAGGTTGCCCATCCAAGAGCCAGCTCGGAAAGATCTCCCGTTCCCACAAGAACTCCACCCTCCTTGTTTGCCGTATCCATCAGGATCTGGGTACGCTCACGTGCCTGACTGTTCTCATAAGTCACATCGTGGATGTCCGGATCATGTCCGATATCCCGGAAGTGTACATTTACCGCCTCTTTAATATTCACCTCAGTAAGTTTTGCACCAAGGCAGCGGCTTAACTTGCAGGCATTCTGATAGGTTCTGTCTGTGGTTCCAAAACACGGCATGGTCACACAGTGGATCTGATCTCTCGGCATTCCCATCCGGTCAAAAGCACGCGCCATTACAAGAAGCGCCAGTGTGGAATCCAGCCCGCCGGAAAGTCCTACCACCGCACTCCTGCTGTGGATATGTTCCATACGTTTCTTAAGTCCCATAGCCTGGATATTCAGGATCTCCTCACAGCGCTCATCACGTTCTTCCTTCACAGACGGAACGAACGGATACTGCGGATACTTTCTGGTAAGTCTGGTTTCTTCCTCTGCTACGGAAAAACCAACTCTTGTATGGCTACAGATGGAAACTGCCGGATATGTGGACATTCTTCTTCTCTCATCAGCCAGTCTCTGTACATCGATCTCACTGTAAATAATGCCGTTCTCAAAACGTCTGCTTTCCGCAAGCATGGAGCCATTTTCCGCGATCATATTCTGTCCGCCGAACACAAGATCCTGAGTGGACTCGCCCTCTCCTGCGCTTGCGTAAATATATCCGCAGATCAGCCGTGCGGACTGCCCGCTTACCAGAGTTCTCCGGTAGGAATCCTTCCCTACCATCTCATCGCTGGCAGAAAGATTGACGATAATATGGGCGCCGTTGATGGCATGACGGATACTTGGCGGTGCCGGAACCCAGAGATCCTCACAGAGCTCTGCCGCAACAGTGAATTCCGGGAATTCCTCACACTCAAAGATCAGGTCTGTTCCAAAAGGAATCTCATCCCAGAACTCATCTTCCTCATTTTTCACGCCCTTCAGGAAGTCCACAAATTCCACATCTTCTTCCTCTGCACCGGCGAACTGTCTCTGCTCATAAAACTCATTATAATTGGGAATATGAGTCTTCGGCACAAATCCCACGATACGGCCATGATTCAGGGCAGCTGCCACATTATAAAGTTTGCCTCTGTGACGCAGTGGAAGTCCCACAAAAATCAGGGCATCTGTCTCTTTTGTCTCATCTGCAATATGGAGAAGTTCATCCCACGCACTGTCCAGAAGGCATCTCTGAAGAAAAAGATCGTGACAGGTATATCCTGTGATACAGAATTCCGGAAATACCATCAGCTTGACATGCTCTTTTTCCATTTCATGAATGGCCTTCAGGATTTCCTCCCCGTTTGCCTTGCAGTCTGCAACGGTAACTCTCGGCGTTGCTGCTGCCACCTTGATAAAACCATGCTTCATTTTTTCTTCCTCCTGCGGCTTATCGCTTGCACTCTTTTATGATTCTCTTAAGATCTTCCACGCTGAATTTATAATTTTTATTGCAGAAATGGCAGTTCATCTCAATGTCCTTGCCTTCCTGGACCATCTCGTTGAGTTCTTTTCTTCCAATGCTGATCAGCGCTTTTTCCACACGTTCTCTGCAGCAGTTGCAGTGGAACTGTGTGGGCAGTGTATCATTGATCTCCACATCAAAACCTTCCAGTACTTTCTCAAGAAGGCTTTCCGGTGTATGGCCCTGCTCCAGAAGGCTGGTAACAGAATCGATCTTTGATACGTTTTCCTCAAGCTTTGCGATCACTTCTTCCTCTGCAAACGGCATCAGCTGCACAATAAAGCCGCCGGCCTGACGAACCGTATTATCCTTATTCATCAGCACACCCAGTCCTACTGCAGACGGAACCTGCTCACTGGTGGCAAAATAATACGTAAGGTCTTCCGCGATCTCACTGGTCTGAAGTGCAACCTGACCCACATATGGCTCTTTCAAGCCCATATCCTTGATCACATCCATAAACCCTACACCGACAGCTCCCGCAACATCCAGTTTGCCTTTGCTGTTTGCCGGAATACATACATCCGGATTTCCTACATAACCTTTTACATTTCCGTGAGAATCCGCAGTTACCGTAATCCCCTGCAGCGGTCCGCCTGCGTGGATACGAAGTGTAAGAAGATCTTTTTCCCCTTTCATCATCGCTCCCATCATGGCACCACCGGTAAGGAGACGTCCCAGTGCCGCTGTTGCCACCGGGCTGGTATTATGATTCTGTCTCGCTGTCTCCACCATATCTGTTGTCACAGCCGCAAACGCACGGATCTGGCTGTTTGCCGCTGTTGCTCTTACAATATAATCACTCATATAAAAAAATTTCCTCCTTTATTTCTCTTCTGCCGAAATTCCTTTGCCATGTTCTCTTGCCACAAAGGTCAGTCTTCCGCTGTCCGGTTTCGGTGCATCCTTGGTGTATGCATCATAAACTGCCAGAGGGATAAGGCCTGCCTTTTCAAGCAATTCCCGGATTTTCTCCGGCTCATAGGCCTTCTGGTAATGGATTTCTTCATCTCTCTCATAAAGTCCGTCTTCTCTTGGAAGGAACAGAGTCAGATCATAAACGTTAATTCCTGTCTCTTCGTCAAATTCATTTTCCCAGATAAAACTGCCCTCTTCCCGATTCTCCGCAATAGTCGTATTTCCAAGTATTTCCCGGTATTTATACGGCGTATTCATATCAAATATAAAAATTCCATCCGGATCAAGATAATTATTCACCAGTTTAAATACAGTAAGAAGATCTTCTTCCTCTGTAATATAATTCATACAGTCACAGACGCTGACGATAGCCCGCACTGTTCCGTAAAGTTCAAACTCCCGCATATCCTGCTCCAGATAAAGGATCTCATGACCGGACTCTGCCCGTTTTTCCATGGCCTCGCCCAGCATTTCCTCGGAATTATCTACGCCGATCATATCATAACCGGACTCTGCCAGAAGTTCCGTCATCACTCCGGTCCCGCAGCCAAGTTCCAGCACGATCCCATCTTCAATTCCGTATTCTTTAAGACTTCCTATAAGATATTCCGCCCATTTTTCATATTCCACATTGTCCATGAAAATGTCATAAACTCTGGCGAAATCACTGTATGCTTCCATAAAAACCTCCAAATATTTTCCGGGCGTTCCATCGCCCGCAGCGTTCACATTATACCATGTCTTCCTGTATAAGTATACGCCTCTGACATAATATGACACAAAAAATCCGGGACCGCAGCCACAAAAGCTGTGATCCCGGATTTCTTATCTAACCGAATCTCCTGCTGCTCCAGGCTTTACTGTACAGGCATATAGTATACGTCTGCAGCCTCACCGTGCCAGTAGAAGCTTGTTCCATCCTCTTCATATACATCACAGTCATACTGAGAAGAGAAGGTGAAACGGTTTCCTTCGTTATCCATCCATGCACCGTTTCCGTCCGGAACGATAACACGTGGTTTACCATCGGAGTTTCTGTAAATAGTTCTTGTCTCATCTGTGTTGCCAAGCTGCTCATCTGTAAATCCGCCATTTACAATAGCACCGGAGGAGCTGCTGTCAGTGGATGCAGTTCCATCGGAAGAACCGTCAGATGTACTGCTTCCGTCTGTAGATGTTCCGTCAGATGCTGCACTTCCGTCTGTAGATGTGCTTCCGTCGGCAGCTGCAGTTCCATCTGCTGCTGTTCCGTTAGAAGAAGCTGCTGCATTACCATCTGCAGATGCACTTCCGTCAGAGGAAGCTGCTGCATTACCTTTACCGGCAGTCTTGGCTGCGGAACCATTTGCCGCACTCTTCAGAGTGGAATCACCAAGGATTGCAAAGCTGTCGACAGACTCCTGAACCTTTTTCAGAGCATCCTCTTTTTTAACAGATGCCACAAGGCTGTAATACTCGCTGTCATTTACAAAATATTTATTGATGGCATATACATAACCATCACTCTTGGTTGTATCCTTGTATTTTACAGTGTAGGAATAGATATTGATTCCATCTTTCTGGTCTGACTTATAATCCTGGATCTCAAAATCGGTTCCATTGACCATGTTCTCTGCCTGTGTCATGGAAACGGCCATATCCTGTGAATTCGGAATTACCGCAGACTCCAGATCTGCACCAGAACCGTGAAGGATCAGAATTTTACCCTGATCCGGAGACTCAAAGCTTAACATATCTGTCTCATCGGATTTATTAGCCCAGGTTGCATCCGGAAGCTTAATCGCTACGGATTTATCCTTGGATGTGTAGGTTGTGTTCTGTGCATCTGCCGCAACAGTCGGTGTAGCTGTCGCTTTCTTCGCAGGTGTAGGAGTAGGAGTAGACTCCACAACCACGCTGTCCTCTTTTCCACCTCCGAAACTACATGCAGTCATGACACCAGAGAGAGCAACAGTCATAGCTAAAAGTGCGATAAATTTTTTATTCTTCATAGTATCCTCCTCATAATCATCATCAGTCACAAAGTGTGTCCGGAATATTCGCTCCTGAACACACTCTTTGCTACATTTTACGATTTTATTACAACTTTGTCAATTGATTTCTCCCTGTACTTTATGAATATCCTGTAAACAAATATCCTGTTCCGTACAAACTTCTTCCTATATTATAATCTCCCCAGATGTGCCTATCTTATTCCATTCCACATCAGATTCTGTATTTCCGGTTTTACGTCTCCGATACAGAATTTCTGTTTTCTTTTAATCTGTCCCCCTTTTTTTTTCGATAATTGTGTCTTTATTCGTATACACTCATGTTGTAAAGTATATCCAACCAAAAACATATGAAAAGAGGACATCTATATAAAGATGTTTTCGGGAAAGGATTCATAACTATGGAAAAAGCAGTTCAGACATCTCAGGGAACCGATCAGGAACTTTCATCTGTTCAGTTTCTCACCATCACAGCCGTATTTGTTGCACTGACTTATATCTTCACAGCATTTATTAATGTCAAGCTTCCAATTGCAGCCAACGGCGGACTGATCCACCTTGGAAATGTACCGCTCTTCATCGGTGCCATTTTATTTGGAAAGAAAACCGGAGCCATCGCAGGCGGAATCGGAATGGGCTTGTTCGACCTTCTCTCCGGTTGGACCCTTTGGGCGCCATTTACCCTTATCATCGTAGGCATCATGGGATTCACCGTAGGTAAGATCACAGAAGACCACAAACATCAGAACATGAAATGGTATGTGATCGCCATCGCAGCAGCCTGCGTGATCAAGGTTGTCGGTTACTACATCGCAGAAGTTATCATCTACGGAAACCCTCTGGCACCTGTATCTTCTATTCCTGGAAACCTGGTACAGATTGGAGTTGCAGCAGTTATCGTTCTCGTAGTGATCACACCATTAAACCTTGCAGCAAGAAAAACCGGATTAAAAAAATAAATAACCAAAGAAAACAAGAGGTGAGTTTATGTATAAGATCATGACACCGGGACCTACACAGGTCGCAGAAAATGTCCGTCTGGCAAGAAGCCTGGAATGCACCAACCCGGATCTGGACGAAGATTTTGTCGAATTTTATAAAGAAACCTGTGAGAAGATCAGCGCTCTTCTCCACACCTCCAATGAAACCCTCATCTTAAGTGGTGAGGGTATTCTTGGTCTGGAGGCTGCCATCGCTTCCATGACTGAGCCTGGAGATAAGGTTCTCGTTCTCGACAATGGTATCTATGGAAAAGGCTTTGCCGATTTTGTTTCCATGTACGGAGGCAAACCGGAACTTTATACCCGAGATTACCGGAATACCCTCGATGTGAAGGAACTGGAAGATTTTCTTGCAGATAACCATGACTACAAATATGCAACCGTAGTTCACGGCGATACTCCAAGTGGTATGCTCAACGATGTCGCTGCCATCTGTCCCCTTCTTAAAAAATATGGAATCCTTACCGTTGTAGATTCTGTCTCTGCTTCTTTCGGCGAACCACTGAACATTGATGCATGTCAGATTGATATCATGTGCGGCGGATCACAGAAAGTGGTATCCGCACCTCCGGGACTTACCTTTGTTGTAGTCAGCAGCGATGCAAAGAAGGCAATGACTGAAAGAAAGACACCCATTGCTTCTTTCTACGCAAATCTCACAACCTTTGCACATTATTATGAAGAAAAATGGTTTCCATATACCATGCCGATCAGCGATATCTATGGCCTGCGGGCTGCTATTGACAACATTGCCGATGATCCCGGGATCCTTACACGCCATGCCAAAATCGCCGCAGCCTCCCGAAAGGCCATTACAGGAGCCGGACTTAAGCTGTATCTCCACAGCGGCTATTCCAACACTGTAACTGTTTTTGAAGTTCCGGAATGCACCACAGCCGCTGCGATCCTGGACGGAGTCAAAAAAGACTACAACATCATGCTTGCAGGTTCTTTCGATGTTCTCGCAGGCAAGGTCATCCGCATCGGCCACATGGGAAACAATGCAACTTTCTACAATGTACGCGACGTTTTCCACGCTCTGGACGGAATCTTACGGAAACTTGGTGTCCCGCTTACCGGATCTATGGAAGAAATCTTCTGTGAAAACATGAAATAGAACAACTCTATTATATCTTTTAATTCTTTATCAAAAAATCATCCAAAAACGCTGTAAAAGGAATTTTGTACCACGATTTCCTTTTACAGCGTTTTGTATTATTTTTTATTCTGTTATTTCATACATATACAATTCATGAAGCGCTCTGGTTGCCGCAATATATCTGGCTCTCTGCACGATAGGGCTTCGGTCTGCTCCCGGAAATACCGAAAATACCTGGTCAAATTCCAGGCCTTTTGCCATATAAAAGGTGGTAACCGTAAGACCTTTCTTGAAGTTTGTACTGTCTCTGTGAAGCAGGGACAGCCGCTCCTTTGTATCAAATCCTTCTGCTTCCAGTTTTTTCTGAAGGATATAGTATGCTTCTCTTGCCTCATCTGCAGTTCTCGTTATCACCGCTGCTGTCTCGTAAGAAAATTCTTCCTGGCCTTCCGCACCGGCTGTCTCCATATCTGCCATTTTCATTCTGTCTGCTTCAGCTTCCGTCACTGCCTGCTTCTCCAGTTTCAGTTCCTTCACCACGCGCTCCAATGCCTCGATAAGCCCCGGAAATTCTTTTTCCTCCACCGGTTTTCCATGACGCTCAAACAGTTCCACTTCTGTGATCCCGGCAAGCTGATTTGCATAAGAAGCGATCTCAATAGTGTTACGGTAGCTCTTGTTCATCACGATCCTGCGGATATCTTTTCCAAAGATCTTCGGAAGGAATGTGAGTACATCCTGCTGATCCCCGTCCATGGTCTGCTCCCGGTCTCCAAGGATCGTCATCTTACATTTAAAAAGCTTCTGGATGATCAGATACTGGATCCTGGAATAATCCTGCATCTCATCTACGATCAGGTGACGGACACCACTGTCCTCCTGCTGGGTTTCCAACCGGTATTTCAGATACAGAACCGGATACACATCCTCATAACGAAGCTTTCTTTTTTCGTACTGTACCTGTGGAAGCGCCGGAAATCCCTCCTGCCTCAGGAAACGATTGTATAACACATAAAGATCTCTTGTCTCATACATCCGGTAAAAACGGCTCTTCACTGCCTCCCGCTCTTCCTCCGGAAGGTCAAATCCCTTCAGCGTTTCCACCTCATCAATGAAATACTCCGCCACTGCATCCATTCTGGAAAGCAGCGGGATATCCATAAATTTAAAGTAAAAGAGCTCGATGATCTCCTGTTCTTTTTTGACTACACCACGATGTTCCACATCCCGGAAATTCATAAGGCTGTCTTCCAGTTCTACCAGATACCCTTCCATGCGGTCCAGAAAATCCCGGGACTGTTTTTCCTTCAGAAGTTTCTCATCGCACGATCCTGCGATCTGTCGCTCGATCAGATCGTAGCGGTCTTCGCAGTCTGACACTGTATTTTTCAGTCTCTTATAGGCAAAAAGATCAAAGCTCATCTCCCGGATATTCTCTTCTCCAAGCTCCGGCAGAATATGGGAAATATAATCCGAGAACACTCCGTTGGGTGAAAGCACCAGCACAGAAGAAGATTTCAGATTTTTCCTGTCATGATAGAGAAGATAGGCGATCCTGTGCAGGGCGATGGATGTCTTGCCGCTTCCTGCAGCTCCCTGGATCACCATGATCCGGTCCGAAGTGTTTCGGATAATGGCATTCTGCTCTTTCTGAATGGTGCGGATAATGTTTTTCAGCTGTACATCTCCGTTACTTCCAAGCTCTGCCTTCAGGATCTCATCATCGATCTTCACATCACTTTCAAACTCATAGATCATTTTTCCACCACGGATCTTATACTGCCACTTGGCAGCAATGTCTCCATGGATTTCCCCCAGAGGTGCCTGATAGGATGCCGGCCCTTTGTCAAAATCATAGAACAGTCCGGACACCGGTGCTCTCCAGTCATAGATCAGTGGAAGGCCACCGTTTTCCTCCGCAAGGTTTGCAATTCCGATATAAAAGATCTCAGGCTCATCGTCGCCCTCATAACAGAAATCTACTCTTCCAAAAAATGGAGAATCCATCATTTTCCGGAACCTGCGGCGCAGCTCGATCTTCTCATTGCTTGCATTGATCTCATGGAGAAGTGCCTGCTGGTTATCAAAGTTCTCATAGCCGTACTGATCCATCTCTGTGTAGTTTTCCCAGTAGTACTCGTGCATCCCTTCGATTTCTTTCTGACCTGCTTCTATGGAATCATTCAGCTGAGTGATCCGGTGACGCAGAGTTTCTGTCACATGTGTAAGATATTCCCGTCCGTTTTTTACTGCTGCCATACGCCTTAATCCACCACTACCGCTGTTCCGCTTGCTGTAACCATCAGCATGCCATTGTCTGCGCCAAGCACCTCATAATCGATATCCACACCGATCACTGCGTTGGCTCCCATTGCTGCCGCGCGCTGCTCCAGCTCTTTCAGTGCCTCTTCTCTGGCTTTCTGAAGCTCTTCCTCATATCCGGCACTTCTTCCGCCGAAAAAATTCCGAAGACCTGCGCCAAGGTCCTTGATAACATTCACTCCTGTGATCACTTCCCCGAATGCGATTCCTTTATATTCACGGATTGCTCTTCCCTCTACCGATGGTGTTGTTGTTATGATCATGGTAAAATCCTCCCGTTTCTTTCATTTTTTATGGATACCCCAGGCGTCTTTCTGAAAACATGCTCCGGAGTCCTTATTACAGAATTATACCTGAAAGGGAAACAGATGTATAGAGTAAAAAAGCGAAGCGGACATTCGGAATCCGCTTCGCTCTTTTATACCGGCTTTATGCCTGTGCCTCTTTTTTCTCGAACTGACTATTGTAAAGATCTGCATAAAATCCTTTTCTTGCCAGCAGCTCTTCATGATTGCCCTGCTCGATGATGTCTCCGTCCTTCATGACCAGGATCAGATCTGCATCTTTGATGGTGGAAAGTCTGTGGGCAATGACAAAACTTGTTCTGCCCTTCATCAGATTATCCATGGCTTTCTGGATCTGCATCTCGGTTCTGGTATCTACGGAAGAAGTTGCCTCATCCAGGATCAGGATCTTGTTATCTGCAAGAATGGCTCTTGCAATGGTGAGCAGCTGCTTCTGGCCCTGGGAAACGTTGCTGGTCTCCTCATCCAGAACCATCTGATAGCCGCCAGGCTGCTGCATGATAAAGTTGTGGATATGAGCCGCTTTTGCAGCTGCGATCACCTCTTCATCGGTTGCATCCAGTCTTCCGTACCGGATATTTTCCATAATGGTTCCGGAGAACAGCCAGGTATCCTGCAGTACCATTCCAAACATCTCCCGGAGATTACTGCGGTTGAAATTACGGACATCATGACCGTCAACCTTGATACTTCCGCCGTTTACATCATAGAAACGCATCAGAAGTTTGACCATGGTTGTCTTTCCGGCACCGGTCGGTCCTACGATAGCGATCTTCTGACCGTCATGCACATCCGCGGAAAAATCATTTACAATGATCTTATCCGGGTTGTAGCCGAATTTTACATGCTCAAACTGTACATTTCCTTCCAGTCCCTCAATAGAATCCGGATTCTCCGGCTGAAGTTCTTCCTCCGGCTCCTCCAGGAATTCAAATACACGCTCGGAGGCTGCCGCGGAAGACTGCAGAAGGTTTGTAACCTGTGCGATCTGCTGGATCGGCTGTGTAAAGTTACGGATGTACTGGAAAAAGGACTGAATATCTCCAACCTCAATGGTTCCCCTGATGGCAAAAACGCCTCCAAGAAGTGCCACCATCACATAGCCAAGGTTTCCTACAAACTGCATGATCGGCATCATCATTCCGGAAAAGAACTGAGATTTCCATGCAGACTCATACAGCTTTCCGTTATCACGTTCAAACTCGGTGAGAACATCCTGCTCTTTGTTAAATACACGTACAACATCATGTCCGCCGAAGTTTTCCTCAATCTGGCCGTTAACTCTTCCCAGATAATCCTGCTGTGCCTGGAAGTATTTCTGGGAATGCTTCATTACCTTGTTGATGATAAGCATGGAAACCGGCAGGATCAAAAGTGCTGCCAGTGTCATCCATACATTGATAGACAGCATCATGATAAAGACACCGATCAGTGTTGTCACAGATGTGATCAGCTGTGTCATACTCTGGTTCAGGCTCATCTGCAGCGTATCCACATCATTGGTCACTCTGGAAAGGATCTCACCGTTGGTACGGCTCTCAAAATAATTCATAGGAAGACGGTTGATCTTCTTTGAAATATCTTTTCTCAGATTATATGTGACATCGTTGGAGATACCGGTCATTACAAATCCCTGTATAAAAGAAAACAGTGCACTTGCCAGATATAATCCAAGTGTCCACAGAAGGATCATTCCGATCTTCTCAAAATCAATTCCGCCGGTTCCGTTAACCTTGGCAACCAGTCCTTTATAAAGCTCTGTGGTTGCTTTTCCAAGGATCTTCGGACCTACGATATTAAATACCGTACCTGCTACCGCAAATACGAACATCAGCATAAAACGGAATTTGTAGCGTCCCATATAACGGAACAGTTTGGCCATTGCCCCTTTAAAGTCCTTGGCCTTTTCGGTGGGCTGCATTCCACGGCCTCCCATAGGCCCTTTTCGTCTTCTCTGCTCACTCATGCCAATTCCTCCTCTGAAAGCTGACTCATGGCAATCTGACGATATACCTCACAGTTCTTCATAAGCTCTTTATGTGTTCCGATTCCTGCCATACGGCCATCATCCAGTACAATGATCTTATCTGCATTGAGAATGGTACTGATACGCTGTGCAACGATGATCGTTGTTGTATCTTTTGTATGCTCCTTCAGTGCTTTACGTAATGTACTGTCTGTCTTGAAATCCAGTGCTGAGAAGCTGTCATCAAAGATAAAGATCTCCGGTTTCTTGGCAATGGCTCTCGCAATGGAAAGTCTCTGCTTCTGACCACCGGAAACATTGCTTCCGCCCTGGGCGATCGGTGACTCATAGCCCTCCGGCTTTGTAACGATAAATTCTTCTGCCTGTGCTACCTGGGCAGCTTCCTTTACTTCTTCCTCTGAAATATCCGTTTTTCCATAACGGATGTTGGAATCGATGGTTCCTGAGAACAGGATTCCCTTCTGCGGAACATATCCCAGTCTCTCACGTACATCCTTCTGCGTCATTTCACGGACATCCACACCGTCAATCTTAACAGCACCTTCTGTTGCATCATAAAATCTCGGGATCAGATTTACCAGAGTACTCTTTCCGCTTCCGGTACTTCCGATTACGGCAACGGTCTCACCTTTTTCTGCCTTAAAGGAAATGTCAGTCAGGACATTCTCTCCGGCTTCCGGATAAGCAAAGCTTACATGATCGAATTCTACGGTTCCTTTTGTCTGTGCCTCTGGTTTCACCGGATTCTCCGGATCATGGACACTGACCTCTGTTTTCAGGACCTCATCAATACGAAGTGCTGCAACATTGGCTCTTGGAAGCATAATGGACATGGCGGTGATCATCAAAAATGACATAATGATCTGCATTGCATACTGGATAAACGCCATAACATTTCCAACCTGCATGGTTCCGTTGTCAACTGCATGTGCGCCACTGTAGATGATAAGAACCGACACTCCGTTCATGATCAGCATCATGGTCGGCATCATAAAAGTCATACATCTGTTTACAAACAGGTTTGTTCTGGTAAGTGTGGCATTGGCCTCCTCAAAACGCTCTTCCTCATGTTTCTCACGACTGAACGCACGGATTACCGGGATACCGGTAAGGATCTCTCTGGTAACCAGATTCAGCTTGTCGATCAGAGTCTGCAGGATCGTAAATTTGGGCATTGCCACCTGGAACAGCACAAAGATCACAAGCAGGATCAGTGCCACTGCTACGCCAAGGATCCATGTCATGGATGCATCCGTATTCAGCACACGGAGCACACCGCCAACACCAAGGATCGGCGCGTACAGAACGATTCGAAACAGCATGGCCATTACCTGCTGCACCTGCTGGATATCATTGGTACATCTTGTGATCAGGGAAGCGGTTGAAAATTTATGGTATTCTCTGCTGGAAAATCCGATTACTTTATTGTAAACACTGTTTCTCAGATCATGTCCAAGAGAAGCAGCAACCCTGGAGGAAAGAAATACCACACAGACCGCTGCCATCATAGTGATCAGCGCCATCAGGATCATCCGCAGGCCGGTGGATTTCATATAATCCATCTGAATGGCATCCACATCCTCACCCATTGCTTCATACTCTGCACGGACATAAGAAACACCTGCCTGTGTGATAATGGAATCCTGCATCTTGTCGATCTTTTCACTGACCTGTTCCTTCATTGCAGCAAGTGCCTCTGGCGGCATCTGGGAAAGTGCTTCCATGGGGTCCGTTCCTTCCGGAATGTCCATTTTTGCAAGAGCTGCTTTGGTTTCCTTACTATCCGAGGTCAGAGTGGAAACGATCACCATCGGTTTGCCGAAAATATCATTCAGCTTATCTCTGTCTTCTTCGGAAACCTTATCTTTTAATACCAGATTGTCTCCATCTTCCTCATAAAATTTATCAACGGTTTTCACATCGGCTTCATCCATAAACAATTTCAGGTTGTCCATGGATGTTTTTCTGATCTTCTCAGGGACACTGTCCTCAATACCGTTCTGCTGGATTCCTACATTAATGATCTTGGATGTATAATCCGGCAGCGACAGATCACAGTATGCCTGAAGAAAAAGAAGCGCAATGATGAGCACGATATAGCCCGCTGAACGTTTCAGATATTTCATCAGTTTAATCACGTTTCTGTTCCTCCTTTTCTGTTATTTCCTCCATCGGAGTCTTTCCTGTAAATTCCTCCGGCTGGATCTTTTCAATATTTGCAAGGATCTGCTCCAGAAATCTCCGAAGCAGGCACTGTTCTGCCTCACTGAAGCCTTCCAGCATCACTGCTTCATTTTTATGGATCCGCTCCAGTGCCTTTGCCTTGGTCTCTTTTCCTTTTTCTGTCAGGTAGATCCTGGTCACACGCTGGTCTTTTTCATCCGGCTTTTTATAAAGAAAGCCTGCCTTCTCCAGTCTCTGTACGGAAACATTTACCGTGGGCGGCTTGATATTCAGGATCTTCGCAAGCTCCCTCTGACTTAAGCCATCCTTCTTGGCAACAAGTCCCAGGACCGGGATCTGTCCCGGATAAATGCCAAGCTCCTGCATCTGTCCAAAACATTTCGTCATAAAATGTCGGTCTACCTTCATAAATAAAGTTAAAAAGCTGCTCTGCTTTTCTTTCCCATCTTCCTTCTCACAAAACACACTGTCACCCCTTTCATAAACAAAACAGCTGTTCTGACTCCGTTCTGCTGCCTGTTCATAAATATATTCGCCATATATTTTAATTAGTCGGCTAACTATACATAATATACATCTGCACAAAAAATGCAACTGTTTTTTGTGAATTTTACACTTTTTTTAGATTTACAAGCATTTTTAACCGGAAACAAAATCTTATAATTGTTTTGTCTGGCTAATCTATTTAAAAAGAATAATTGTCAAGCGGATATTCGCAATCCGCTTCGCTACGTAGCTCTACACCAAATAACTGCTCCGCAGTTTATCAGGAGGCTCTTGCACTCTTCCTGATACAAGCAAGTCCCCACCCACTGCTTATTGCTTTTCGCAACCCCGCAGGGGACTTACTTGATTTGGTTAAACTTTCATATTTGTGCTCAAATATAAGATTCATCTGTCACAGTTTCCGTCACAAATTGAAAATCCTTTTTTCCAGCTTTATAATACGATTAACAACTCGATAAACAGGAGGATCCTTATGTCAAAATTCAGCAACTACCTCAGAAAACTTATCGATCAAAGTGGAGAATCCATTGCTTCAATTTCACGCAATGCAGGAATTGAAAGGACATCAATCCACAAAGCCCTGAAAGATGAACGGATTCTTTCTTATAAAGCCATGCAGATACTGGCCCGTTATTTTGGTCTGTGCACAGAAGAACGTCAGGAATTTTTCCGCCTGCATGACATCAGTCTACAGGGTGAGGATGCCTATGAAAATCGTCAGGCTGTCTGTGATTTTCTGAATACTTTGGCATCTGTTGATTTCTCCATGTTTCCGCCCCCAAAAGTAAACTCGCTTCCTCTGACCGATTCTCTGATCAACGGAGAATACGCTGTTCGCAGTATTATCCGTTCAGTATTAATCTACGAAGTATCTCATCACACAGATGTAGAAATCCAGATGTTCCTTCCAGAGAAACTTGATCTTACTATGGAATTTATGGAATTATGGTTGAATGAGAATCATTTTTCAGTCAGTGAACTTCTTTATCTGCACCGTGTCAGCACTCTGTCTCCAAATCCGGCTCGCAGAAATCTAAAGAAGCTCGGTTCCATAATTCCTCTGTGTCTTGCTTCCCGGGGCAGTTATAAACCTTATTACTTTACAGAAAACCAGCACGCAGTTACAGCTTCTCCTCTGATCTACTATATCATTACCCCATCCTGCCTGCTTCAGATTTCTGAAGATCTGAGTACTGCCAGGATCAGTGACAACACAGAATTAATTTCTTATTATCGCAATTTTTTTCAAACGAAACTGCAAAACTGCGATCTCCTCATCCAGTGCAGTTCTAATATTATGGAAGTCCTTCAGGAATACATTGCCGGCACTTCACCGGATACCATGCAGGTTTTTATGTCACAGCCCTGTCCCGGACGCTATATAACACCTGCAATCATCAAAAAATATCTGAACAGCAACGATATGCCCTATCATCCTATGTACGAGCTTGTGGAACAGCATTTTTCCGTACTACGTCAGGATCAGATCACTTACCTTACTGTTTTTACAGAAAAAGGTCTGTCTGATCTTACACAAACCTGCGTTCTGCAGGATATGCCACCTCAGTATGTTCCACCACTGGATCCTGATGATATCCGTCAAATGCTAAAAACCCTGTATAAAGAAATTTCCGATGAAACTATTTCCGGACTGATTCTTCGCCCCACTCACCTGCAGTTGCCAGACTACTTAACCATATATGTCACATCCACCGGAATTCATATTTATACAACCAACGCTTTTGTTTTTGGAGCATATTGCTGCAATATCCATATTCAGGAACATTCCCTGTGCAAGATTTTCAGCGAATTTATTAAAAATCTGCCGGGAAGCCCTCTTGTCTACACAAAAGAAGAAACTCTGAATCTGCTGAAACAGTATATTGCGCTGATGCCCTGATCACAAAAAATTATCATAAGGAGGACCAACACTATGAAAAAGAAGTTCCTTGCCTGTACACTTGCGGCACTGATGTGTCTGCAGCCTGCGTCGGCTGTTCTGGCTGAAGATCTGGATTTTGGAGAAGACTCCACCGGAATCACCGAGGAATCCCATCTCCTCACAGAAGAAAACACCGAAGATATTTCTGACTTTATAAGTTCTGATGAAGAACAGGATTCTTCTGTATCTGATGCAGAACCTGACCTTGCAAATACAGACATTCCTGAAGCAGATACGGAATATCCTGCTGATGAAATCTCGCCGGAATTTTCTGATAATTTTTTAGATAGTCTGCCGATGGAACCCGATTCTGATGTTGTATCAGAACCGGTTACCGATAATGACTTTGATGACGGAAGTGTACTTTCAGCCGGCAGCAATGTAACTGATGATGGATTCCAGTATACTACTTCCGGACTTTACGCCACGATCACAAAATATACAGGTGGTGATTCAGAAGTAACGATACCTTCCAAAATTGATAACTATACTGTCACAAAAATCTCTGACAGTGCCTTTGCCTACAACCCTGTAATTACCAGTGTAGTCATTTCCAACACAGTTACGGAAATCGGTAATTTTGTATTCTATGGATGTGATGAACTGAAATCTGTGAAGCTTCCTTCCAGATTAAAAAAACTGGGCTACTCTTTTATTGCAAATACACAGATCTCCAGTCTTACCATTCCGGCAGGACTTACTTACTGTGCGACAGGTGGTTCCAGTTCGGACACTATGTTTGGTCCTCTTGGCGATGCCAATACTTTGAAAGAGCTAATTCTGGAGCCCGGAATGGAATGTATTCCCGACAACCTGGCTCTGGTAAAAAGTGTTTCCAATACGCATCTGACTTCCGTATCTATCCCGGATTCTGTCACTTCCATCGGTAAATATGCATTTAAAAACTGTGTAAAGTTAGTAAACATTTCCATTCCCGATTCTGTCACGGTCATTTCCGACGGTGCTTTTTATGGTTGCAAAAAACTGATCTCCATTCATTGGTCCGAAAGTCTTGAACAAATTAATTATGAAGCTTTTGAAAATTGTGTTTCCCTTGAAGCGATCACCTTTCCAAAAACAATCAATACCATTGGGCCTTCCGCATTTTCAGACTGTACTTCCCTCTCTTCCATTTCTTTTACGGACAACAATAAAGGTGGTGCCTATGTCGATATTCAGTCCAGTGCGTTCAGCAACTGTACTGCTCTGGAAAATATTTCTTTTTCTAAAAATGTACGATATCTGGGTGATTCTTCTTTTTCCGGATGCTCCTCTCTGACTAATGTCGAGCTTGACGACGCTATTACCACCATTGAACGCTTTGCTTTTTGCAACTGTTCCTCACTGAAATCTATCACCCTTCCTTCCAAACTGAAAAAACTGGGATACTCTTTTATTGCAAATACACAGATCACCAGTCTCACCATTCCGGCAGGGCTTACTACCTGTACAACAGGCGGCTCCAGTACTTACGAGAGTCAATACGGACCTCTTGGCGGTGCTAACACTCTAAAAGAACTTATTCTGGAACCCGGCATGGAATATATTCCCGATAATCTGGCAAGAGTGGAAAGTACTTCCGGCACACATTTGACCTCCATCTCTATACCTGACTCTGTCACCACCATAGGTCAATATGCATTTAAAAACAATGCAAAATTAACAAATATTTCCTTTCCGGATTCTGTCACTGTCATTTCTGACAATGCTTTTTCCGGCTGCAAAAAACTGATTTCCATTCGCTGGTCAGAAAATCTTGAACAAATCAATTATGAAGCTTTTCAAAACTGTATTTCCCTTGAAGAGATTACTTTTCCAAAAACGGTTAATACAATCGGAAACCTCGCGTTTTCAAACTGTACTTCCCTCTCTTCCATTTCTTTTACGGACAACAATAAGGGTGGTGCTTATGTCGATATTCAGTCCAGTGCGTTCAGCAACTGTACTGCTCTGAAAAATATCTCTTTTTCCAAAAACGTAAGATACCTGGGTGATTCCTCTTTTTCCGGATGTTCTTCTCTGGTTAGTATAGAGCTTGACGATGCTATTACCACCATTGAACGACTTGCTTTTTGTAACTGTTCTTCACTGAAATCTATCACCCTTCCTTCCAAACTGAAAAAACTGGGATACTCTTTCATTGCAAATACACAGGTTAACAGTCTCACCATTCCGGCTAATCTTACTTCCTGTGAAACCGGTGGCTCCAGTACTTATGACAGTAAATACGGACCTCTTGGCGGTGCCAGTGCTCTGAGCGAACTGATTCTGGAACCTGGTATGGAAAATATTCCCGATAATCTGGCAAGGGTAGAAAGTACTTCCAACACTCATATGGCTTCTGTATCCATTCCGGATTCTGTGACCTCCATCGGAAACTACGCATTTTACAACTGCAAGGCTCTGGAAGAAACCTTCATCCCTAGTTCCGTAACTTCCATTGCAGATACAGCTTTCCAGGGCTGGAAAAATCTTGTGATCAAAGGTTATTCCTGCTCTGCGGCCGAAACCTACGCAAATGCCAACAACATTCCATTTCATGAAATTATCCAGGAAGGAACCACTTATATCAGTGGACATCTTGACGGTGTAAATGCAGAAAAAGGCACAATTAATATAGAAGGAAAAAATTATACTGTTGCTTCTGATTTCAATCTTACCCAGGCAACCTCAATCCTTGTTAACAGCAAGGACAAAATCGTTGTTTTCACCTACAAAAACAGCAGAGTTACTCATATGGAAGAAGCAGCAAACCTTGTCACTCCTTATATAATCGTAAACTTTATACCAAGTGCAAACACCTTTACGTATGAAAATGGCCAATACAACCATTCTTCCCAATCAGGTACATTAAAAATCGCATGCAAATTCAGCCAAAATTCTGCTTATTCTGAGGCTGAACTAAAAAAGCTGCTTGCTGATTATACAGTCTCTGTTAAGGGAATAAAAATGAATACCAATTCCCCATTAAAAGCTCATTTTAAAGAAACAGGATTTACTTCATTCATAGAATATCCAACTCCTTTAAGAATCAAAGCACCCGAAACCAAAACTATCTTAACGCCTGAATTCAGCATTACATCCAATTTTGTTCCAGAAAAATCCACCACAAAATTAACTGCTGAATTCTCCATATGTTATGGGGACTCTGACTCATATGTGCATTCCACAAACAGCACACTGTATATTTATAACCAGGATTACACCCGTCAACAAGCAGAAAAACGTAAAGAAAAGACAGAACGCGTCCAGAACATGACCAAAGCCCAGCAAATGCTTAAAAACAAAAATATTCTCACCAGAGATCCGAAACTGGGCGAATATTTTACTACTAAGCAGCAAAATGAACTGTATGATTTCTTATCCGGATATATGGCTGTGGCCATCAATTCCTCTTCCTTCTCCTACACTGGAGATCGGAATAATCCTGTCAGTCAAAAAATTCTGGAAAAACTTTTTGACAAAATGGGAATCAGTAAAAAGGCCACAATAACTGGCCAAACTTTAACTGCCTCCTTCTCCATATCCGCTGCTACCAAAAAAGGAGCCCGTACGATCAACTTCACCTATTCCGTATCAAACTATGGCTGGGGTGACATCAGCTTCGGGGCCTTCGGAACATTGAATTACACTATCAGTCAGGATAACTGTTCAGGAATCATCGGTATAGCCAGTGCAGATATGGAAGCTTTTGCAAAACAGGTAAAATCTGTGGCCGAGGCTTCAGTAAAAAATGTCTATGATGAAACCTGGGGCAAACACGTTGATGAAGTAGCTGAAATTCTCTTTACCAAAACCGTAACAGACCTTATGAGCCGTACAAAGTTTGGATCTTTTTCCAATTGTGTTTATACTATGTACACCAAAGCAGTCGAATCCTCCAGTTCTTCCAGAAGAAACACCAATGCAAAGATCCACTGCCCGGTAGATGTATACGTATACGACGGCAGCCATAATTTATGCGGTTCCATTGTAAACAACATTGTAGATACCTCTTACAACGACATATTTATGTATGTAGATGGCGACTCCAAATATGTTTCCTTCTGCGGAGATGATTATTATCTGAAACTGACAGGAAACGATACCGGCTCCATGACCTACGAAGTAGAAGAGTACGACGGAGATACTCTCACCAGAAAGATTGTTTACAATGATATTCCTCTGACTTCCGGAAAAAACTACAATACCTACATTCCAGAAAGCCAGAACCTTGATACAGGAATCTACTCTCCTGTAGATGAATCCGGAGAAAAAACAGTAGCTTCTTCCGACACCAGGGAAACAGCTCCGGAACGTATTTACGTAGAAAACATCCGGTTGGATCAGCCTGAAAAATCTCTGATGACCGGAGAAACTTTTTCCCTGATTCCATCCGTATCACCGGAAAATGCCACGATCAAAGATGTTCTCTGGGCATCCGACAATGAAGCTGTTGCCACGGTTGACGATATCGGTACTGTCAAAGCAGTTTCCGCTGGTACAGCCATTATCACAGTCAAAACTTTTGACGGCGGTTTTCTGGCCACCTGCACAGTAACTGTCACATCACCTGAAATCTCTGTAGCTACACTTACTGTCACAGTTGATGATGTTTATTGCGATGGCAGGGAACAGACTCCTGAAGTAACTGTAAAAAATGGCGACACACTTCTGTCATTGGATAAAGATTACAAACTGACATACTCCAATAACATCAAACCAGGAACTGCCTCCGTTACGGTTACAGGCATGGGTTCCTATACAGGCTCCCGCAAGATCAGTTTTCAGATCCTGGAGAAATCTCATAAATGGAGTTCCTGGAAAACTGTAAAATCCGCCACAGTTTTTCAGCCAGGCCAGAAACAGCGTACCTGTGCATACTGTGGAAAAACAGAAAAAGCTGCTATAGCACAGCTCAAAGCAACCATTAAACTCAACATGACCTCGATTCTTCTGCAAACAGATCAGACTACTACTGCATTCAAAGTAACCGGACTAGCCAAAGGTGACAAAGTAAAATCTTACAGCTCTGCGAACAAAAAAATTGCCACCATTGATTCCCACGGAAAGATCAAAGGAATCCGTCCAGGCAGCACAAAAATCACCGTCACGCTTGCCAGCGGCAAAAAGGCTACTGCCAAAATAAAAGTCCAGCAAAAAACAGTCGCAACTCAGAAACTTACTGTTTCCCCATCCCGTCTTTCTCTGAAACTGAAAAAGACCTACAAATTAAAAATATCCCGCACTCCACTGACCACAGTTGAAAAAATAACTTATAAATCTTCCAACTCAAAAATTGCATCTGTGAATTCTCAGGGAATGATCACTGCACGAAAAAAAGGCACGGCCACCATTACCATTCTCTCCGGCAAAAAGAAAGCAACTGTTAAAGTAACTGTTAAATAAAATCAAAGATAGCCGCATCGTAGAATCGATATCAGATCAATATCTCTACACTGCGGCTATCTTTATAACATCGTTTTCCTGTTCCTGATTTTTTATACAAACTGGTTCACTGCCGGATCATAAGCATAATCAATCATATCGAGCTTATCCTCCAGCTCTTTTCGCACAAGGCCTCTGTCCTCGCAGAAATCATCCAGAGATTTATAAAAATCCCTCAGCTGTGTATTTACATAACTTAAAAGCATTACCGGGTCCTTTGGTATCATGATCTGTTTCCATCCTTTTTCTCTGATATTTGTCTGAAGTTTACTATCTTACCAATTTTGTCTTTTGTCAAGAGCCAGGAAGGAAAATTTTTCAGGATCTTTTATTTCTTCAGTATCTGATAAACCGGGGCCCCCTCACACTGCTCAGGCTTTCTCACATCGAGGATCTCCGCGATGGTAGGCGCCACATCCACCTGCCGGATCACCCTGTCTGTGATCTTTCCCTCTTTAATATCCTCCCCTGCAGCCAGGAAAACAGGGGTAACCGATGTCTGTGCATATCCTTCCGCCGTGGATAACCCATCTCCATGAAGCCTGTTAAAGCCTTCATTGATCGTAAAGATAATATCCCCGCATTCTGCTCCCCCAAGTCCCAGAACAACGCTGTCCTTATTTCGCATGGCAATTCCCACCACACGCTTTCCGGTTGCCTTATCCCTGTAAGAATAGAGATCCGAAATGATCTGTTCCTCCAGATCATACTTGTCCTTCGCCTCTACAATTCCGTATTTATCTCTTCCCTTCAGGTTGATATAAATATAATTGCTTCGTATCTGAACCGCTCTGGTCTTTTCCCAGTCGATCTCATCTACCGGATCTCCGTTTTCATCCTTCTTTCTCACGGTGTATCCAAGTTCTTCCATCACGCCCAGATTCAGGCCGCCATACTCACCCAGGATCGGAGGAACATTTTCTCCCACAAGAAGTCCATGATCCGATACAGTGGCATCCTCCCCCACCTATAGAGGTGGGGGCTTCCCAACCTCGGCAAGTTTGGTTCTCGTTCGATAGCACTACTGTGCTAAGCATAAGCGAGCTATCCCCGTGTGTCCCACGGTTGTGTTAT
>NZ_WQQB01000026.1:0-520 GCF_018785565.1 Blautia sp. MCC283 | reverse complement strand
CTCCTTTCTAAGGAAATTGGATACAGTAGGCTGTGCAAACGGCTGAATCAATCCAACTAAAACGGAAAAAAGTAGAGAAAAGAAATGTGTTTTACTGTTGAGTTATCAAGGCAACTGAATAACGATATTTCTGGTAGCGATGCGCTTAGGGGACACACCCGTTCCCATCCCGAACACGACGGTTAAGACCTAAGCGGCCGATGGTACTGCACTGGAGACGGTGTGGGAGAGCAGGTGGCTGCCAGATCAAAAAGAAAGAAACAGGCGAAGCTGCCTGATAAAAATAGAACGGGCACTGGAAAGTGAGCTCTGTCGGAAACAGAGTGGAACCAGAAGATTTTCGATAAGTCCGGTGCTAACCCTAAATCAGTCGGGAAGGACTGTTATAATAGCTGGTTTTTACCAGTGATCAGAGTTTACAAATGTGTTTGTGAGTTCTGATGGCTGATAAAACATCAGTCAGCATTGTACCTTGAAAACTGCATACATGAGATTTGATTAAGTTAATCAAATATCCTTA
>NZ_WQQB01000025.1:0-229350 GCF_018785565.1 Blautia sp. MCC283 | reverse complement strand
GAGAAGCCTGATTTTCAGGCTTGCCACCCTTGCATATCATAGAAGAATCTTATTTACAGACTTTTTCTCACAGTCTCATTTATACCCATCCTGATACATTTCATGTGCTTCAATTTTATAGACAACCTCTTTTCCATGCCGTCTACCTACATTTTGGGCAGTTTCGATATCTTTGGAAAGATGGACATACAATCTCGATTTTGGAATAAGTCCCTGTTCAAGAATGGATGAAACATATTTTTCTCCAGTTCCATGATAAAGAAACTTTGGAGGTTCTTTCTCTTCTAATTCTACATCTACAGGAATAGAATGTCCCTGATTGGCCCTGATCAGAGTTTTATCATCGTTGAAAGAATAGCGCTGTTTATTATCCGTTTCCACAATTTCTTTCAATATTGCCATATTAAATCCTTCATTATTTTTAGCTATACCGTTAATTAAGTCGTCTACCACTGCCCAGCCATGCTTATCTAATGAGATACCAATAACTTCTGGTTTGTGGCGCAAGATCAAGCTCATATACCGGCTGATATTTTGTAAATTCATTGTTGTCAATGACTCCTATTTTTTCAGATGCAGGGATTGATAATTGTCAAAAAATTCATCTCTGATTACCCTGGCAGCGTCCTCATCTGAAACCTTAAAATGTCTGTGTTCAGGTTCTGACAACCATCTCTCAAATTCCTGCTTATTTCTAAAAGAGTTTTTATTTCGTTCCCATTCCGCCCGCCGGTAATTCTGCAGACAATCCTCTCTTGTCCAGTATCCTGCATAATGCCATTCATTTTTATAGTATTCATACCATTCTGCTCGAACCATAGTATTGTTCGCTATCACATGTTTAACCATAACGTATGGTTTTGTAGCTTCCTGGAAACATCTGATTTCCCATGGACCATTAAAAGGACTCGGATCAACTCCTTTAAGATCCGGAAACTGTTCCCATAATTTTTCGAATGCCTTGTTCATATAGCGGGCCTCATTAATCACTTTCATAAATTCAAACATAATTTATTACCTCGTTTTTCATATAATTTTTCTTAAACTATTTCTAGGCAACTTATCTGTTGAAAAAGAAATTTGCAAAACAATACGGGCAATGCAAATTACAGACATCTGTCATCATTATATTTGCAAAAGAAATTTCGAGTACCTGTATAAAGTTATATTACCATATGCAGGCCGAGCTTACAATAAACAGTATCATATAGTTTCGTAATAAATTGTCACTTTGTTACTGTTCATTTAATTTGGCATGCAATAGATCTGTATATCATTCTTTTTATGTACATATTACAGCTAGGCTTGAGAACATTTTCTACATTTGCATTATCAAACATTTTACTTTGCATAATCTTATCTTCCTTCATCCAGTTTTTCATCAAAAAAAAGAGCCTGCGGGCTCTCCTTAAACAGCATTTTGCTTCTGGACAGAAAAAAATTAAAACATACCGATTTTTGATATTTCTCGGAAAAGATTAAAAATTATGAAATCGACTTATTTTTTCGATGATGAGCATTACAATATCACAATGAAGGGGGCAACTCATAATAAAAAGTAACTCAAAATCGTCTTAAAAATTGCCTGCGAAAATGGTCAAAAACAGCGTTTTGTCATTGTAGTATTTCCTGTTGTTTGGTACCAAATATCACTTAAAAGTATCAAAATATTGTACTATATATCATGAAACAGTACAATATATTGTTATTTGATACATATTATAAAATACATTTCTCAGACATCCGGGAAGCACATTGCAAAACGGATATCTATCTCATTTTTATCTTTCATGACAGAGTTGACTTCACCGCCGATATAGCGGGCGGCCTTATCAACTTTAAGTAAAATTTTATCACTTAATGCTAACTTTCTCATCTTTATCCTTTCAATTTTTTGTACATACTCAACAAAAACAGGTATATAATTTAAGGATGAGTATGCAGTTATTGTCTTTGAACAGGCTTCAAAAGTGTACAAAACTGTGAGCACTTTTGGAGCTTATCATTCATCAAAAAATCTATTTGGTCACAAACTTTTTTCAAGCTGCCATAAGAGTTTTTGACCTGGAGTTTCTGAACACCCCATAATGTTCCTATTATACCTAGATTATTCCATAAGTTCAAGCAGATAATCGTCGTCAAACGGATTTTCATAAATTTTACCGACTGGAACTTTCGAAGATGCCTTTATCTGGTTACGATAATTTTTCTTTTTGGAAGGAATCTGCAAACGGAAGGCATGTTTCTGGATCCTTTTAATCTGAAAATCTGCGTCTGATAAGAATTCACATACTCCCTGTAACTTTTTTCAGCTTCTTCCTTTGATGAAAAACCTGCAATGTGCCCATACTCGATGGTATAAGTATCGGGATTTACCGTTTTTATGAGATGTCCCCAGGTACTGTCGTTGATTTGAAATACCGGATGATTGATTTTTTTGTTCATTATTTTATTTCTCTCTATTTTTTAGTGGATATATCATATTTTGATGCAATTCTTTATTTATTTGGAATTATACTCCTGCTTTCTTCCAATACGGTCTGTTCCCACTTCCGCATAGCCGCTACTTCCCTGTCTGTATGAAGCCAATGCTGCCCATTTTCCACAAAATTCAGTCGGCAATTATTTTCTTCCGAAAATCTCTTTACAATCTTATACGGGATCATTTCATCCTGAGTTCCATATAAAATATTTGTTTCTTTACAGATCGACTTTACTGGATGTTCCCGCACCCAACACAAATAATTGCTGAAATTCCTGATTTCCATGAGTTGCTTCACCTAATGCAACAATCTTTGCCTGTTCTGGAATTGAAATATCTTCAACTGTTACCGCATATTTTTCAAATTCATTTATATCGGCACATTTTCCCGTTCCCAGTCCGCCAAAATAAGAATAAATACTCCCGAGCAAAGCTACAGAAGCCACTACTGTCAATAGCCCGTATTTCAAGACTGAATATTTCCTTTTCTTATGTTTTCTGTTTTTCTTGTATTTACTCACAATTATATTCCTGCTTTCTCCACAGATAGCTTATTTTATTTTGTCTCTAATTTTCATATAAACAAATCTTTTATCAGCGGTTTTCCTGCTTATTGTACAAAAAAAGACACAGGCAAAAATTTTTTATTTCTGCTCTGCGTCTTAGCGTCTGGCGTCTTTCTTATATTCCACTATATGATCTTTTACATTGATAATAAAATTTTTTTTACATTTCGGACAAAACAAAGGAAAATTTTTTAGTTCTGTGTTTTCCAAAACCTGCGTCCTTGTTTTCGCTTTACACTCTGGACATAAAATCCATTTATCCGTTATGATTGATTTCACTCTTCCTCGTCTCCTTTAATTATTTAATTCCATCCTATAAAGGTGCATTCCCAAAACCGCCTGAAAACCTGTTGCTGCAAAAACACTGAACCTCTCGACTATTCCAAAATACTCTTTCGGAACAATGTTCATACCTAATGCACCAACCATCATCATTCCAAGTGCTATTCCTGCAAATACCCCATAGGAACAACAGCTTCTGTTTTTTATCCCGGAAATAATGATTAAGATTAGTGATATGATAGATAACAATACAACGATTACCGTTGACAAAATGTGCATCTGATCCTGAAAGATCGCTTACTGCCTGTGCCATCCAGTTATATCCAGGATAAGCAAGTGGAGAAAATACAACTGCCGCAGTATAAGAAATAAATGCAACAACTCCAAGCAGTCCGCAATAATTTATAAAATTCTTTTTCTTCATTTTACTGCATTCTCCTTACAAAACCATTGCAGATATTCGTCAAGATCGTTTCTTTCCTGATTCTCTGTTTTACATCCTCCACTTCTTCGATCCAGTTCATAATCCATAAGTCCATGAACTGTCATTGCAAAACTTACTGCACTCATATCTGCATTTTGAAAATGAAGTAATTTGTGTACTTCCATTGCATAGAATAACTGTTTCGTTGCAATGATCATTTTTTCTATTTCCTCTGCCAGAATTTTAGCAGCCATCGGCTGGATACTTCGCTCAGAATAAATAACCTTATAGAAATTCAGCATATGTTCCTGCTGATTCATATGAAAGTATCCTCCAACCATCATCCTTAATATTTCCAATGCACTCTTTCCGGCAAAAATAACCGTATAATCAATCGCACCTACATTGGCATTCTTCTTTGCTTCTTCCCGGAGAAATTGATACATTACTTCCACAAGTTCCTCTTTCGATGCAAAATGATTGTATAATGATGGTTTTTTTATCCCAACTTTATCTGCAATCATATTCATAGATACGTTACCAAGTCCTTTATTTGCCGCCAGTTCCAATGTAGCCATGATAATCTCTTTTTTTCTCGTATCACTCATTATTCGTTTTAACCATCCCCTATATATTACCTAATGGTTTTGTTTTAACTACCATTTGGTAGTTTTGCTATATCACATTGATCTGCATAATTCAAGTACATGTTTTACTTTAATTCCGTCCCGAATAAACCATTAATTGAATATCATTATCCGATGATGGTTTACCAGTAAAATCTCCTGCCCTTTACATGTGAAGTGGATATTCACAATCCACTTCACTAAAATAACTGCCCCGGTAGTTTTTTCTTCTCTTTATAAGGAAACAACTTATCAAATTCTTCGGTTTCCTTTTCGTCTACAAAATATCCCGCTGGTGTCGCATACTCTCCCGTAATACCATCCAGATAGCCAGGAATCAGCTCTCTGCATAAAAAGAAAGTCGCATCCTGCCCTTCTTACAGTCCATGATAACGAATGTTAAATTCTCTTGCCGGTCTGAATCCACTTTTCCCATAAAAATCAATATTTCCCTCAAAGCAGACTGCACCACAACCAAATTTCGCAGCCTTGTCTAATGAATAATCCAGTAAGACTTTTCCATATCCTTGTCTTTTCAGTTCTGGAGTAATACAAATCGGTCCCATAGTCATAATTGGAATATTTCTTCCATCATCCACTTTAATACTTGTTCTCATAAACATATTCTGACCGATCAACTTACCATCTTCATCATTTTCATTAAGAAGCATCACAAAATCCAGTTCTGGAACAAATGCCGGATCATTTCGGAGCTGATGCAATACATAATGCTCAAGGCATCCTGGACGATACACATTCCAAAAACTTTCTCTTACCAGATTTTCTACTTTCTGATGTTCTTCCTTTTTCTCTAAACGAATCGTAATATTACTTTTTTCCATTTCTTTTATATCCTTTCAAATTATTCTAGATAAAAAGCCACTAATTTTGATTACTTTGCATTTATCAAAATTAATGGCTCTGCGTCTAAGCGTCTGGCTCTTATGTTTTTTAATTATTGCTATTTCTAATTTCTTCTGTGATTTCGGTCAGCATATGCTCAAACTGACATTTTACTTTCACCTTATCTGATGCTCCATCATACACACTATAATAGAAAAACATATTTGCATAAAATTTAACTGCAGTCTCCTCTGGATTTTCTATTTTCATATTTTTGAACAGATCCTTCACGTATTCTGCCGGTCCAGATATCAGATATTGCTGATACAACTTCTGCATTTCTTCATTTCTAAATTGTTCAAGCGTAAGCATTTTCCGAAATGATGATGCAAAATCATCCTCTGTCCAATACTCAAACATTGATTTGCTGTATCCTACAAAATCTTCTACTGATACGTTCTGATATTCTTCCGGCATTTTCTCAATACTTTCTTCTGGTACTTCATTCTGCCTGGCTTGTTCACTGTCCTGCTGTTCCATTCGTTTCACAATGTGCAAAAATATGTCTCTCTTATTTTCATAATGTCTGTATAACGCTCCTTTAGTCATTCCAAGAACCCCTGCAATCTGACTCACAGATACAGCTTCATATCCATTTTTCGCAAACAAGTGAAGGGCCACAGTCATAATCTCTTCCTTTGTACTTCCCATACATAATCATCTCCCTTACTACAAATAAACGACCGTTTACAGTCCTATTTTAGTAAACGGTCGTTTATTTATCAAGTCATAAATGATTATTTGAGCAAAAGCACAAGGGATTTTAACGTCCCTTGTGCTTTTCTCTTTTCTTTTTCTGTTTCAGCTCAAGCATTCGTTGTTCCGCCGCCTGTTTTATTTTTTTATATATCCCAGATCCGGGTTCTTATAATCCCCTCTGGCTTTTTTCTTTTCCACGTATGGCCCCCACACGTTTGCCTCATCTTTGATACCAACTGTCTCCGGATCAAATAACGGATCAAGCCCTGCATTTTTCTGTTTTTCATAATCTCTGACAATTTTAATAACCTGCGGCGTCAGAAGAAGGATACTGAATGTATTTACCCAGAGCATACAGCCAACTCCGATATCACCCATTGACCAGATCGTATCTCCGTCAATAAGGATTCCGAACAGACAGAAGATCAGGAACAAAATACGTACGATGGTAACTACTACTTTGTTTTCTCCCCACAGATATTTGCAGGTAGACTCCAGCTGATAGGAGTAGGATAACATTGTAGTAAAAATAAAGATAAACAGCATTACTGCCAGAAACATGGCCCCTGTTTTTCCAATTGATACCCTGAGTGCTTCCTGCATGAAAGAAATACCATACTGGATTCCCGGTACCTGTTCTACAAGAAGTACTGCTCCTGTTCCGTCAGCCGCTACATTATATGTACCTGCAAGTAAAATACAAAATCCGGTACAGCTGCACACCAGAAGTGTATCAATATATACAGAAAGTCCCTGTACAAGCCCCTGTTTTACCGGGTGGGAAGTATCGGTTGTCGCTGAGATCAGCGGGCTCATTCCGTTTCCTGCATCATTTGAGAAGAAGCCTCTCTTGATTCCCCATGCCACAGCAGATCCTACAATTCCTCCAAATATTGCATCCTTTCCAAATGCACTGGCAAAAATAGAACCAAACATCCCCGGAATTTCTTTATAATTCATAACAAAAATTGCAATGGTAATCAAGAAATAAATTCCGCACATGATCGGTGCAAGGACTTCTGCAACCTGACCGATACGTTTAATACCGCCCATTGTTACTACTCCAACAATAAGGACCATACCAATTCCAACTACGATAAACGGAATTCCAAATGCTCCTTTGATCGCAGTTGCTGCAGTCTGTGTCTGCATTGCAGGAAGCAGAAAACCAGGTCCAATGAAAACCGCAATACAGAATAATACTGCCAGGATTCTTCCAACCTTCTTATTTTTGAACCCGTTTGACATATAAAATGCCGGGCCGCCTGTTAACTCTCCTAAATTTCTGGTCTTATACGCCTGACCAAGAATACATTCCACAATACCGGTGGAAGCTCCCAGGATTGCTGTTATCCACATCCAGAACAGAGCTCCCGGTCCACCCATAAATATAGCGGTTGCAGTTCCTGCAATATTACCGGTACCGACACGTCCTCCTACGGTTGTCGCAAATGCCTGAAACGCTGAAAGACCGGTATCTTTCTTATTATCTCCCTTTTCTGTCAGACATTTTACCATGTCTTTGAATCTGCGGACCTGAATACCACGTAAACGAACGGTAAACCAGACCGCCGCGCACATCAGGAACACACACATCACCGGATGCCAGATGATGTCATTGATCGCGTTCATTACTGTTACAAATACTTCCATACTCTTTCCTCTCGTCCTTATATATTTAAAACTCTATTCTTTAATTTACTATAATCTGACATTTTTCACAAGTGTTTTCCATATAAAAACCTTTGTTTTTATCAGAAAGACACAGGAATACGTCAAGCGGATATTCGCAATTGAAGCAGGGGACTTACTTGATTTGGGTCAAGCGGATATTCGCAATCCGCTTCGCTACTTGCTCATAACCAAATAACTGCTCCGCAGTTTATTTGGTTAAAAAGGGGAAGCTGACTGTCTTCAGCTTCCCCTTCATATTTAACTACATATAGCTTATTGTTTCTGTTAATTCTTTTCTGCTGTTATGGTTTGGAAGTGCGCCTGTTCCGTCTGCCGCAATTCCAAGATCCAGCAACATCAAAATTTCTTCTTCCTCCGGAAGTCCAAGAGCCTTTGCCAGTTCATCCGGATTGAAAAAATTGATCCAACAGCTGTCAATCCCCTCATTGTAAGCTGCCAGCATCATGTGAGTTGCTACAATACTGGCATCTTCAATCCCGGAATCTCTTTTTCCTCCAGGATATGTGAAAACATTATTCTTATTATATGCTACCACCAAAACAACAGGTGCCTGATAACGGCATGGTGTTGCTTTATCAATTGCTTCCAGTCCCTTTTCAGACTGTACTACATAAATATGCTGTTCCTGAAGATTTTTTGCTGTTGGAGCGACACGTCCGGCCTCCAGGATCTTATCCAGCTTTTCTTTTTTCACTTCCACGTCACTGAATTTTTTGCAGGAATATCTGTTTTTTATTACTTCTGAAAAATCCATTCCAAACCATCCTTCCTATAATTTTTTATTATTTTACCATAAAAACGCAGATGCGCAAACTATCATCTAATACAAATAAATCTTCTTTTCTACAAGTCTGTCCCCTTCATACTGTAATTTTACGGAAAAAAAGCGTTCTTCTCCAGAAAGAAGCAGATCAAGAAATACTTTATCCCCCTCCCATGCAGGCAGTTCAGGCACTTTGGTTTTGTCAACCCAGCAAAGTTGTCCTTCATTACATTCAATCAGTTCTCCTGTATATCTGTCCGCTGTGAAAACACACATAAGCTCAGATTCATATTCATTATTAACAAATGTCACCAGCCCACGAAATTTATAAGATGTAAGTGTTAATCCGGTTTCCTCCTTCACCTCGCGCATAAGACATTCCTCCGGAGTTTCCTGACTTTCTACATGTCCGCCAACACCGATCCATTTTCCACCATTCATGTCATTCTGTTTTTTAATTCTATGAAGCATCAGATATTTGTCATCATTTTCTATATAACATAAAGTGGTTGTCGTCATTTAAATACCTTCTTTCCGTTTAATCACCCTACCACTGCCAACACAATATAAACCAGAATCGAAACAATACAATACAATGAATTTGTTGTAGAAGCATATGCACTGCTTTCTTTCTTTTTCAGAAATGTCTGCATACTGAATGTTGCTGGAGACGACATATATATAATAATTGCCAGATTCAAAAGTCTGGAACTTCCGACCAGATATTTCACAGCTATAAGAACTCCCATTATCATCGCTGCCTGCAAAATAATCCTCAGAAAAATAGTTTTGATACAGGGTCCTATAAGTTCCGGTACCAGTTCCATACTGTACCCAACAACAATAAGGATAATAGGCGTAATTGCAGTTGTCAGAATGCTTTCTGCACTGAGATAGCCAGGACCAAAAGAACTATCCATCAACCGGTTGATCAGCCCCGTCAATCCGGCGATGATTCCAAGAACCGTCCCTATAAAAGCAGGAGTTTTTAATGCACTGTAAAATAAACTTTTTGCATTGATCTTTTCTCCGTTTTCCGTTTGTCCCAGCATTCCCATATACACACTAAAGCCAAAAAGCAATCCTGCAATATCCAGCACCGCAATCTGTGAAAGATTTTCGCTGCCACAAAGGCTTGTATATAAAGGATATGCCATCATTCCGCCTTCATAGATACAGACCAGAAAAGGAAGATATTTTTTATAGGGTTCTTCCATAAATCTCTTCAGCAGGAATCCCACGCCAAATGAAATCAGAAGCATTATGAACATGATCAGCACCAATGTTCCAATCTTTCCACTGTATTTTGCAGTCGCAAGCGCATGAAAAATTGCCACAGGAAGCATAATGTTTGTTACCAGTGTTTTCATGTTATTGACACCATTCTGATCTAAAAGTTTCCACTTTCTACACAGCATTCCAAGAATGATCATAACCAGTACCGGTAAAACAATCTCTAAAACATCCATTTTCTCTGTCATCCTCTCCGTTGTCCTTAATTTTTTATTTCTATCTGTTTCTGTGCATCTGCAAAATTTCCAGCAGCACTTCATATACTTCCATATTTTCCTTTACCACAAGAGCCAGACTCTCTTTCGCCTGGTTCAGAAGATGAAAAAGTCTCCGCACACTGAAATCTTTTTCCGAAGAACACATGAATCTGAGATATCCTTTTTCATCGTAATAATATTGTTCGTCCAGTAATACAACAATCTTCTCCTCGTCTCTCACTGCCTGGGCATCAAGCTGTCCGGATCCCTCTGTCGTCCGCCGCTGATATCCCTGTCTCACAAAATCATTCATAAGATTTTCCGATTCTCGGCCATTACCAGCATACACCACTGCAATATTCGGATACCATCTGGGACTTCTTTTTTCCGGCAGGTGCATCATGTTCTGGATAAAAGTGGAAAGCTCCGCATTGGTACGGATCCGGTTTGTCAGATGAAATTTCTGGAGCCCCGGCAGATTCTCCAGTCTTTCCACAATGCTCCGGTCCAGCTCTTCCGGTGAAATCACATCTTCGGAGTCACTGGAAAAGATCACTGGCCTGTGCTCACTCCATGCAAGCAGAACAGATAATTTTTCCAGGGACAGAAGATGTGCTTCATCCACCAGAATACTGCTGTAACAGCCAAGATCTGTCGTCTTTCTCAACTGATTATCCGCCAAAAAGTCTGTCCGCCGCAGACGTTCATGAAGGAGCTTCCATTCTTTTCCAGCCTCTCCGCAGTGAATGATACAAACCCTCTGTCGTACGGAAAGCTTCATCGCAATATCATAAAGCAGCAATGTTTTTCCTGTTCCGGGAAGTCCGCTGAACCAGAAATATCCTTCTCTTTCTCCACGAATCCGCTTCAGGATCTGTCGTTCAATATCTCTCTGCTGAGAGGTAAGGAAATACTCTTTTTTGAGAAAACGTTCCGGTTCTGTCAGTGGAGAGATCAGATACAGTTCTGCCTGAAACAGCTTTTCAATATCTCCCTCATAGTCCGGGGTTTCTTTCTCCAATGCATTACAAAGCTGTTTCCAGTCTCCCTCCACAATATGATCGTGATTGGTCAGTCTCACCAGACGGTCTTCACTGCTGATATAAGTATACGACAGGATCGGTTTCCCGAAAACGGACAGATAATACCGGTTCTGGATCAGCTGTCTCCGGATGGCCTCGTCCGATACGCTGCCGCTTTTCAGTTCAATATTCACAATCTGGTCATCTTTGATCTGAAGAAGGTCAAACTCCTTTCCAAGCTTCGGAATCTGAAACGAATAAAAAAAACGGAGTTTATATACTTCTTCCATATGTAGTTCCAGCTGTTTCACCAGCGCTTTCATACTTTCCAGTTCCCACTCTTTAATCCGGAGGAAAAAATCTCTGCCAGAAAGCTGACGCTCCAGTTTCTGGATACATTCCATATTCTGATTTCTTGTAAGTGCATAGATCGATATTGCTTTCATATTTTGCCCCTTACTTTACCGTTCATTTCTTTATCCGCAGTGTCCTTAAATATTCCTTCTGCTCCGATGTAATCCGGTAACTTTCAATGGCCTTCTGTATCGTCTTGTTATGAGTCCAGACATCCATCTGACGCTTTTCCAGGAAAGGAAGAACGTTCTCATACTGTTTTGCCAGAGCTGTGGCAAAATACCAGGCACGCATCATATTTACATAATATTCTTCCGACCGGATCGTTGCTACTTTTTCAGGATATTCTGTTTTAAATTCTTCATCCAGATAATGGCGCATCAGCATACTGATCCCAAACCGGATGGTATACGGCTGATCCGATTCTATCCAGCGAAAAACTTCCCGGATAAATATATCCCGGTGTTTTTTCATCATATGGAGTGCCAGCAGATCACAGGTTGCCCAGTTATCAATAAACGGGAGAAAACGCTCCAGTTCTTCCAGACATTTATCATAATCTCTGACCTGCTCGATCAGCAGGCCATGGAGATTATTTTCCTCATAATACTGATGAGGTAAAACCTTCAGGAACAATTCAGATTCTTCTGTTTTTCCAAACTCTTTTGCAAATTTCCGGAGTATCGGTGTCCGGATACCGATGATCTTTTCTTTCTCCACAGTCGGAATCAGCCTTGCATGAAAATCCCGATATCCTGTATCCTGCATTTCGAACAGTCTTTTCCGAACATCCCGGATCATCTCTTCCTGATTCATTTATCATCCCCGCCTTTTACACCAAAGATCGCAATCAGAGAACTTACAAGCAGAAGCATGGGATAAAACAGTTTCGGCATGATCTGAAAAGCAGAAAGCTCAAATCCCAGTTCCTTTGCCGCAGAAATGGCAACCAGCATCTGGGCTCCATACGGGATCACTCCCTGGAAAATACAGGAAAATGTATCCAGGATAGAAGCTGTCTTTCTGGAAGTGATCTTATATTCCAGCGCCATTTCCTTTGCAATGGGGTTGGCCATAACAATGGCTACCGTATTATTGGCTGTTGCGATATCCATGGCTCCAACCAGAAGTCCCATACCGAGAAGTCCGCCCTTTTTCCCTTTAAAAACTCTCTGTATTCCGGAGAGCAGTGCTTCAAAGCCTCCATGCTCACGGATCAGCGCACACATGGCTGCTACAAGGATAGCCACCATGCAGGTCTCGAACATTCCGGAAACGCCGGAGCCGATATTAGTCAGGAGCTCCACAGGTGCGATATGTCCTCCAAGAAGCATGATAAATGCTCCGGAGACAATTCCGATCAGAAGTACCACAAATACATTGATGCCGATGATCCCGCCGATCAGAACCAGAACATACGGAAAGATCTGTATAAGATGATAATCCTGTACCACTCTTCCCTGGATCTCTGTCTGAAAAGACAGGATAAGGATCAGGATCAGTGTAACAACAGCTGCCGGAAATGCGATCCAGAAATTTTCCCGGAATTTATCCTTCATCTGACAGCCCTGACCGTTGCAGGCCGCGATCGTGGTATCAGAAATAAAAGAAAGGTTGTCACCGAACATGGCTCCTCCCATCACCGACGCCACACAAAATGCCATATCAAAACCGGAGGCTTTGGAAACTGCTACCGCAATAGGGGTAAGAAGCGTGATAGTCCCAACAGAGGTTCCCATCGCCACAGATACAAAGCAGGCAACTACAAACAGTACCGCAACGGAAAAACGTGCAGGTATCAGAGAAAGCATGCAGTAGGCCACACTTTCTGCACTGCTGCGCCCCACAACGCCCACAAAAGAGCCTGCAGTCAGAAAGATCAGAAGCATGGTGATGATATTTTTATCTCCTACTCCTTTTGCCATAAGCTCCAGCTTTCTGTCAAAGCTGATCGTTCTGTTCTGAACACATGCCACCAGGATCGCAGCCAGAAAAGCCACAACGATCGGTACATTATAAAATCCCATGGGGATCTTCATCACATACTCAAACAAAATCCCCAGCCCCAGATACAGGACCAGGAAAACACCGATAGGCAGCAGTGCGATCACATTTCCTTTTTTCCTCATTTCCTCCATAAAACAATTCCCTTCATCACTTATTATATTCCCGGCTTTTTCTCCGGGTGATCTGTTTTCTATCATATCATATTTCCCCATTCCTGTCCTGCTGCCGGCGGAAACTTCTTCACATTTCCGGCACGATCCTGTTATCTCTGATATTTTTTACCTTATTTAACAAGATTTTCACTAATTAAATCGTTCCTTCCGTTGAAATCCGGAGCTTTTTTCAGTATAATTGGCTGTAGACAATTGTGAAAAAGATATCCAACGGATTTATAGTGATATCTCGGATCACAGTCATTAAAGGAGGAATATGATTATGGCAACATGGAAAAATCTTGACACTCTTGCTTCTTACAGCACACTTAACGGTCTGAAAGATCACGTGAACATTGCAGAGGCAATGTCCGGCGAGCAGGGTGCAGAACGTGTAAAGAAGTACAGCGTACCGATGGCAGCAGGTCTGGCTTACAATTACGCAGCTAAGGAAGTGGACGAGACCGTTCTTGACGCACTTTCCAAACTGGCTGATGAGGCAGAACTGATTGAGAAATTCCAGGAATTATACAACGGTGCAGTGATCAACACAGGCGAGAAACGTATGGTACTTCATCATCTTGCACGTACACAGCTTGGCGAGCCTGTTGTTGTTGACGGTGTGGACAAGCGTGAATTCTATGTGGCACAGCAGAAGAAGGCCGCAGATTTTGCAAACAGAGTACATGCAGGCGAGATTACAAACGAAGCCGGTGAGAAATTTACTACTGTTGTACAGATCGGTATCGGCGGAAGTGACCTGGGACCGCGTGCATTATATATCGCACTTGAGAACTGGGCAAAGGCAAACAACACCTTCAAGATGGAAGCAAAATTCATCAGCAACGTTGACCCGGATGATGCAGCTGCTGTTCTTGCATCTGTAGATCTTGCTCACTCTCTTTTCATCGTTGTATCCAAATCCGGTACAACACTTGAAACTCTGACAAACGAGGCATTCGTAAAAGACGCCCTTACAAAAGCGGGCCTGAACCCGTCCAGACATATGCTTGCTGTAACCAGTGAGACCTCTCCTCTTGCAAAGAGTGATGAGTACCTTACCGCTATTTTCATGGACGACTATATCGGCGGACGTTACTCTTCTGTTTCCGGCGTAGGCGGAGCAATCCTTTCCCTTGCATTCGGACCGGAGGTATTCGCAGACATCCTTGACGGAGCTGCTGAAGAAGATAAGCTTGCAACAAATAAGAACATTCTTGAGAACCCGGATATGCTGGATGCCCTGATCGGCGTTTATGAAAGAAACGTACAGGGATATCCTTCTACTGCAGTTTTACCATACTCCCAGGCATTAAGCCGCTTCCCAGCTCATCTTCAGCAGTGTGATATGGAGTCTAACGGTAAATCCGTAAACCGCTTTGGTGAGCCGGTGGATTATGTGACCGGACCGGTGATCTTCGGTGAGCCAGGAACCAACGGACAGCATTCCTTCTACCAGCTTCTGCATCAGGGAACCAATATTGTTCCGCTTCAGTTCATCGGCTTTAAAAAGAGCCAGCTTGGTGTTGATGTTGATATCGAGAACAGCACAAGCCAGCAGAAACTCTGTGCAAACGTTGCAGCACAGATCGTTGCTTTTGCATGCGGAAAAGAAGATGAGAACCTGAACAAAAACTTCAAGGGCGGACGTCCTTCCAGTATCATTGTCGGTGAGGAACTTACACCGAAGTCTCTGGGTGCGCTTCTTGCACACTTTGAGAACAAGATCATGTTCCAGGGCTTTGTATGGAACCTGAACAGCTTTGACCAGGAGGGTGTACAGCTTGGTAAGGTTCTTGCAAAACGTGTTCTTGCTCATGATACAGACGGAGCACTGAAGGTTTACAGTGATCTTCTGAATATCTGATAAGCAGATAAAAACCGTCCCGGGAAATATTTTTTTCGGGACGGTTTTTTTGTATATGTGACCTTAACCGTGAAAGGAATTCTTAAATATGCAGCAGATAAAAATGATCGGTCTTGATCTGGACGGTACTCTTCTGAACACCAAAAAAGAGCTCACAGAAAATACCAGGCGTGTTCTCAGGGAAGCTATTGATGCAGGGATCCTTGTTCTGATGGCTACCGGCCGGCCATATACTGGCATTCCCGAGGAACTGAGAAATTTTCCGGGAATCCACTACGCTCTCACCTCCAACGGAGCCAGAGTCCTTGATACAGACCATAATAAACTTCTTATCGAGCAGCTTCTTCCTATGGAAAGTGCAAAAAAAGCTCTTCGCATCTTCGAAAAATACGATACTTTAAGTGAGATCTATTTTGACGGCCAGGGATATGCAGACGCTGCCAAGCTTGACAATGTAGGAAAATATCATCATGATCCCAATATGTGGAATTACGTTAGATCCACCCGTATTGCAGTTCCTGATATCTGGGATGTCATTGCAAAAGAAAACAGAAACATGGATAAGGTGCAGGCACTTTTTGCCAACCTGGATGAGCGTGCAGCTGCCTGGAAGGAATTAAGCGAACTTAAGGAACTGGAGCTTGTCGGTTCCTTAAGCTATAATATTGAGATCAATGCAGCAGGTGTCAATAAAGGAACTGCCCTTGTTGCGTTAGGTAAAATGCTGGGAATCCCAAGAGAATCCATTATGGCATGCGGAGACGGAGACAATGATGTGCATCTTCTCCGGGAAGTTGGCTTCGGCGTAGCCATGGCCAATGCACAGTCGCAGGTAAAAGATGTGGCGGATTATATTACCTCTTCTAATGATGAAGATGGTGTAGCACGCGCCATTGAAAAGTTTGCGCTGCACCGATGAGATATTCTATTATGTATGCCAAAAAGGAACCGACAGTTTTTACGCTGTCGGTTCCTTTTTTAGAATGGGATTGAATAGCGGTACATTCACATTCGATCAATATTCATAGTTTCCTGCCGGCTGTTTGATCCTGGTAAGAAGATCATGCCAGGACTGATCCCAGATATACCATTTTCCGGTTTTGGAGTGCTTATATGTACAGATCCATCTGGAGCTGTCGCTGCCTGCAAAATCAGTAAATGATCTGTAGATCGCAGGAGTGGTCTGGGTCGGTTCAAAATACGGGATATCTTCACTGATGGAATTTCCCTTACCCGGAAGTGTGTCCTGTCTTAACGTAATGGAAATCGGTTTAGACGGAGTATAATTGTTGGCCGGAGTTGCTCCGTTCAGGTAAGAATTGCCAAGATATTTATATCCGTTATCCGCTTTCATACGATCTCTCAAAAAGTTTTTGTAATACTGAGTCATCTCTTTATTGTTGAGATAAGAAATCATCTCCTCGCAGTCCGTCGGATTGGTCGGTGTCCAGGTACGATATGCAAGGATCAGAAGAGCCATGGTCTTATAGCGGCTGTCTGCCGTTGTGATATCATACTGTTTCAGCTCCTCTGCATTGGTCGGGATCGTGGTAAAGGTGTAAGTATAGGTATTTATCGTTACATCAATGACTTCCTTCTGTCCTTTATCGTTGGTGATCTCTTTTTTTGCAGATTTAGTTCCTTTTGTAAGAACCGGCTCCACCTGTTTCTTTACTGTCTGTGTCACGTGGACAATACAGCTGCCTCGCCAGGTACTCTTATCCCGGACCTGGATCTTTGTTGTTCCCACATTCACTGCCGTTACTTTGCCTTTACTGTCTACAGTTGCAACAGATGTATCATCACTGGTCCATACAAGAATCTCTTTATAATTCTTTACCTGAAGCTGTCTCACATCACCTTTATTCATATTTAAGGTGGTGGCACTTAAAGATGGTTTCGGCACCGGTGTAGGTGTCGGCTTCGATTTCTGCGTTGCTTTTACTGTAACCTTACAGTTGAATTTCTTCGTATTTACCTTCGCTGTGATCACTGCTGTTCCTTTTTTCACTGCGGTGATCTTTCCTTTGGAATCCACACGTGCGATCTTCGGATTGGAAGAAGAATATTTCACCTTCACAGTTGTTCCTGTCAATTTAATGGCACTGGATTCCTTTTCTGTTAATGTCAGCGATGTCCTGCTGAGCTTCGGTGTTTCTACCTTTACAACACATTTATATGTTTTTTTGCTTACCTTTGCATAGATCGTTGCGGAGCCTTTATTTTTTGCAACCACCTGGCCTTTGCTGTTTACGGTCGCAACGCTCTTTTTGGAAGATCTCCAGGCAACCTTCTGCTTGGTCCCGGTAACCTTGAGTGTTGTCTTCTCACCTTTTAAAAGAGTTACTTTTGTTCTGTTCAGTTTTGGTGCGGCGCTGACCGTCACACTTCCAAATGCCATCGTAAAAATAAGGCTGATCAGCAGCACAAAACACAACAGATTTTTTTTCTTTTTCATTCTGATTTCCCCCTTTCCGGTAAAACGTATATTTACGTCATATATTGCTTTAATCATATTTTAGAGGAAATCTCTTATAAAAACACTAGCACTTATGATAGTATCCTTGTAAATATGATCGTTTATATTCTTTCATCGCCCATAACGGGGCTTATTGTCAGGAAACAAAAATAAAACAGGACTGATTTTTGATACAGATACTTGAAATCAAAAGTTTCATCTGTTTAAAAATCAGTCCTGTTATATAAAAAATATCATGATTGATCCGTAATAGCAGGCAGATCAAGGCATTCGCTATCTGCTCATAATGATACAGTCACGTAACATCGCCAGTGCATGCGCTGTAGTCTGCTCGCGGATTCGCATGCGGTTTCCTGTGAAGTGGAACTCTTTGGCAATAGCCTTGCCCTTATAGCAGCAGCCCATAAATACAGTACCAACCGGAGTTTCCTTTGTTCCGCCTCCCGGTCCTGCCAGACCCGTCACGGAAATACTGATGTCTGCTCCGGATGCTTTGCAGGCGCCCTTTGCCATTTCTCTGGCACATTTGGCGGAAACTGCCCCCTGCTCCTTCAGAGTACGCTTCTTCACTCCCAGACATTTATGCTTGGCCTTGTTACTGTAAGTCACAAAGCCATAGACAAACACCTCAGACGCACCGGATACATTGACAATGCGCTGGGCGATCATACCGCCGGTAAGCGATTCCGCCAGGGAAAGCTTCAGATCTTTCTCTTTCAGAAGATCGATCACCGCTTCCTCCAGTGTCTTGCTCTCATCTGTGGCAAAAACATTCTCTCCAAAACGCTTCTTTAGCTCCTTGACAACCGGTTTGATCAGCTTTCTGCAGGCCTTTTCATTCTCTGCGCTTGCTGTCACACGAAGATGCACTTCACCGGTTTTGGCATAAGGTGCAATGGTAGGATTGGTCTGACTTTCGATCAGATCCTGGATCTCCTCTGCTACCTGGCTCTCACCGATCCCGCTGATCTTAACCATCTGGGATACAATGATCTCCGGCTGGTTTTTCTGCAGATACGGGACAACGTACTCCTCGAACATGGGCTTCAGCTCATTGGGAGGTCCCGGAAGAAGGATCGCGGTTTTTCCTTTTTTTTCAAGGATCAGTCCCGGAGCAGTTCCGTTATGATTATCAAGAACAATGGCTCCCTCAGGGACCATGGCCTGTTTGTAGTTGTTCTTCGTGATACGTCTCTGGGGATTGTTTTTCTCATATTCCTTCAGATATTTATCGATCAGTTTCCTTGAGTGGGAATCTTCCTTAAGCGGCATTCCCATCAGATCAGCAGTTACTTCCTTGGTGATATCATCCTCTGTTGGTCCAAGGCCTCCGGTCAGGATCACAACATCGGAACGGTCCAGTGCGGTACGGATCACGTCACGCATACGGCCTTCATTATCCCCTACTACATCCTGATAGTAAACACTTAACCCAAGCAGGGCGCATTTTTCAGAAAGATAGGCACTGTTGGTATTTACGATATTTCCAAGAAGGATCTCGGTTCCTACAGATATCAGTTCTGTGATCATGGAAAGAAACTCCTTTCGTATACTCTGATCCCTACTCCTGCATGGAAAGGACCTTTCTGTTCTGCATGATATAAGTCAGCAGGGAGATAATGGTCAGTGCAACGGACAGCCAGATAAATATCTGTGTCAGCACTGCAAAAACGCCTCCAAAGTCCAGCATCAGAAGTATGATCATGATCATCTGGGAAACGGTTTTGAATTTTCCCCAGTAGTTTGCGGCAATGACAATTCCGTTCTCAGCTGCGATCAGACGGAAACCGCTGATGATAAATTCGCGTCCAATGATAATGATCACAACCCATGCCGGAAGCTTGTCAACCTCGATCATACAGATCATGGCAGAGCATACCAGAAGCTTGTCAGCCAGCGGATCCATAAATTTTCCAAAATTGGTTATCAGATTATATTTTCTGGCAAGATGACCGTCAAACCAGTCTGTCACACTTGCTGCGACAAAAATCGCAAGACAGATCCAGCGGTTTGCTTCTCCTCCCCATCCTGTCAGTAAGAAAACTACAAGAAATGGTACAAGTATCATTCTTGCAACTGTAAGTTTATTCGGTGTATTCATCGCTCAGCACTCCTATCAAATCATACTCAAGCGCACCTGTCACACGTACCTTTGCAAAATCACCTGTCATAAGCAGTTCGCCTGTCTGAACGAAAATGTATCCGTCAACCTTCGGTGCATCCCCATAGGTACGTCCGATATAGGCACTTTCATCTGCAACTTTTCCTTCGATCATAACAAGAAGTTCCTGTCCGATACGGTCCTGGCCTCTGTCGTAAGAGATTTCCTGCTGAAGCTCCATCAGCTCGTCTCTGCGTTCTTCCTTCACTTCTTCCGGAACCTGGTCTGCCATCTCTGCTGCCGGGGTATTCTCCTCCGGAGAGTAAGTGAAGACACCGAGACGGTCAAATTCCATCTCATCTACGAACTCCTTCAGTTCTTCATGATCTTCCTCCGTCTCCCCCGGAAATCCGGTGATCAGAGTTGTACGCAGTACGATATCCGGAATCTCCTTACGGAGCTTTCCGATAATATCGATCAGTTCCTGTTTGGAAGTGCGGCGGCCCATTCTCTTAAGAATGCGGTCCGATGCGTGCTGGATCGGAATATCCAGATAATGACAGATCTTTTTCTCATCACGAATGGTTTCGATCAGTTCATCGTAAATCTCCTCCGGATAGCAGTAAAGGATGCGGATCCAACGGATACCTCTGATCTCACAGAGCTTCTTTAAAAGAATGTGAAGAGATTTTTTGCCGTAAAGATCCTTTCCGTAAACGGTGGTCTCCTGTGCTACCAGGATCAGCTCTTTCACTCCCTGTTCAGCCATATCCTCTGCCTGGGCAATGAGGCGCTCCATTGGGACGCTTCGAAATTTACCTCTGAGCTTCGGGATGATGCAGTAGGTACAGTGCTTGTCGCAGCCTTCCGCGATCTTCAGGTAGCCGAAATGTCCACCTGTTGTAAGGACACGTTTGCTTCCTGTATCCGGCAGATAATCAATATCACGGAATTCTTCGAAATGATTTCCGGCTACTGCTTCCTCCAGAGCCTTTACGATGTCGCCGTAGGATGTAGTTCCAAGAACAGCATCGACCTCCGGAACCTCCTCAATGATCTCTTTCTGGTATCGCTGTGCCATACAGCCGGTAACGATCAGTGCATGGCAGCTTCCTGTTTTTTTGTACTCTGCCATTTCAAGAATGGTTTCCACACTCTCTTCCTTGGCATCCTTGATAAAACAGCAGGTATTGATCACGATTGCATCTGCCTGTGTCTCATCGTCTGTGATCTCATGACCTCCGGCTGTAAGAAGTCCCAGCATTTCCTCGGAATCCGCCAGGTTCTTATCACAGCCAAGAGAGATGAATAATATCTTCATACAGTTACTCCGCTTCTGTCTGAGCTGCATCTGCAGTCTCAGTGCTCTCTGCGTTCTCACCTTCTGCTGCCTCAAGGGCCTCTTTCTCTGCTTCAAGAGCTTCCAGTTCTTCCTCTTCTTCCTGTCCGGGAAGGATCTTTACCTTGCCCTTGTAGAGCTCATCAATGGCAACGGAAAGCGGTTTCTTTCCTGCTGCACCAGGTACAAGCGGCTCTGCTCCTGCGATCAGCTGACGTGCACGTTTGCTTGCTGCAAGTACAAGAGAATAACGGCTGTTCAGCACGAGAGCCTCATCGTCGTCCTCGTTGTTTGTGTTGATAGCCTCAATTAATTCTGAATAAGATGGATGTATCATATCTTTTCTCCCTTCTGTAACGGCAGGGCCGTATTTAACTTGTTAATTGGTATTTATAAAAAAGCTTCCGCTTCTTTCTGAATTCTGGATACAAAATCATGGTTTCTGGATGCGCGCATACGCTCACATCGGATGGTTTCATGAAGTGTATCAACACATTCCTCCAGATCATCGTTGATCAGGAGATAGTCGTATTTATCCATTCCCTTGGATTCTTCAACGGCTCTTCTGAGACGTCCGTTGATCACATCCAGAGTTTCTGTTCCGCGGCCTACCAGACGGTTCTTAAGCTCTCCCATAGATGGCGGGCAGACAAATACAAGCAGAGTATCCGGGAATTTCTCACGGATCTTCATGGCTCCCTGGATCTCGATCTCAAGGATCACATCTTTTCCTGCTGCAAGCTGTTCCTCCACATATTTACGAGGAGTACCGTAATAATTCTCCACATACTGTGCGTATTCGATCAGTCCGTCTTCCCGGATCAGCTGTTCAAATTCTTCTTTTGTGCGGAAGAAATAAGCTTCTCCGTCTTTTTCGCCTGGTCTTGGATTTCTGGTGGTAACAGAAACGGATAATGCATAATTGTCATATTTCTCCATCAGCCGTTTCATGACGGTGCCCTTTCCGGAACCGGAAAAACCAGAAACAACAACTAAAATTCCCTTACTCATTTCCTTCCTCCCTCTCTTCCTCTCCGTAGGCTTCCGAAAATCTCCTGGCAATGGTTTCCGGCTGCAAAGCGGAAAGCACAAGATAATCATCGGAAGTAACGATCACTGCTTTTGTTTTTCTTCCCTGTGTGGCATCAATCAGGGTGCGGGTTCCCTTGACACTCTGTATCATGCGCTTCACAGGAGCGGCATCCGGACTTACCACAGCCACGATCTTGCGTGAATTGACAACATTTCCAAAGCCTACATTAATAAGTTTCGCCATTTACGCTCTCCCTTTCTGTCTGTGTACAGCCTGTTTCCTGTCCGGTTACTCGATATTCTGGATCTGCTCACGGATCTTCTCGATCTCTGTCTTCAGATCGATAGCCGCGTTGGATACGGTAAGATCATTGGATTTAGACAGGATGGTGTTCGCCTCACGGTTCATCTCCTGTGCCATGAAATCCATCTTACGTCCCACGCCCTCGTCCTCATCCAGGATCTTTCTCATTCCGTGGATGTGGCTTCGAAGACGTACCGTCTCCTCGTCATTGCAGATCTTATCTGAAAAAAGTATCACCTCCGCGGCAATCCTGGAATCATCGATCTGGTTATCTTCAAGAAGCTCGTGCATCTTGGCTTCCAGTTTCTCCCGATAAGCCTTTACTACTTCCGGAGAACGTTTTTCCACTACATCGACCTTTGCTTCCAGTCCGTCCAGCTTCCCAAGAAGATCCTGTTTCAGATTGGCACCCTCACGCTGGCGGGTCTCCACAAATTTCCGGCAGGCCTCATGAAGCGGACCCTCCAGAAAATTCCAGAGCTCTTCCTCATCCGGAGCCTGCTCTTCCATTGTAAATACATCCGGATATCTGGAAAGTGTGGAAACACGGATATCGTTCTCGATCCCCAGCTCCTCACTCATCTGGTTCAGATAGCCCAGATATTCCTTTGCCAGCTCTGCATTGTATTTCAGAGCCATTCCGCCCATCGTATAGTCTTCATAGGTGATGAACACATCGACTTTGCCACGGCGGATATAAGTCTTCATCACATTTCGGATCTCTCCCTCAAAATAGCTGAGTCTTTTCGGCATTTTGATGTTCAGATCCAGATATCTGTGATTGACGGATTTCAGTTCAACAGAAACCTTACGCTCTCTGGAAACTGCTTCTGCCCTGCCAAAGCCGGTCATACTTTTTATCATGTTATCCTCCAATACTGCCTCTTAAGTTTATCGGCTGCTGATAAATGCAGCTAATGATTGCATACGGATTTATTATAGTTCATTCCAAAACCCTAGTCAAACTCTTTTTTTACTGTTATAATGATTGATGTTGAAATGGAGGTAAAATCATGGCATTTGACGGAATTACAGTCTCCGCCCTTGTGGCAGAGATCGATGATAATTTAAAAGGCGGACGTATCAACAAGATCGCCCAGCCGGAAAACGATGAACTTTTGATCACAGGAAAGGGCGCCAACGGACAGAAACGTCTTCTCTTAAGTGCAAGCGCATCCCTTCCTCTGATCTATTTTACAGATAAGAACCGTATCAGCCCTTTAACCGCACCGAATTTCTGCATGCTTCTCAGAAAGCACATCGGAAGCGCCCGCATCCTTGATGTAAAGCAGCCTGGAATGGAGCGTGTGGTGGAATTTGAGCTGGAGCATCTTAATGAGCTGGGGGATCCCTGCAGAAAGCGTCTGATCATGGAGCTGATGGGCAAGCACAGCAACATCATCTTCTGTGACGAAAAGGGAATGATTCTGGACAGCATCAAACACGTCTCTTCCCATATGAGCTCTGTCCGTGAGGTTCTTCCCGGAAGAGAATATTTCATTCCCAATACCAGGGATAAAGAAAATCCGCTGACTGTTTCCGAGGAGGAGTTCACACAGCACATCTGCAAAAAGCCTGTGAATATTTCCAGGGCGCTTTACACTTCACTCACAGGTATGAGCCCGGTAATGGCTGAGGAGATCTGCTACCGTGCATCCATTGACGGAAGCGATGCAGCGCAGTCCCTGGATGAGGCAGCCTGCACCCATCTTTATCATACCTTTCTCCGCCTTATGGAACAGATCCGGAACAGAGAGTTCACCCCGAATATTGTCTACCGCGGAGAGGAGCCTGTGGAATACGGTGTCTTTCCTTATCAGCAGTTTGGCAGTGAATACCGCAGCGAAACCTTTGACAGTGTCTCTGTTATGCTGGAGACCTATTATGCTACCAAAAGTCTGCTGACACGCATCCACCAGAAATCCTCCGATCTTCGCCGTGTAGTACAGACTGCTCTGGAACGTAACCGCAAAAAATACAACATCCAGAAAAAGCAGCTGAATGATACTTCAAAAAAAGATAAGTTCAAAGTCTACGGTGAACTGATCAACACCTACGGATACGGGCTTGAGGAAGGCTGCAGATCCTTTAAGGCACTGAATTATTATACCAACGAGGAGATCTCCATCCCTCTTGACCCGACACTGACACCGGCACAGAATTCCAAGAAATATTTTGATAAATACGGAAAGCTGAAGCGTACAGAGGAAGCCGTCACCGAACAGATCGCAGATACGGAAAGTGAGATCTCTCATCTGGAATCTATCTCCAATGCTCTGGATATCGCCAGATCTGAAAGTGACCTTTCCCAGATCAAGGAAGAGCTCACTGAGTACGGCTATATCAAACGTCACTACACAAACAAAAAAGGCCAGAAAGCCCAGCCGAAATCAAAACCGCTCCACTATATATCCAGTGACGGTTTTGATATCTATGTTGGAAAAAACAATTTCCAGAATGATGAGCTGACCTTCAAGTTCGCAACCGGAAATGATTGGTGGTTCCATGCAAAGAAGATGGCAGGTTCCCACGTGATCGTCCGCACCAAAGACGGTGAACTTCCGGACCGTACCTTTGAAGAAGCAGGGCGCCTGGCAGCCTGGTATTCCAAAGGTCATTCTGCTCCTAAAGTAGAAATCGACTACATCCAGAAAAAACATGTAAAGAAGCCTGCAGGTGCAAAACCTGGTTTCGTTGTATATTATACCAACTATTCTCTGATGGCTTCTCCGGATATCTCGGATCTGAAAGAGGTTACAGAATAATAATTAATCAATAAAAAACCTTCCTGTGTTTTAGTATTTCTTCTGGCCAGGATACCTGCATCTATGTAAGTATCTGTCCTGAGAAATCTTTCTGTAAACACAGGAAGGTTTTTATTTTTGCAACAAACATTCGCATTCCACTTCGTTACATGCCCATAAGTGGAAATCACTTTATGATTTTTGTTCAGATTTCCAGTTTTTTCTTTACGGCAGGCGCAATGGATGTATCTGCCTTATGATACGGGATCAATGTGGACTGCAGCGCATGATACAGGTCGGATTTTCCCGGCCATACGGTTCCTTTCAGATGATTATGCTCGTCCAGCTGATGGAACCAGGAGCCATTCTCGTGATCCATGACCACTTCATCCAGATACTTCATGAATTCTGCATAGTCTTTCGCATATTTTTCCCTGCCGGTCACATGATAAAGAACTGCGGAGGTATTGATCGCTTCCGCAAGAGTCCAGTGCATACGGTCATGTACCACCGGTTTGCCATTCCAGTCTGTCGTGTATACAATTCCCGGTGCCCCATCTGCGTTCCAGCCGTCTTTTATTGCTGTTGTGTAAAGTTTCTCTGCTGCCTGGAGATATTTTTCCAGTTTTTCTTTCTCTTCCCTACAGTTTGCAAGCGCCCACTGTGTGATCAGCCTTGCCCACTCGATTCCATGTCCCGGTGTTGCGCCGTATGGCTTGAACGGATCATCCGGGCGGTCGCGGTTGCAGTCAAGATCTGCCACCCATTCCTTTGTGAAATGTTCCGGAATCCTCCAGGAGTTATCCTCTGCCCAACGGATCACATGGTCAATGATCCTGCCTGCGCGGATGTGATATTTTTTGTCCCCGGTGACATCTCCTGCTGCCAAAAAAGCTTCCACAGTATGCATGTTTGCATTTAATCCCCGGTAATCGTCCAGCACGGTAAATTCTGTATTCCAGGTATCGCAGGCCAGTCCTTCCTCTTCATTCCAGAAATGCTGATCATAAACATCCAGCGCCTCCTCAAGGAGTTCTTTTGCCCCAGGCCTTCCGGCTGTCAGTGCGGAAGATGCAGCCAGGATCACAAAAGCATGTGCATAACACTGTTTATTGGGAACAATGCCACCCTCCTGTGTCACACCTGCATACCAGCCACCATTTTTGTCATCGTGAAGCTCTCCCCTAAAACCTTTCAACGCCGCATCCACAAGCTCTCCGCTTCCTTCATGGCCAAGCATCAGTCCCAGGCTGTATACATGTGCCATGCGGCAGGTGATCCAGGTTTCCCGGTTTCTGTCCTTCCATGGTGTTCCGTCATCCCCCAGATAATAGGAACCTCCATTTGGAGAAGGAAACCGATGTCCGAAGTTCAGAAGATCCTCACAGGATGCTTTCAGGAATTCCCGGTTTTCTTTAGTGTTGATCTCATATTTACTGTTCATTTCAACCACCCCATCTGTTTTTCTTTAGGATATCATTCTTTTTGGGGAACTTCAATTCCTTTAGATTATTTTGGCAGACTAATGAAAAAAGAGAATGCCGCATACGCATTCTCCTCATATCCAGACTTCTTAATCTCATTACCATAACGGTCACAGATAGCCCTGTATCAATCTTCAAAACAGGTGATCACATAGCGGTCGCTTTCTATGATCACATCGGAAACATTATCCCTGTCCCAGATCGCATCGCTGATGATATCTTTCAGCTTATCATCCATAACGATATTAAAATTCTCCTCGATCACCTGAAACGGGACTCCCTCATTCTCCTGTGCATACTCCATGATAAAATCAAGAATCTTCTCTTCCATACCTTAAATTCTGCCGCCTTTCTGTAAATAATAACGTTTAATATATTACATCAGATTTCCGCAGATGTCCAGATATTTTCCTGTCATGTCCATGCGGTATTCCATAAGATATTATGCCGGTATACACACGCCCTTCACATTTCACTCTATATCAGAATCTGGTATGCCGGTTCACATATTTTGCCTTATATTTGGAATACACAATGGTCTGATCCTTATAAAGGCCATAATATCCAGATGCTGCATAGCTGATAGATACTGCGATCAGATAGAAGGAGACTCCTTTAAATCCAAACATTTCAAAAGCGATCAGAATCGAAGTGATCGGACAGTTGGTCACACCGCAGAAAACTGCTGCCATTCCACAGGCAGCACAGATTGACGGAGAAATTCCCATAAGATTTCCCATCACACAGCCAAAGGTGGCTCCAATGCAGAAAGAAGGTACGATCTCTCCCCCACGGAATCCTGCACGCATAGTCAGTGCAGTAAGCACCATTTTCCAGAAAAAAGCAAACGTATCCGCCTGTCCGTCTTCCACCGCTTTTTCAATAAGCTCTGCACCGGCTCCCATATATTCATTTGTTCTCAGTATAAAGGTGACTGCAATGACCAGGCATGCTCCAACCACCACACGAAGATATTTATTTTTAAACCATTTGCCATACAAGCCTGCAGCGCCATTCAGTGCAATACAAAATACAATACTGACAACTGCGCATCCAAGTGCCACAACGCCCATTTTCAGTCCGCTTTCTATGGTAAGCGCAGGAATATCCGTCACATGAAAGCTCTCCGGCGTGACTCCCATTCCTGCCGCAAATCCGGAGGCAACCAGCGATGCGATCATACATGGCATCAGTGCCGCATAATACATCACGCCCACACTGACCACTTCCAGCGCAAAAACTGCCGCTGCCATCGGTGTTCCAAACAGTGCTGAAAACGCCGCGCTCATACCGCACATGACAATTACATGACGGTCCTCCTCGTCCAGATGGATCCATCTTCCAAGCTGGTTGGCAATACTTCCTCCAAGCTGGATCGCTGCCCCCTCACGTCCTGCAGAACCACCGGTAAGATGAGTCAGTGCCGTTGTGATAAAGATCAGTGGTGCAGAAAGGATCGGCACATCATCTCTGGAACGCACGGTAGAAAGAACCTGATTGGTCCCTCCATCCTCTTTTCCAAGCTTCTCATACAGAAATACAATGACAAGTCCGGACAATGGCAGCAAAAGAAAAATCCATTCATGAGCCTTTCGGTAACCGGTTACTGCCTTCAACGTAAAAGAAAACAGTGTGCTGGCAGCTCCTACGATACATCCTGTAACGACAGCAAGAACCAGCCACTTGATCAGATTTGATATATCCCGGCTGATTCTTGCACTGTAATAATATAAATGTTCCTTTAATCTTTTGTTATGATCTATCCCCATGTTCCTTCCCCTCTTTTCTTTACTGTCTGCATTATACTACATTTTTCTTCACAGTAAAAGCAGTAAGGAGAAAGCCCTTTTATTTTTTCTTTCCGGAAATATATCTATGTATCAGGATCGAGAATACACTGATCATCACAAGAAGTACCGCGGAGAGCCAGAATGCCGGTGATCCGGGATTCTTGATATTTGCTCCAAATATCGTGGCAAGGATAACTCCCGGAAGTGTTCCCAGCATCCCGCCCAGCATATATATTCCAAATGGGATCTTCACCGCACCCAGAAACAGACTCACTGCATCCCCGGGCAAAAAATTCAGCGTTCTCATAAAAAAAGAAATATACAAAGGATTTCCGTTCTGGTAATCCACCACTGTTTTCAGCTTCGGATATTTGGAAGTAAGATTCTCCACCATGGAAGAGCCGGAAAAACGTCCCATCCAGTAAGGAATTGCCAGTGTAACTGCTCTTCCCAGAAAGTTCACCAGAAGTGCAGTTCCTGTAGAAAACAGATGTCCTACAGCCAGCTGCAGAACTGCAATGGGGAATACAAAGGAGACACTTTTCACGGCGTAAAACACAAGCATAAGTAATGCTGCCTTAACAGGTTCCTTCGGTGTATAGCGCAGGATCTTTTCCACAGACAGATCCTTTCTGTAACGGATGCAGAAAAAAAGCAGCACAAAAAGAAACACCACGGGCAGATATTTTCTGATGTTATCAATCATTTTTTTCATGGTCTGATCACTCCGTTTTCAAAAAAAGAGCACTGGCACCTGTTTCCAGTACCGTGCTCTTTCATAAATTCTGTTTTTTTAAGTTTCAGGATCAGCAGACTTTCTTCGCTGCCTTTCTCTCCTGATCTTCCTTCCACATTTCCTCTGCTACCGGTTTCCAGTTTTCAGCATACCGGTCACATTTTGCACAGAGATGCTCTGCACTCTCCGGTGACTGAAGATCTGTGGAATGTGCTCCGGATTTTTCTACCATTTCTCTCAGCTTCTGTGGATTTTCAAGCATCGGGCATGGGCGGTACATATTGTCATTAAACGGCTGTCCGTCATGATATGCCATCATCATCGGAGACTGCAGTGCTTCCAGAAGTGTTTTCTCGCGGATATTGGAATCAGAATAATGGATAAATACACATGGATCGATATCACCATTTGCATTGATATGCAGATAACGACGGCCGCCTGCAATACATCCTCCCACAAACTCTGCATCATTCTGGAAATCCATGGCAAACAACGGCTTTGTTGCACGGTATTTACGGATACGCTCATAGGTTTCTCTTCTCTGTGCAGGAGTAGGAAGCAACTCCGGTGCTGCATCATTTCCAACCGGCATATAATGGAAATACCAGATAAAGTACGCTCCAAGATCGATCAGGCTGTCGTAAAATGCCTCTGATGTGATAGACTCGAAATTTGCACTCGTATAACATGCAGAGATACCAAATACAAGCTTCTTCTCTCTGAGAAGATTGATGGCCTTGATAACCTTCTGGTATACACCATTTCCTCTTCTGCCATCTGTTGCAGTCTCAAATCCTTCCAGTGAGATCGCAGGAACAAAGTTTCCTACCCGAAGCATATCATTTGCAAAATCCTCATCGATCAGTGTTGCATTTGTGAAGGAAAGGAAGATACAGTCATTATGTTTCTCGCAAAGACGGATCAGATCCTTTTTTCTTACAAGTGGCTCTCCGCCTGTGTAAATATACATATAAACGCCAAGCTCCTTACCCTGGCGGATGATGTCATCGATCTCATCGTAGGTGAGGTTCAGCTTGTTTCCATACTCTGCTGCCCAGCATCCTGTACAGTGCAGATTACAGGCACTTGTTGGGTCAAGAAGGATCGCCCACGGGATATTACAGCCATATTTCTCACGGCATTCATCCTGTTTCTTCCAGCCTGCAAGATTTGCATTGATAAAAAAGTTTGCAACCAGAGTTTTCATAACATGCGGATCAATATCAGTTACCAATCTATGAATAAACGGATAATACGGATGTTCCGGATCAGAAATGGCTTCGCGGATCATTGCTCTCTGTGTAGGAAATCCACCACCGGAAAATTTATCTGCCCAGTCCATGATCTTGATAAAATTCTTATCCGGATCTTTATAAACATAGTTGAATGCCTGTTCCAGTCCGAATTTCTTAAGTGTGTTCATTGCGCTCATACTATCTCTCCTTATTTCTCTCAATGTAAATATGCAATCTAGCTAAACGGACATCCTCATTCCGTCACACTGCATTTCGAGTAACAAAGCTTTCTTACTGTCTTTGCCTGACTCATGGTGTTACTGTACGTTTTTTCCATTTGAATAACAATAGACAATATAATTGGTATGACCAAAAACTAGGCAAATCTATTAAAATGCCTAAATATTTTTGGCATTTCTTCTAAATAACATTTGTTATTTTTGTGCATGCTTACTGATTTCACGATATTTGTCTATATAAAAAACACCCTGGCAATGGCAGAAATATCTTCCGCCCTGCTTCGGGTGTTTTTAATTTATCTTATTACTTTACTACGATATTGATGATCTTCTTCGGTACATAGATCTCTTTGATGATATTTCCGGAGATCTTATCTGCAACTGCCTTCTTTCCTTCGGCGATCGCATCTTCTTTGGAGATCTCTGCCGGAATACTGATAACAGCCTTGGTCTTGCCGTTGATCTGAACCGGAACTTCGATCTCATCATCTTTCATAAGCTCCTCATCGTGAGCCGGCCACTGTGCATGGAAAATAGAATCCTCATGACCAAGCTTCTCCCAGATCTCCTCTGCAATATGAGGAACAAACGGTGCAAGAAGGATGGTAGCTGTCTCAATGGTCTCTTTATCAACAGCGCCGCCGTTCTGTTTTGCGATAGCGATCAGTTTGTTTGTGTATTCCATGAATCCGGATACTACCGTATTCAGGCTGAAGGCCTCAAGTCTGCTGGTGATATCGTATACCATCTTATGACGGGTCTTCTCCATCTCTTTGGTAGCCGGGATATCTTTCTCAATGCTGTCAAGAGCCAGATTCCAGAAACGTTTCAGGAATCTGGATACACCATCGATTCCTCTGTCATCCCATTCTGCATCCAGTTCCGGCGGTCCTACGAACAGCTCATACATACGTAAGGAATCACATCCGTAATCATTTACAAGATCATCCGGTGAAATAACATTTCCTTTGGATTTACTCATCTTGATTCCGTTTTTACCTGTGATCATACCCTGGTTGAACAGCTTGACAAACGGCTCATCGAAATCAATAGCTCCGATATCATACAGGAACTTGGTATAGAATCTGGAGTACAGAAGATGAAGAACAGCATGCTCTACACCACCGATATACATATCTACCGGCAGATATTTATCAGCTTTCTCTTTGGAAACCAGTTCTTTATTATTCTTATTATCTACATAACGGAGGAAATACCAGGAAGATCCGGCCCACTGAGGCATGGTATTTGTCTCACGTTTTGCAGGTGCACCACAGCATGGGCATGTGGTATTTACCCACTCGTCGATGGCAGCAAGCGGTGACTCTCCGGTTCCTGTCGGCTGGTAGCTTTCTACCTCCGGAAGTCTTAACGGAAGCTGATCCTCCGGTACCGGTACCGCACCGCATTTCGGGCAGTGTACGATCGGGATCGGCTCACCCCAGTAACGCTGACGGGAAAATACCCAGTCTCTCAGTTTGTAGTTGACAGTCTTACGTCCGATACCCAGCTTCTCGATGATATGCGGTGCTTCCTTCTTCAGTACGGAAGATTCCATTCCGTTCCACTCACCGGAGTTGATCATGGTTCCGGAAGCCTCTGTGTAAGCTTCTGTCATATTCTGAATTTCTTTACCATCTTTTGCGATAACCTGGATGATCGGAATATCGAATTTCTTTGCGAACTCAAAGTCACGGTCATCATGAGCAGGTACACACATGATAGCACCTGTACCATAATCAGCAAGTACATAGTCAGAAAGCCAGATTGGAAGCTTCTCGCCGTTCAGCGGATTGATCGCATAAGTACCTGTGAACACACCGGTCTTCTCTTTATCCTGAAGACGGTCTACATTGGATTTCATGGAAGCATCAAAGATATATTTCTCTACAGCCTCTCTTGTCTCGTCTGTTGCAAGAGATTTTGCAAGAGCATGCTCCGGTGCAAGTACCATAAAGGTTGCTCCGTGAAGAGTATCCGGTCTTGTTGTATAAACAGTGATCTTCTCATCTCTTCCTTCAACCGGGAAATCTACCTCTGCACCGTAGGATTTACCGATCCAGTCTGTCTGCATCTTCTTAACCTTCTCCGGCCAGTCCAGTTTGTCCAGGTCATTTAAAAGTCTGTCTGCATATTTTGTGATACGGAGCATCCACTGACGAAGGTTCTTCTTGGTAACCGGGGTACCGCAACGCTCGCAGCATCCGTTTACGACTTCTTCGTTTGCAAGACCTGTCTTACAGGAAGGACACCAGTTAATCGGGAACTCCTTCTCATATGCAAGGCCTTCTTTGAACATTTTTACAAAGATCCACTGTGTCCATTTATAGAAATCAGGATCTGTTGTGTTTACTTCCATATCCCAGTCATAGATTGCCGCGATATCGTTGATCTGACGTTTGATGTTCTTGATGTTTGCTGCTGTGGATACTGCCGGATGAACCCCCATCTTGATGGCATAGTTCTCAGCCGGAAGTCCAAAAGCGTCCCATCCCATCGGATGGATCAGGTAATAACCCTGAAGCATTTTATAACGGCTCCATACATCAGAGATCACATAGCCTCTCCAGTGTCCTACGTGAAGACCGTTTCCGGACGGATACGGGAACATATCCAGACAGTAATATTTCGGTTTCTTGCCGTCATTGACATTTACCGGCTTCTTTTCCCAGTTTGTGCGCCATTTCGCTTCGATGGCTCTATGGTTATAAGGTGCAGCCATTTTTTTATTCCTCCTGCCAAATTACTCAGTATTAATACTTTAATGCTTTCACACACTGCTTTTAATTTTAACTACTTATGATGTATTTGTCAAACAGAAATCCAAAAACAGCTCTTTTCCATCAAAATACGCATAATCCGGCAGATTTGGCCCTGTTTTGTTGACGCTTCTTTTTCCACATGATATAATTTCCTGCATGTATTTTCCTATATTATACATACCATACATATTTATCTTAGGAGGGAACGCATAAATGAAATCTTTTTATTCCTGGTACCGGAAGCATATTACCGGTGCGATCTTTACAGGACTGATCCTGGGTATCCTCACAGGACTTTTCCTGGCCGGACGGTTTGAACCTGTCCTCACTGTGACCAGTCTGATCGGAAGTATCTACATGAACGCCCTGAACATGATGATCTTTCCCATGGTCTTCTGTTCCATTGTCATTGGAATCTGTTCCATCGGAAACGCACGTACTACCGGCAAGATCACTGCAGCATCCATGATCTATTTTCTCTGCACAACGGCACTTGCCAGCCTGTGCGGACTGATCATCCCGAGACTGATCCATCTCGGAGAGGGAGTCAAATTTGAGATGGCAACAGCAGATATCCAGGCTACAGAAATGAGCAGTATCCTTGACACCCTAAAAAACCTGATCCCTTCCAACCCAATCGCCGCATTTGCTGACGGAAATATGCTCCAGGTTCTGGTGTTTGCCCTGATCATCGGTTTCACACTGATCGCAGTCGGTGAAAAAGGAACTCCATTCCTGAATCTGATTGATTCCATCAATGAAGTATGCCTGAAGATCATCACAACCATCATGTACTTTACACCCATCGGTGTTTTCTGTACCATCGTACCGGTTGTGGAAGCCAACGGAACTGAAACGATCATTTCCCTTGCAACACAGCTTGTCATTCTGTATGTGGCATTCTTTGGCTTCGCTATTGTAGTGTACGGTCTCTCTGTAAAGCTGATCGGCAAACAAAGCCCGCTGAAATTCCTGAAAGCGATCCTGCCAGCAGCACTGAACGCCTTCGGAACCTGCTCAAGCTCCGCAACCATTCCATTAAGCAAGCAGTGTATGGAAGAAGAAATGGGCGTATCCAACCAGATCACCAGCATCGCCATTCCTCTTGGTGCTACCGTTAATATGGATGCTGTATCTATCCTGATGTCCTTTATGATCATGTTCTTTGCAAACGCCTGCGGAATCCATGTAAGTATTCCTCTTATGATCATTATCCTTCTTGCAAACGTACTGCTTTCCGTTGGTACTCCAGGTGTTCCCGGTGGTGCTATCGCATCTTTCGCAGCACTGGCAACTATGGCCGGACTTCCTGCCGGAGTTCTTGGTGTTTATATCAGCATCAATACCCTCTGTGATATGGGCGCCACCTGTGTCAATGTTATCGGTGACATGGCATGTTGCTCTGCACTGAAAAATGTTATCAAGATTGAGGAAGAAGCATAAACAAATCTTTCTGAAGTGTTATTTAAACAGAATGCAAATTACTTTACATAAAATATTTTATGTAAAGTAGCAGTAGCAAAAGCCGTAAGATATATGTTTAAGAAACTTTTACATATACTTACGGCTTTTCTGTTTATCAACTGTTCACATCCTGTATTCTTTATACTGTTTAACGTAAATGATGTAACACAGAAATTTATATTTCATTTTGCTGACTTTATTTTTTCAGAACACGGTAATTTTCTTCTCTGTCGTAATCCTTATGGACCCCATCGTCCTCATATAAGGTATACTCCGCACCTTCATATCCGAGAAGCTGCATATTTTTTGTATCCAGAGCTGCCACACATTCCGCTGCTTCTGCAACCGGAATACATTTTCCCTTCCGGATAAACAACGGAATCTCATTCAGTGCCACCTCTACATAATGAACACCCTTTTCAAGGATCTCCTCTGCAATGGTTCCATCCGGAAGGAATTTCACAAACTTCATCTCCTCTGGAAGATATACATAACGGCCTCTTGCGTTCTGTTCATAAACCGGAGCGATCATGATCTCATTTCCAAGAAGCAGCTGGTCTTCCACATGTACGGCAATCTTATCCTCCGGATAAACAAAGCCCAACGGCCGGAAATACATATCATCGTTCAGAGCCGCCTTCATATATTCACTGTAAAGATATGGAATAAGACGATATCTTACACCGATCACATGACGGAAATCCTCCACATTTTCAAACTGGTAGCATTCCTGCTCTCTGGTACCGATCGCTGTATGATCACGCATCAGCGGTGTGAATACTCCAAGTGCCAGGAAACGGAGCAGCAGCTCTCTTGTGGTATCAGCGCCAAATCCCCCCAGATCTGCTCCTGCATACAGGAAACCACACATATTCAGAGAAGGCATCATCTTCAGGTTCAGGAGAATATGCGCCCACCAGGATTTATTGTCACCGGTCCAGATTCCACCATAGCGGTGCATACCAATGTAAGAAGATCTGGAGAACATCAGGAAACGTTTCTCCGGATCGATCCGTTCAAAAGCTTCCCCCGCTGCCCTGGTCATATTGTAGCCAAACAGGTTGTGCACTTTGTCATGGCGGATCTTTTTACCATCTACATTATGATAAAATCTCCGGTAATCTTCCGGATTGTTGGCAGCATCACGAAGGGCACTCTGCATCTTCCAGATATGGATCTTTCCCTCTGTATCTTTTGCAAATTCCCCGGCAAGCTCTTTGACCTCTTTCATTCCCTCTGTGGAATAAAAAATTGCCGGCTCGTTCATATCGTTCCAGAAACCGTCGATTCCCTTCTCAATCAGGAAACGGTATTTGTCACCGAACCATTTTCTGGCATCTTTATTCAACACATCCGGGAAATGGGTATCTCCAGGCCATACAGCTGCCACAAAGTCACTGCCATCCTCTCTCTGGCAGAAATAACGATTTTTAACCCCTTCCTCATAAACATCGTATCCCGGCTCCACTTTGACGCCGGCATCAATAATGGGGATCAGACGGATATCCTGATCTTTCAGTTCCTTTACAAACTCCGGAAAATCCTGGAAATTCTCTTCGTTTAATGTAAAATCTTTATAGGACTGCATGTAATCGATATCCATGTAGATCATATCAATGGGGATATGGTTTTCTCGATAGCCTGCTGCAACGTTCCGGAAATCTTCTTTTGTGGTATAGCCCCATCTGCTCTGGCCGAATCCAAAGGCAAATTTCGGCGGGATATAGCTTCTTCCGATCACATGGCGGAACTGCTTTACAATATCATAGGGACTCTCCCCCTCGATCACATAAAGCTTCAGGTCTGCATTTTCGCAGGTTACCTTCATGGTATCCATTCTGGTATAGCCAATGTCAAAGGTAATCGCTGCCGGATAATCAAAAAACATTCCAAAGGTTTCTTTTCCGGACACAATGATAAGATTATGTGCACCGTACAGGGAATGTTTATCCTCTGTATGCTCCGGATCATCGGTACAGTTACTGGTATAAATGAATCCTCTCTTGTTGATACCGCGGTTGGATTCTCCCAGTCCGTAAACGATATCCTCTTCATCCATGATATAAGTAAAAGAAAATCCATCTTCTGTGCAGATTTCTCCATATCCTGGCTTTCCTTCTGCTGTTTCAAGGGTTTCTGTCAGTGCCTCAGTTTCAAAGGGCTCTCCATATACATATTTTTTTATCATTTTTCACTCTCCTGTTACAGATTTCTGTAAAGAACAAATGCCTCATAAGGTTTCAGGATCACTTTCTTCCCAAAATCCTTTCTTCCAAGATTGGTGATCAGGCATTCTGCATTTTTCTGAAATTCTTCCGGGATTTCCATTTCTGCCACATGCTCACTGAAATTGCAGACTGTAAGAAGCTTCTCTCCCTCAAGGGTTCTGGTATATGCAAAAATCTGATCATGATCTCTGTAAAGTGCCTCAAATGCACCGTAAACGATCACCGGTTTTTCTTTTCTTAAACGGATCAGCTTCTGATAATAATGGAAAATGGAATCCGGATCCGAAAGCTGCTGCTTCGCATTGATCTCCTTATAATTGGAGTTTACACTGATCCATGGCGTTCCCTCCGTAAAGCCAGCCTGATGGGAATCCTCCCACTGCATCGGTGTTCTGGCATTGTCACGTCCTCTCAGCATCAGGCACTTCATCATATATTCCGGTGTATAAATACCTGCTTCTGTGTATTCATGGAAATACTGAATGCTCTCGATATCACGGTAATCCTTAAGGTCTGTAAAATAAGCATTGGTCATTCCAAGCTCTTCTCCCTGATAAACATAAGGAGTTCCCTGCATCATATGAAGGCAGGTTGCCAGCATCTTGGCTGAAGTTTCCCTGTATGCAGGATTATCATTTCCAAATCTGGAAACACTTCTTGGCTGGTCATGATTTCCCAGAAACAGACTGTTCCATGCTTTCCCGGCAAGCTCTTCCTGCCATTTGATCATAACCTTTTTAAATTCCTGGAAATCGTATTTCTCGGTAGTCCATTTACCATGGTCTGATCCCTGATCCTCTACATGCTCAAACTGAAACACCATGTTCAGCTCATTTCTGTCCTCACCTGCATATTTCTGTGCCTCTTCGATAGTCACACCGGAGGTTTCTCCAACTGTCATCACATCGTATCGGGATAAAACCTCTCTGTTCATTTCCTGAAGAAACTCATGGATCCTCGGACCATGGACGCAGTAAGGACCAAAATCACCGTATAATCCTCCATTCATTTCTCCATCCGGATATGACTGATCCTTGGAGATCATGCTGATCACGTCCATTCGGAAACCGTCGATTCCTTTTTCACACCAGAAATTCATCATATCGTAAACTTCCTGACGAACCTTTTCATTTTCCCAGTTCAGATCCGGCTGCTTTCTGGAAAACAGGTGAAGATAATACATCTCTGTCTGAGGATCATATTCCCATGCAGGGCCTCCGAACGCACTTCCCCAGTTATTCGGTTCTTTTCCATTCACCGGCTCTCTCCAGATATAGTAATCCCTGTAAGGATTATCTTTGGATTTCCTACTTTCAATAAACCAGTTGTGTTCATCGGAAGTATGGTTTACGACCAGATCCATGAGGATCTTAATGCCACGTTTATGTGCTTCCTCAAGAAGCTTTTCATAATCCTCCATGGTTCCATATTCATTATAGATCCTGCGGTAATCGGAAATATCATAGCCATTGTCATCCTGCGGGGATTCCAGCATGGGTGAGATCCAGAGAACATTTACTCCCAGCTCCTTCAGATAGTCCAGTTTTTCTATAATTCCGGGAATATCGCCAATTCCGTCTCCGTTGCTGTCCTTAAAACTTCTCGGATAAATCTGATATACCACGCTTTCTTTCCACCAGTTTTTTTTCATGGTAAACGGCCTCCTTTTTTCTGTTTGATCCTGAAATCAGCATATCCTATCTGCCCTTTAAAATCAACAGGTTTCTCGTGAAACTTAAATATCTGCCAAACTTTTCTGTTTTTTTTATGCAGTTTTAACAATAAGTCACTACTGTCCGGTGAAAGAATTTCCACCGTATCCCGATGATGTCCCAGGAAAAGTCGTCACAAAATAAAAAAAGAGATCCTGCTACTCTTTTACAGAATCTCTCTTTACAAGCCAGACAGGGCTTTTTACATTTTTTTTGGCAGGTTCCTTTCCCTCTGCCATAAGAAGCAGCTTCCGTAAGGCAAGAACTGCTTTCTGATGAACATCCTGATGAATGGTGGTCAGCTTTGGCCTGACGATCTGCGCATAAAAATTATCATCAAAGCCGGTAATGGAAATCTGATCCGGAATCCTGATTCCTCTGTCTGTAAAATAATTGATAGCTTCCACAGCTGTGTAATCAGAAGAAAATGCCAGTGCCTTTGTCTCCAGAAAATGAGGCAGCAGCTCTTCATATTTTTTCAGTCTGCGCCGGGGTTCCTGGGGAACCACCACATAGCGGGAGCGGCTGCAGAAGCCGCCATTTTTTTCCATAGCCTGTTTGAATCCAAGCCATCTGGCATAATCACTGTCCTGCTCTGTTTCCGCAACAAAAAGTGCCCGGTGGTATCCACAGGAATGCAGATATTCCCCAATCTGATATCCGCCGGAATAATCATCCACTCCTACATTCTGAAAGCTATATCCACCCTTCGGATAGGCATCGATCAATACCATTTTTTTATTCAGCTTTCTGGAAAGCTGATGATACTGTTCTTCATTATACCCTATAATGATAAGACCCTCTACATTCCAACGGGATGCCATATCTACCACATTATCGATCCGTTCACCGCCAATGAGCATAATATAATAGCCTCTGTTTTCTGCTTCGACCTGCAGCGTTCCGGTGATCTCTCCCACAAAAGAATCCTGCAGAGACTGCATACCATGAATGAAGGAAAAACCAAGAACCACTCCAATGATCCTTGAGCCGTGTCCGGATAGCATCACAGATCCCATGTGGGGAACATAATTCTGCTCCTTCAGAATCGCCGTGATCCGGTCAATGGTGCTCTGTGAAACCCGTTTTGTATTTCCATTGATCACATTGGATACGGTTGTACGACTGACACCTGCCATATCCGCGATATCCTGCAGCCTTATCATTTCATTGAATACTGCATCAGCTCATAATGAAGCTCACAGCCCTCATAGATTTCTGCCGGAAGTAATGCTCTGGCAACTACTTTCAGTTCCTCCTCCGGCTGATCCACACGCTTCAAATGTGCATAATCTCCGTCAATCTGTTCCACGATATAATCACATACTAACATTTTTTGTCCTCTCTCTTTTCTTTTTTGCTCATACTTCAATAACCTGTATGAGCGCAATTCGTTTTTCTGACTGCTTATTCACGAACGCATCTAAAAACAGGCTACAGCAAATGCTGCAGCCTGTCAACTCTTTATTCTGCCCTCAAAAAATATCTCTGTTTATTCGTCAGCACTGTCAACCTTGCTTGCGCGTGCCGCGATCTCTTTCTCCTGGATATCATTAGGAGCCTGCTCATAGCGTGCAAATTCATAGGAGAAATCTCCGCTTCCACCGGTCATGGAACGAAGGACAGTGGAATAACCATAGATTTCAAGAAGCGGAACATCTGCCTCAATGATGGTATTTCCTTCGTGGTCCGGATTCATTCCGAGAACACGACCACGTCTCTTGTTCAGATCTCCCATAACATCACCGGTATATTTATCCGGAACTGTAATCTTCATGGAGATGATCGGCTCAAGAAGTACAGGAGACGCTTCCATAAAGCCCTTCTTGAAGGCAAGGATAGTTGCCATCTTAAATGCCATCTCAGAAGAATCTACCGGATGATAAGATCCATCGTAAAGGGTTGCCTTCACACCAACAACCGGATATGCAGCCAGAGGTCCCTTGAGAACACATTCCTGAAGTCCCTTCTCAACAGCCGGGAAGTAGTTCTTCGGAACTGCACCACCTACAACTACCTGCTCAAATACATAAGGTGTCTCCAGATCGCCAGATGGCTCAAAGCGCATCTTAACGTGGCCATACTGTCCGTGTCCGCCGGACTGTTTCTTATGTTTGCCTTCTACATCTGAATTCTTACGGAGTGTTTCACGGAACGGAACCTTCGGTTTTGAAAGTTCCACATCCACTTTATAACGTTCTTTCAGCTTGCTGACAACGATATCCAGATGCTGATCGCCCATACCGTAGATCAGGCTCTGACGGTTGGCACTGTCATTGACAACCTTAAGCGTTCTGTCCTCTGTCATCATCTTGGCAAGGGACTGTGCGATCTTATCCTCATCGCCCTTCTTCACTGCCTTAAATCTCTTATATGTATATGGTGTGGAAAGTACAGCCTTCGGATAAAGGATCGGGTTCGCCTTAGTTGCAAGGCTGTCACCGGTCTGTACGCTGCCAAGTTTGGCAATGGCACCGATATCACCTGCAAAAAGCTCCGGAACTTCGATCGGTTTGGAACCTTCCAGAACATAGAGTTTATTTACACGCTCCTCTGTTCCCTTCTCTACATTGAGAAGTGTATCATCGGATTTCAGCACACCGGAGCATACCTTGATCAGAGAATATTTACCAAGGAACGGATCTGCGATGGTCTTAAATACATAAGCGGATTTTGCCTTGGCAAAGTCATAATTCGCCTCAAAGATCTCGTTGGTCTTCTGTGCGATACCGTTGCAGGAACGTCCGCTCGGACTCGGGAAGTAACCGCAGATATCATCCAGAAGATTGGATACACCACGAAGATTTACCGGTGAACCCATGCATACCGGAACAATGCTTCCATCCTGTACGTTAGTTGCAATGGCCGCAGAAACCTCTGCTACGGAGAAGGTATCTCCCTCAAAATAACGGTCCATAAACTCTTCGCTTGTTTCTGCAACAGACTCCATCAGAGTTTCATGATATTTCTCAAGATATTCGGTCAGATAGTCCGGAACCGGGCATTCTTCTTTACCGGCCTTGTCAATGTATCTTCTTCCGGCCTGTTTCACAACATTGACATAACCTACAAACTTACCGTCTTCACGGATCGGGAAATGAAGAGGAGCGATCCTCTTGCCATACAGCTCTGTCAGCTCTTCCACGACCTCACGATAGCTGACATCATCCACGTCCATATCGGTAACAAAGATCATTCGCGGAAGTTTATATTTCTCGCAGAGATTCCATGCCTTCTGTGTTCCAACCTGAACACCGGCCTTACCGGAAACAACGATGATCGCTGCATCTGCTGCACTGACGGCTTCCTCAACTTCTCCCACAAAATCGAAATATCCGGGAGTATCCAGTACATTTACCTTCATCTTATCCCATGGTACCGGAATCAAAGAAGTTGTGATGGAAAAATGTCTCTTTATTTCTTCCTTGTCATAATCGCTGACAGTATTGCCATCCTCAACACGTCCGAGTCTGTTTGTCATACCTGCCAGATAAGCCATTGCCTCAGCCAGTGTTGTTTTACCTGCGCCACCATGACCTAATAGGACTACATTTCTGATTCGGTCTGTTCTGAAAACGTCCATATGTAATACCTCCCTGTTTGTCTTACTTAATATGTTCACATTTTACTAAATTTCCATGCAAATTTCAAGTATTTTATTCAATTTTGACAACTTTTTTTCAGAAAGTTTTTAGTTATACCGTCAATTCGTTGTAGTACATGGCGAAAGTATCTGATTTTTACGTAAAAAAATCCCGAAAGAATCCGGATATGTTTTCTCAGCATTTTGCAAAATCAGGTATTCTTTCAGGATTTTTTCTATTTTTCTGTATCTTCTATATCTTTTAAGAGAAAAGCCTGTACATTCTGTGCCCCCTGTCAGAATGTACGGTTTACATATTTTTTCACGGCATCCACGGAACGGTTCAGTACCAGATCTTCCGGAAAATCCAGTTTTGTCAGAAGGGCTCTGGCAAGGTCAAATTCTCCGATCAGAAGATCAAAATGGGCATCGCTGTCCATAACCACAGGTACCTGATATTTTTTGCAGTAATTCAGCATAATGGTATCGTTCTCTACCGCATTCTCACGGGTACAGTCCGGGTCCATGGAGTGATTATTAAGCTCCAGAACTTTACCATATTCTTTTGCCCCCTGTACAAGCGCCTCATAGTCGATATCGTATCTTCCGTCATCCGGATGTCCGATGATATTGACATACGGATTTTTCATAACATTAAGATAGGCTTCTGTATTCTCCTGTCTGCTGCCCGGTTTGATACATGGCACATGAAGGCTTGCAATGACCACGTCCAGCTTTTCCAGGGTTTTCTGAGCCAGATCCACCGTTCCTGCAGCATCCAGGATATTTACCTCTGATCCCAGAAGCAGCTGGATTCCGTACATTTCACGGGGCACTACTTTTATATTCTGAAAATAGAACTTGTGGCAGGTTCCGGGCATCTTCGGTGCATGTTCTGTGATTCCCAGAAGCTCAAGCCCCTTATCGGAAGCTGCTTTCGCCATCTCGCGAAGCGTACAGTATGCATGTCCGCTGGCTACAGTATGTGTGTGCAGATCCATTACTGACTGATATTTCATAATAAATTCTCCTCTGTACCCTACATTATTTTTTCTTATTATACGTCCGAAATCCCTGATTTCTCAAGTCTTTTTATATTACTGTCCAATTATTTTTACTGTTCATTGGTAATATTCCCGTTTCGGGCTACGACAACCGAATTCGGGCAAAATATACCGCAAAATGGAACGTGCAGATTGTGGGAATGCTTTTTCAAACATGTTCTAACATTTGTTGACATTTTTCGTACTTTCTTTTACAATATAGTCGTGATTTACACTATTAAAGAATAAAAGTAAAATGTGACCGGAAAGGACTCTGAAGTACTATGAAAACCATAGGTTTTATCGGCCTTGGGCTGATCGGCGGCTCCATTGCCAGAACCATACGAAAATTTCACCCGGATTATCGCCTGCTTGCCTTTGACAAAGACAGAGACGCTCTGGCAGAGGCAGTCAGTTTAAATGTGATCGACGGGATCTGCGATATTGAAGATGAGCGATTATACAACTGCGATTATCTTTTTCTCTGTGCCCCTGTAGAATTCAATGTGGAGTACATGGAAAAGATCAAGGATTCTCTTGGAGAAAACTGCATTCTCACCGATGTGGGAAGTGTAAAAAGTATCATCCACGAAAAGGTAACCGAACTTGGACTCGAGGGAAAATTTATCGGCGGCCATCCAATGGCAGGCTCCGAGCGCAGCGGTTTTTCCAATTCCAGTGATCATCTCCTGGAAAATGCTTACTATATCATTACTCCCGGAGGAGAAGTTGCTCTGGATCGGATTTCCGATTTTACGGAACTGGTTTCCTCTCTTGGTGCGATCCCTCTTGTTCTCACTGCGGAAGAACATGATTTCATCACGGCAGGAGTCAGCCACCTCCCTCATATCGTGGCTTCCGCTCTTGTCAATCTTGTAAACCTTCTGGACAACGATGCCCAGTATATGAAAATGATCGCAGCCGGTGGTTTCCGTGATATCACACGTATCGCTTCTTCTTCACCAGTTATGTGGGAGCAGATCTGCCTGGAAAACCAAAAAAACATTTCCACAGTTCTGGACGAATTTATCCGTATGCTGATCCAGATCCGCTGTTCCATTGATAACAGAGAAGCCGACAATATTTTTGACATGTTCGCAAGTTCCAAGGATTACCGTGATTCCATTGACATTGTAGATAACAGCCTGATCCCCCGCTCCTATGTTCTTTACATTGATGTGGCAGATGAGGCCGGTGCCATTGCAACTATCGCAACCATTCTTGCAACAGAAAAGGTCAGCATCAAAAATATCGGCATCATCCACAACCGTGAATTTGAAGATGGCGTTCTGAAGATCGAATTTTATACAGATGCAGCCCTGGAGCAGGCCAAAGTGCTTCTTACCAAACGTAATTACAAAATCTGTGAACGCTGATATATATAAATGAGGTATTTATTATGGAAATCAAAAAAGCAAAAAAATTATCCGGTTCTCTTTCTATTCCCGGAGATAAATCCATTTCTCACAGAGCTGTTATGTTCGGCTCTCTCGCAGAAGGCACTACCAGGATCTCAAACTTTCTGGAAGGTGCCGACTGCCTCTCCACCATTTCCTGTTTCCGGAAAATGGGCATTAACATAGAAAATACCAAAGGCGAGATCCTGGTTCACGGAAAAGGCCTCCACGGTCTCAGCGCTCCAGCAGAGACTCTTGATGTAGGCAACAGCGGTACTACCACCCGCCTCATCTCCGGAATCCTGGCAGGACAGGATTTTGTATCAGAACTTACCGGCGATGCTTCCATCCAGAAACGCCCCATGAAACGGATCATGACTCCGCTTTCCCAGATGGGGGCAGATATCATCAGCCTTGGCGGAAACGGATGTGCACCGCTTAAGATCTCCGGAAAAAAACTCCATGCCATCCACTACAATTCTCCGGTAGCGTCTGCCCAGGTAAAATCCTGTGTACTCCTTGCCGGAATGTATTCGGACGGCATTACCTGTGTAACAGAGCCGGTTCTCTCCAGAAATCACACGGAGATCATGCTGAATTACTTTGGCGCTGATGTAACATCAGAAGGAACAACTGCATTCATCAAGCCAGATCCTTCTCTTTACGGACGTGAGATCCTGGTTCCGGGCGATATCTCTTCCGCTGCTTATTTTATCGCAGCCGGCCTTCTTGTTCCCAACAGCGAGATCCTTCTGAAAAATGTGGGAATCAACCCGACCCGTGACGGTATCCTCCGTGTATGCAAAGCTATGGGCGCAGATATCACCCTTCTCAATGAAACCACAGAAGGCGAACCTACTGCAGATCTTCTGATCCGCTCCTCCTCTCTTCACGGAACAACAGTAGAAGGTGCCATCATTCCTACCCTAATCGATGAACTTCCGATGATCGCGGTTATGGCAGCCTTTGCAGAAGGAACCACTGTTATCCGTGATGCCCAGGAGCTTCGTGTCAAAGAATCCGACCGTATCCAGGTTATGACAGAAAACCTCCAGAAAATGGGGGCAGATATCCAAGCAACGGAAGACGGCATGATCATCCACGGTGGAAAACCTCTCCACGGTGCAGAGATCGATTCTCATCTGGATCACCGTGTAGCCATGTCCTTCGCAGTAGCAGGCCTTCTCTCAGAAGGAACACTTTCCATCAAAAATGGTGAATGTGTCAACATCTCCTATCCGGAATTCTATTCCGATCTTTACAGTCTGGCAGAATAATTATCAGATATACAGACAGAGAGCATTTTTGTGTACTATTGCATCTGTTCTATCAGATGGAAGTACCTGAAAATGCTCTCTGTTTTTTGTATTTTTTTATATTTCGTATATTTTTTATCTGTTATGGATATTATAATTCCAAAATAAAATCATTTTTTTGATAAACTTTATCTATTTCCCCACTTTTCAAATTTCTACAGTTATGGTATTATTTGTCCGGAAAATAAAAGATTTCCAGAGAGGAGCAACGATTATGAAAATTTTGTTTTATGACACTAAGAGCTACGATAGAGAATTTTTTGAGAAGCTGCTTCCGTCCTATCCAGGTATTGAGATTAAATTCATTGAAGCAAATATCCATGAGGAAACTGCAGCTCTTGCCCACGGCTACGACGCTATCTGTGCATTTGTAAATGCAGATCTTGGCGCACCGGTCATCGAAGAACTTCACCGCCAGGGTGTAAAACTGATCCTAATGCGCTGTGCAGGATACAACAACGTTGATCTGGAAACTGCTGCCAGATGCGAAATCCAGGTGGCACGTGTTCCAGGTTATTCTCCGGAAGCAGTTGCCGAACACGCCATGGCACTTGCCCTTACCGCCAACCGCCACACCCATAAAGCATATATCAAATGCCGTGAAAACAACTTTGCACTGAACGGTCTCATGGGCGTAAACTTTTATCAGAAAACTGCCGGCATCATCGGTACCGGAAAAATCGGCCAGGCAATGGCAAAAATCTGCCGTGGCTTCGGTATGAAAGTAATCGCTTATGATCTTTTCCCAAATAAAAATCTTGACTTTCTGGAATATGTTTCACTGGACGAACTTCTTACCACCAGCGATCTGATCAGTCTGCACTGCCCGATGACTCCGGAAACAGAGCATCTGATCAACTCCGAAACCATCGCCAAAATGAAAGATGGCGTGATCCTTGTAAATACTTCCAGAGGTGGACTGATCAAAACGGACGACCTGATCGCAGGTATCCGTGATCATAAATTCTTTGCCGTTGGTCTGGATGTTTATGAAGAAGAATCCGCCTATGTATATGAAGATATGTCAAGCAGCATTCTTCCTACTTCCACGATCCAGCGTCTTCTGTCCTTCCCGAATGTTACAATGACTTCCCATCAGGGATTTTTCACAGTAGAAGCACTGACAAATATTGCTGAAACAACCCTGGAAAATGCAAAAGCGTTTATGGATGGGGATGAAATGAAAAATCTGGTTCACTGATTTCCAGAACCTTTATAGAAAAAATGTCCCGGACCATTGCACTTAACGATGATCCGGGACATTTTTGTCAACTCTTAAATGTACACCTGTATTTCCTAATAAATTTCCTCAAAAGATTTTCCATCATCTTCTGTATAATATACACGCTTTCCATCCTGTGTATAGATTAATTTCTGTTTTCCCTCAGGATCCAGACTGCACTGCTGGTAAGTAACACCTTCTTCTACCGGAAGCATACTATCTGCATTCTCATAATTCTCGGGAGTTAAATTCGACGGCGCATGGCCATACTCATAAATATACTGGGCAACATCATTTTTGTCCGTATACGTTCCTTTTTCATCCATTTTGTTTTCTGCAGCGTGATCTGTACTTTCTGTGCTGTCTTTCTCTGAAGAATCCTGCGCCTGCTCCATCTCCTCTTCATCCATCGCAGTCATTTCATCATCACTGTCCTCATCCATGGCTTTTAATTCATCGTCTGTCAACGGCTCCATATCATTCTCAAAAGCAGCTTCATCATACGTCTGCTTCTCCTTACAGCCACCCAGCATCAGAATCGCAGCACCAGTCAGTGCCAAAAGAAATAATTTAAACTTTCTCATGAATCAATCTCCTTTCATGGCATATCGTTCTCTCAAAAGTGTAATTTCTCTTTTCCATCCCTCATCATCATTTGGCGTCTCCAGTATAAAAGGAACTCCCTTAAGTGCCGGATGACACACCACCTCTACAAGCGCATCCAGACCGATTTCTCCTTCGCCGATCTTTGCGTGACGGTCTTTATGACTTCCCAGTCCATTCATGCTGTCATTAAGATGAACCGCTTTCAGTCTGGTAAGTCCGATCACCTGGTCAAATTCTGTCAGTACTCCATCCAGATCATGTACAATGTCATAGCCTCCATCCCAGATGTGACAGGTATCCAGGCAGACCCCCAGTTTGTCTTTTCTCTCCACGCGGTCAATGATCTCTTTCAGTTCCTGAAACGTTGATCCCACTTCTGATCCCTTGCCGGACATAGTTTCCAGAAGAACTGTGGTACTTTGTTCTTCTGTAAGAACATCATTGAGAATTTCTGCAATTTTTGCAATTCCAGCTTCTATTCCCTGCCCTACATGGCTTCCGGGATGAAAATTATAATAATTCCCCGGTGTATACCCCATGCGTTTCAGATCATCTGCCATAATCTCTCTGGCAAAATCCCTCAGATTTTCTTTTGCCGCACAGGCATTCATTGTATATGGCGCATGAGCTACGATCTTACCGAAATGATGCTCTCTGGCAAGTTCCAGAAACTTTTCCACATCTGCCGGATCAATCTCTTTCGCCTTACCGCCTCTTGGATTTCTGGTAAAAAATGCGAACGTATTTCCTCCGTTTTTTACCATCTGACGTCCCATGGCTGCATAGCCTTTGGATGAACTTGTATGATTTCCGATATATAATACCATTTTTTTCTGATCTCCCTGTATTTTTTATTTACAGCAGCTTAAAGCCACAATTGTGTTGCCTTGTCCATTATAGCAAAAACTCTTTTTTCTGCAAAGTCCGGTATTCATTCTTTACATTACTTCCAATTCTTCCTATAATAAATGTATCTTTACATATGAAGGAGAAAAAGTATGGCAAATGATAATCGAAAGCCGCCGCACAGACATGATCCGGAACTGGCACGAAAAGAAGCACTCCAGGCCAGACAGACACATACACATCGTTCCGGTCAGAAAGAAAGCGGCCATCGCCAAACCACTTCGCGGGTAAACAAACGTCCGTCCACACACAGTTCTGCCACATCCCGCAGAAAAAACATCAAAAAAAATTCCAGATATCAGCAGGTACGACGTCAGAAAATGATGCTTGCGGGAGGAGGATTTCTGATCTTGCTTCTTGTAATTATCTTCTCTGCCCGCTCCTGTATTTCTTCCAGAAAAGCCGCCGAAGCTGCTGCCATCCAAAAAGCACAGGAAGCCGCCCAGGCGAAAAAATCCGAAGAAACCGCAAAAGCAGCTCAGAAAGATCCTGTTTCACTGACCATCAGTGTTGTAGGCGACTGCACCCTTGGTACAGACGAAACCTTTGATTATGACACAAGTCTGAACGCCTATTATGACAGCAACGGAAAAGATTACTTTTTCCAGAATGTAAAAAGTATTTTTTCAGCTGATGATCTGACCATCGCCAATTTTGAGGGAACACTTACGGATTCGGATACCCGTGAAGATAAAACATTTGCATTTAAAGCACCTGCCGAATATGCACAGATCCTAACCAGTGGTTCCATAGAAGCCGTAAATACTGCCAACAATCACAGTCATGATTACGGAGAGCAGAGTTACACGGACACACTGACTGCTCTGGATAACGCAGGGATCATCCATTTTGGCTATGATGATACTGCAGTTATGGACATCAAGGGCGTTAAAGTCGGACTTGTGGGAATTTATGAACTGAAAGACCATCTTGGCCGTGAACAACAGCTGAAAGATAATATTGCCAAAGTCAAAGCAGACGGAGCAGAGCTTGTTATTGTAATCTTCCACTGGGGCAATGAGAGCGAAACCGTTCCGGATACCAATCAGATGACTCTCGGACGTCTGGCCATTGATGAAGGTGCGGACCTGGTATGCGGGCATCATCCACATGTACTTCAGGGAATTGAAACTTACAAGGGCAAAAATATCGTTTACAGTCTTGGAAATTTCTGCTTTGGCGGAAACAGCTCGCCAAGCGATATGGATACCATGATTTTTCAGCAGACCTTTACCATCACCTCCGACGGTGTACAGGCAGATAATGTAACAAATATCATTCCCTGCTCCATTTCTTCTGCAGACGGTTATAACAACTATCAGCCAACCCCTGCTACCGGCGATGAAGCCACCAGAATCAAATCCAAGATTGATGAACGCAGCGCAGCGATTCCAACAGCAGATTCTACAGCCAAATCCTCTGGCGATACAGGCAGTTCTGATACTGTTTCTGCAGATGACGCATCCGGAATCACTGATACTTCCGATGAATCTGAATCGGATACAGACTCTGATTTTTCAGATGAATCGGATGGTTCGGATTACGATACTTCAGAAGATTATGATACCTCGGACGAAGAAGATTACAGTTCCGATGAAGAGGCAGATTTTTCAGATAACAGCGATGAATAGATAAAATAAAATCCTGACAGATATTGCATGATCCATGCAAAAATCTGTCAGGATTTTTATATGAAAGATAATTGTAATCTTGTTACTCGATCATCATGGCATCACCAAAACTGAAGAAACGGTATCTCTCCTTCACCGCCTCCTCATAGGCAGCCATAATATGCTCTTTTCCTGCAAGGGCAGAAACCAGCATCAGCAGCGTGGACTCCGGAAGATGGAAATTGGTGATCAGTCCATCGATTGCTTTGAATTTATAGCCTGGATAGATAAAGATCTCTGTCCATCCGCTTCCGGCTTTTACGATTCCGTCTTCTCCTGTTGCAGACTCCAGGGTACGGCAGCTGGTAGTTCCCACGGAAATCACTCTTCCACCGTTTTTCTTTGTATCATTGATCAGTTTTGCCTGATCTTCTTCCACAATGTAAAATTCCGAATGCATATGATGTTTCTCCACATCATCCACTTTTACCGGTCGGAACGTTCCAAGGCCTACATGTAAAGTTACATGGGCAATATTCACACCCATTTCTTTTACCTTCTCAAGAAGTTCCGGTGTGAAATGCAGTCCTGCAGTCGGTGCGGCAGCAGATCCTTCATTTTTGGCATACACGGTCTGATAACGGTTTTTGTCTTTCAGCTTGTGGGTAATATATGGCGGCAGCGGCATTTCTCCCAGCTGATCCAGAATTTCCTCAAAAATTCCCTCATAATGGAACTGGATCAGGCGGTTTCCCTCATCTACAATATCGATGATCTCACCTTTTAAAATGCCATCGCCAAAAGTAATTTTGGCACCCGGACGTGCCTTTTTGCCGGGCTTTACAAGACACTCCCAGATATCATTCTCACGGCGTTTCAGAAGCAGGATCTCGATCAGTGCTCCTGTCTCCTCCTTATGTCCGTAAAGACGTGCCGGAATAACTTTGGTGTCATTGATCACAAGGCAGTCTCCCTTATGCAGGTAATCCAGTATATCGGTAAAATGACGATGCTCGATACTTCCGTCTTTCAGGGACAGATGCATCAGTCTGGAAGAACTTCTGTCCTCCAGCGGGTCCTGAGCAATCAGTTCCTGCGGCAGGTCATAATAAAAATCTGATGTTTTCATAATTATTTTTCCACTTCCTCTTTCCATTGTTTGCGAAGCCTGCGGACCTCATTCCACTCTTTGTTTGTAAGATCGGCCTTTGGCAGCAGATCCGGTCTCCATTTGGCAGTACGGATAATAGACTGCTCTCTTCTCCATTTATCCACATTTGCATGATGTCCGGAAAGCAGCACCTCCGGCACTTTTTTTCCATGCCATTCTTCCGGTCGGCTGTACTGGGGATATTCCAGAAGATTTCCGGAAAAAGATTCCGTCTCTCCGGATTCCTGATTATTCAGAACTCCTGGTACCATTCTGGAAATGGAATCCATCATAACCATAGCCGGAAGTTCCCCACCAGTAAGTACATAATCACCGATAGAAACATAATCCGTCACAATTTCTTCCAGAACACGCTCATCAATTCCCTCATAATGACCGCAGAGAAAAACCAGGTCTTCTTCCAGTGCGAACTCTTTCGACATATTCTGGTTGAAAGTTTTTCCCTGAGGAGTAAGAAAGATCACACGTGGTTTTCTTCCGATGCGCTCTACAATGGATTCATAGGACAGATATACCGGTTCTGCCTGCATCAGCATTCCGGCACCGCCGCCATATGGATAATCATCTACCTTCTGGTGCTTGTTGAAGGCAAAATCCCGGATATTGATCGCTTCCAGTGATAACAGTCCCTTTGTAATCGCACGACCTGTAATACTTGTGTTCATTCCGTTCTCGATCATTTCCGGAAACAGTGTAAGTACATGATAATTCATTTAAACAAGCCCTTTCATCAAATGCACAGTCATGGTATTTTTTTCCACGTCTACATCAAGAACACAGTCATGGATCGCCGGAAGCAGAACTTCCTCTCCATCCACACGATCTACGATATAAACATCATTGGCACCGGTCTCCATAACATCGCGGAGTACTCCGAATTTCTCCCCATTCTCCAGAAGTACATCCATTCCGATCAGATCTGCCACATAATATTCATCCTCGCCAAGCTCCTGTGCTTCCTCACGCGGAATCCAGAGATCACGGCCTTTATACATTTCAATATCATTGATATTATCAACGCCTTCAAACTTCAGGATCGCAAGATTCTTAAAGAATTTTACATTCTGAATATTCAGTCTGCGAAGTTCTTTTCCTGTATCCAGAAGCACATATTCAATATCAAGAAAACGCTCTGCATCATCCGTTGTTGGAAAAACCTTTACTTCACCACGGACACCATGCGTTGTTGTGATAACTCCTACTTTTAATAAATCTTCCATTTTTGCTCCCTTTCAGAGTAAAAACAGGAGCCATGGAATCCACAGCTCCTGTCTCATTTTTCATTGCAGAATATCTACAATCACTTTTTTGCTGCTTTTTGAAGAAGCCGCTTTCACAACAGTACGGATTGCCTTGGCAATTCTTCCCTGTCTTCCAATGACCTTACCCATATCGGCCGGTCCGACTTTCAGTTCAACAACAATCGCGTCGTCTTTCTCAGTCTCAGTAACGACTACCTCATCCGGATTTTCAACAAGAGATTTTGCAATTACTTCTACAAGTTGTTTCATTACATACCTCCTTGCTCTGCCCTTACGGGGCCCACAGATCTTAAATCTGTCAGGTATTATTTCTCGATTCCGGCAAGTTTAAGAAGCTTAGCAACTACTTCTGTAGGCTGAGCACCAGCTGCAAGCCATTTCTTAGCTGCCTCTTCGTCGATTTTGTATACGCTTGGGTCAAGGTTCGGATCATATGTTCCGATCTCTGCGATACATCTTCCGTCACGTTTGCAGCGGGAATCTGCTACTACGATTCTATAGAAAGGTGCTTTCTTCTGTCCCATTCTTCTTAATCTGATCTTAACTGCCATTTTTGTTTTCCTCCAATTATCTTTCTAAAAATTTATTGTTGTTTATTAAAAGGGAAGCTTAAAGCCGCCTCTTTTTCCCATATTCATCTTGCCGCCTGTTAAGCCCGGCATCTGTTTCATCATCTTCTTGCTCTGCTCAAACTGCTTCACAAGACGGTTTACTTCTGTGACATCCACGCCTGCACCTCTGGCGATGCGGTTCTTACGGGATATGTTCAGAATGTTCGGATTGCTTCTCTCCTGAGGTGTCATGGAAAGGATGATGGACTTGGTACGATCCATAGCTTTCTCATCGATCATGCCCTCGATATCTTTCATCTTGCCGCCCATTCCAGGAAGCATGTTCAGGATACTGGAAATACCACCCATTTTGTTCATTTGCTCCATGCTGGTAAGATAGTCATTAAAGTCGAAGTCCATTTTCTTCAGCTTCTTCTGCATCTCCTGGGCCTGTTCCTGATCCACAGATGCTTCCACCTTCTCGATCAGGCTCATCACATCGCCCATACCAAGGATTCTGGAAGCCATACGTTCCGGATAAAACTGTTCCAGGTCCGAAAGCTTCTCTCCCATACCAACATAGAAGATCGGTTTGCCGGTTACGGCTTTAATGGAAAGTGCAGCTCCACCTCGTGTATCACCGTCCATCTTGGTCAGGATCACGCCGTCAATGCCGACTTTATCAGAAAAGTTCTGCGCTACATTTACCGCATCCTGTCCTGTCATGGCATCAACTACAAGCACTGTGGCATCCACATTCACATTCGCTTTGATATTCTCAAGCTCCTGCATCATATCCTCATCAATGTGAAGACGTCCTGCGGTATCGATCAGCACAACATTCTGCTGATTGGATTTCGCATGCTCGATAGCTGCTTTTGCAATATCCACGGGATTCTGCTTATCTCCCATGGAAAAGACCTCAACGCCCTGCTTCTCACCATTTACCTGCAGCTGTGTGATCGCTGCGGGACGGTAAACATCACAGGCCACAAGCAGTGGTCTCTTTCCCTTGGATTTCAGTTTGCCTGCCAGCTTGGCAACCGTTGTTGTCTTACCTGCACCCTGGAGGCCGACCATCATAAGAACGGTAAGATCCATTCCCGGTTTGATCGGAAGTTCTGTTGTCTCACTTCCCATCAGATTGACCAGCTCGTCATTTACGATCTTGATCACCATCTGTCCCGGATTCAGACCATTCATAACATCCTGTCCGATAGCCTTTTCCTGAACAGATTTCGTAAACTGCTTAACGACCTTAAAGTTAACATCCGCTTCCAGAAGTGCCATCTTAACTTCTTTCAGCGCAACCTTGACATCAGCCTCTGTAAGACGGCCTTTGCCTTTCAGCTTTTTAAATACATTCTGCAGTTTATCTGTTAAACTCTCAAATGCCATTGATCATAACTCCTCTAATATCACATTGGAAATCGCCGCAATATCTTCGGCGTGGTACTTGTCAGCCAGTTCATGGATCTTCATAACCTGACTGCGGATGTTCAGGAATTTCTCGACCAGATGGAGTTTCTCTTCGTATTCCTCCAACGTCCGATTGCACCGTCTGATCATATCATGTACACCCTGTCTGCTGATGCCAAGTTCCTCAGCAACTTCACTTAAGGAATAATCCTCAAATACCACACTGGTGTACACCTGCCGCTGCCTCTCTGTCAGAAGCTCTCCATAAAAATCAAATAAAAAAGTCTGCTCTACAAATTTCTCCATCTGTAATCACCTTGGCTATCATACACGATTCCGGCATGCCTGTCAAGGGTTTTTGCTTTACAAATTTATTTTTTCCAAAATTTCACAGAAAAAAGGCCGGGAAAGCGCTTTTCTGCTGAGTTTTGCAGGCTTTTCCGACCTTTATTTATTTTATTTTCTTCCTATTATATAGTTATATAGGCCAATCTGAATTCGATCAAAACATTTCTTTCGTCATTTTATCGATTTCCTGATCTACTGCCTCATAAACACCTGGGATGCAGGAAAAATTCAGGCCATGAGTGGTACATGGAATAAAATGAAGTTTACCACAGTCTCTGCAAAGCTGATCGGTTGCTTCTTCAATCATTTCCTGATTCCAGTCAAAACGATCTACTTTACCATTATCGATACCGCCCATAAATGTGATATCTTTTCCATATTCTTTTATCAGTTTTGGAAGATCATTGACTGACATACATCCCTGCCATACATCAATTCCCATCTCGATCATTGTTGGAACCAGTGTTGCACTGTAACTGTCATTATGATGAATGATCAGTTCTACCCCGTGATCATGGTAATAGCCATAAATACGTTTGTAGGAATCCATAAAGAATTCACGGAACATGTCCACACTGATAAATGTAGATTTCTGTGTTCCCCAGTCATCATGATGGAATACAACATCCGGTTTCATATAGGTACAGATCTGCTCTGCCCATTTCAGTTCCCACTCTGTAATATATTCGATCAGTTCATGCATGGCTTCCGGTTCTTCGTAAAAATTCATCATAGTATTCTGAATTTCACAGAGATAATGGCACATCTCAAAAACTCCCGGTGCGATCAGTGTGGCAACCATTGTTTCATTCCTATCAATTCCGGCAATGGTCTCCTGGCATGCTTTCCAGTCTTCTGCTGTGTAATTGATATCCGGTGCTTTTACATATTTTTTCCATTCTGTGATATCCGGGCATACCAGATGTTCGGGATCATGAAGTGGAAACGCTCCTGGCGTTCCTGCCGGCCAGGAATTATAATATCCCCAGCCACATTTTACTGTTGGTGCACCAGGTCCTTCCGGCATCATCGGATACTGCTGCTGATAGGGAGTATTCAGAACAAAGGTCAGTCCCTCATACTGTTTTACAAAACGATCCGGATTTCCTCCACGGATTACTTCCATCATATTCTGTCTTTTTGTTAACATAAAAACACCTCCGCTACGTTATTATGCAGGAAAGCCTTTTTTCCGCACTTGTTTTGCTACACCCCAATATAAAAGGCTTATTTCTGCACTTGTTTTTTCTTTATGATTCTATTATACTGAAAATCAGAAGAATCACAATTCCACATAATATGGTGATTATTCTTATTTTTTCCTATAAAATATAGGAAGGAGGATTTTCTTTGAAACTCAGCGCAAAACTTATCTGCTATCATTTGCAGAAATCATTTCCTATGGATACCTCCAGGCTGGATACAGAGCCCACATTGCTATGTCCTGCCTGTTACGAAAAAAACACACCGCTTCAGGAAGGACGTGTTTATCTTATTACAGATCCTGATTTTCAACCGACTTTTCATCATCCCAAAAATATCCTGTTCCTGATGATCGGAAAAACTTACCGGAATTACGAATTAACTCAGCCAAACATGTGCGTCATTCCTGAAGATTTTCCTGCCAATACCATTTTTAACAAACTTCAGGAAATTTTTATCCTTTATGACCGGTGGAATCAGTCTCTGATGGATTCCCGTCTTCGGAACGCTTCTATTCAGGAACTTCTGGATCTTACCGCTTCCATTATTCCCAACCCAATGATGCTGATCGGTATGGATTTTACTATCATTGCCTCCAGAGGCTGGGATCTGGGCGATCTTTCCAATTCCGTTCTGGGTTCCAACGAAAATTCCTGGGCTGTTGTTGACAGTCTGAAACAGGATCCCCATTATGAGGAAGCTTTTTATAAAACCGGATACTTTTATTATCCCGGAAATGGCCTTACGGTTCCTTCTCTCTGCGTAAACATTTCCAATAATGATAAGGCTGTATACCGACTGATGTTTTCCGGAGGCGAAGTTCCTCTGGATGATACATTTGGTTTTATCCTGGAGTACCTTTCCCAGATGATATCTCATGCCCTTTCCACCGGTATCATGCACAACCGGGATAAAGCGTTTCCTTTGCACCAGATTTTTGTATCTATCCTGACTGATCCAGGAGCTGATTACGTAAAAGTCAGCCAGCAGCTGACAAATGTAGGATGGCTTTCTTCCCATATGTATCAATGCATCCTGATCCAGACCGGACTGATCGACCAGAAAAATCTGACCCTCAATGCCATCTGCAATTATCTGGAAAATACGATCCCGGCCAGTTGTGCTACCGAATACAAAGGCAATGCTGTGCTTTTTATCAATCTGGACCTATGTACCATGACTGTCCATGAAATTTCTGATAAGATCGAGGGTTTTATCAAAAACAGCATGTTAAGTGCCGGATACAGCCGGAAGATGCTTGGACATTTTAATTTCCACCGGCAATACACACAAGCTTCTGTCTCTTTACAGGTTGGCAAACGCAAAAATCCTGCAGAAAGTATCCACTATTTTAACTCCATCGCTCTGCCCTATATCCTGGAACAGGCTACCAGAAAACTTCCAGCTTACATGATCTGCCACGAAAAGCTTCTGTCACTGAAATACAAAGATGAGGCAAAACAATCTCATCTCTATGACACACTGCGTTGTTTTCTGGAACACAACCAGAACATTGCCCATACTGCCAGCGCTTTATTTATCCACAGAACCACTCTTCTTTACCGTCTGGATAAGATCAAAGCATTTCTGGATTCGGATCTCACAGACAGAGATGAAATCCTGTATCTGCTGCTTTCTTTTCATTTGATGGATATGGAAGAAGAAAATCAGAACACAAACGCATAAAAAAACGGGAAATCTCATGCATACCATAATATGCTTCCTGATTTCCCGTTTTTTCTATGTAAAGCGGATATTCTCTTTTATAATTCTTCCTTTTCTGCTTCGTTCAGAATTGAAGTACAGTGTGGGCATCTTGTAGCCTCGATGTCGATCTCACTTCTGCAGAACGGACATACCTTTGTAGTTGGTACAGGCTCTTCCTCTTTTTTTACTCCGATGGAAGTGATCTTGTTAACTGCCTTCAGAAGACAGAACAGGATAAATGCCATGATCACAAAATTGATCACTGAGGAGACAAAGGATGAAGCAAATCCGGATACATCCTTCAGTGTATACGTTGCTCCTCCTGTAAGCACATTCAGGATCGGATTGATAAAGTTATCGGTCAGTGATGTTACGATACCAGAGAAAGCACCTCCGATAATCACACCAATAGCCATGTCCATGACATTGCCTCGCAATGCAAAGGCTTTGAATTCCTCCAGAAACTTTTTCATTTGTGATTCCTCCCTCTTTTTTCGAAAATCCTATGACACTTTGGTTCCGTTTTGGATTTTCCGCTGTTTTTCAGAAAAATTATAACACCGGCATTTCTTAATTTTCCATAGATATTCCAGACAAAATCTCACATCTTATAAAAGAATACGTTCTTCCTGTCCAGCACAGATTTTTTAATGTTTCCCCAATTGCCAGAATGCCACTGCACTGGCTGCCGCCACATTCAATGAATCTACACCATGGGCCATGGGAATGCATACCGTATAATCACAGTCCGCAATGGTCTCTGAAGCAAGTCCATCTCCTTCTGTCCCAAGAACAATTGCCAGTTTTTCTTCCGTCATTAAATGAGGATCATCAATATCAAAAGAATCCTCTTTCAGAGCCATGGCTGCTGTTTTAAATCCCATTGTTTTCAGAGACCGGATTCCTTCCGTCTTCCACTCTGTCTTTTCATCAAAAAATGTCCATGGGATCTGAAATACGGTTCCCATGCTGACACGGATCGCACGGCGGTATAAAGGATTGCTGCATCCCGGAGTTAACAACACCGCATCCATACCAAGAGCTGCCGCAGAACGAAAGATCGCACCGATATTGGTAGGATTTACCACGTTTTCCAGAACCGCGATCCTGCAGGCATTTTTGCAGATCTCATCAACCCCCGGAAGTGCCGGCCGGTGCATGGCACAGAGCATTCCTCTTGTCAGCTTAAAACCGGTCAGCTGTGTCAGAACATCAAATTCTGCTGTATAAACCGAAATGTCTCCACATCGCCGGATCAGCTCCTTTGCTTCTCCCTCAATATGTTTATGTTCCACCAGAAAAGAAATCGGCTTACATCCGGAATCCAACGCCCGCTCAATAACTTTCGGGCTCTCCGCGATAAAGATTCCCTTCTCAGGCTCTGCCCGGTTCAAAAGCTGTATCTCGGAGATCCTGGCATATACATCCAGCTCCGGTGCGTTAAAATCTGTGATTTCTATGATATTTGACATGATTGTTTTCTCCTGTTCTGTCTTCCTGTTTCTATCTGTTTATTGTAGCAGAATATCTTTACAAAAGAAAGCCAGGTGTTATTTAACCCCACCTGGCTTTGCTATTACATATAAAACAGTTTGTTTCTTTTTCAGATCCGTACTTCCATCCACCGGATCATATCCCCGATCACTTCGTCTTTACAGTATTCATTCAAAATCTCATGGAAAAGTCCGCCGTAGATCTTCATCTGTTTATCTTTTGATCCTGCTTCTTTAAAGAAATCATAGGTATCCTGTACACTTACCAGACCGTCTTTCTCACCGTGTGTCATAAGAACCGGATAATGAAACTCTGCTTTTTTCTCCTTGAACCAGTCAAGTCCGTCACAGATCGCATAGCATAAGCCTGCTGTAAAAGACTGTTTATTATATGGATCTTTTCCGTACCAGTCTACCACTTCCTGTACAGAGCATACACCGGAGCCCAGCTGATTGGTAAGACGTGTATGTACATCCATTCCTCCCGGCACTCCACGGATCAGATTTCCGTTATCTGCAGTCAGTGCACCGCTGGTAATGATTCCCCGGAGCTTTTTGTCCGGATATTTGGCTCCATACAGAGAAACGGTAAATCCTCCCATGCTGTGTCCGAGAAGGAACACCGGAATATCCGGATTTTCTTCAATGGCCATATCCACCACTACATTGGTATCATCCAGAAGTTCATTAAAATCCGAATAAAAAGTCTCCTCACCTTCGGATCGTCCATGTCCTCTGTGATCAAAACGGTAGGTACCGATTCCTACTTCATGAAGCTTCTCCGCAAAATAATCGTACCTGCCCTGATGCTCACAGAGACCGTGAACGATCACGATCACAGCCTTATTATCTGCTGCCGTTTCCTTTTTCAGATACAGTTTCGTTCTGTCAAACGATGTGATCATACTCTCACCCATAATAAAAACCTCCTTTTTCCTGCTGTAAGATACGCATCCCCATTATACGTCTCACGCTGTCTCATAGATTTATCATACCATGAAATCTGTATTTTGATAACCCCTGATTCCAATTATCAGCAATTATATATTTTTTATGGTAAATAGTAATAAATAAAGCATTGACACATTCTGTTCTCTGAACTATAATTGTTTTGTACAGCGAGGTACCTTTTTAAGGCATCTCGTTTTTTTGTTATATACAATTATTTATTTAAGGAGGAATCTATTATGACACCAATGAATAACGCTGATTATCTTACCCGACTGGAACATGCTGACGAACTGGAAGCTTTAAAAGCAGCAAAAAAAGCTTCCGGGCTGACTTACGAACAATTAGCCGAACTCATAGGAGTCAATAAAGTATGGCTCGCTTCTGTATTTGAAGGACAGCAGTATGTTCCGGAAGAATATACCCTGAAACTTGCAGAAGCGCTTAAAATCAGTCCATCCGCTACTGCATTTCTCAACAGCCATCCGTATAAAGGAAATACTGATCCGATTCTTTACCGGCTTCATGAAGTCATTGATACTTACGGTCCCGCTATCAAAGATATCATTCATGAACAGGGCGGAAACGCCATCATGAGTGCCATTGATTTCGGTCTGGATGTAGATGTGACCGAAGACGCGGAAGGAAATCACCGTGTTATCATTAAATTCGATGGTAAACTTCTTCCTTATGCTAAAAAGGGAAAATATCCGTGGTAGGAACAAAAACGCCAGTTTCGAGTTAATTTGAAACTGGCGTTTTTTTGCAAATCTTTATTCTACTTCTTCCGGCTCCATGCTGAGCACATGACCTTCCTGATTTTCGATATCGTATTTCTGTCCGTACTCCTTGAAGTACTGATAATATTCCACACTGTTGGTCGGATAAATCTTGGAATCATGGATATGAAGATCCGAACCGGTTTCTCCACTCTTCATAAGCGCAACCATAGCACTTGCACAGTGCGTTGCGATACGGCCAAAACTGTTCAGGATATCACTGAACACCGTTCCTTCTTCCAGTCCGCATTTGCCCTGGCTCAGGCGCTCTGCGTGGCGCATTTTCAGCATATCACAAAGTCCTGTGATCACAGCTCCCAGAGGTGCTACTCTCTGTGCCATTTCCTTATCATCTTTCATAAAAGCATTGCAGGTTATGTTGATATCCTCACGGACCGCTTCCATAACAACATTCAGCTCATCCCAGGCTTCCTGAGAAAAATTCGTGTGATTATCATGCATCTCGCTGGACATATGTGCAATATAAGAAGCATGATCACCAATACGCTCAAAGTCATTGATCGTATGCAGATACAGAGAAGTCTGTCTTGTCTGTGCAGAATTCATCTCTCTCTTGGTCAGCTGGATCAGATATTCTCCAAGACGACTTTCATACTTGTCGATCAGATCCTCTTTTCGCTGAACCTTATCGTATTTATCCTGCTGATAGTCATTCAGAAGGTTCATAGCTCTGTTGACATTTTTGCGGAGTTTCTTGGACATTCCGTTCATTACACGGTGGCACTGTGCGATGGCAAGGGCCGGGTAATTCAGAAGACGCTCCTCCAGAAGATCAAAGTCCGCCTCATCTTCCAAGTCCTCTTTGTTATCCTTCACAAGCCAGCATACCAGCTTCTCGATCTTTGGAATGAACGGGAACAGCACGATAACTGTTGCCAGACGGAAGACTGTGTTCAGAAGGGCGATCGCTACCGGTGTCATCGTCATATCCATAAATGTAAAATGTACAAATGCATTCACTGTGTAGAAGATCACAGACCACATGATAAGACCAAACAGATCATTGATCAGATACACAAGAGCAGTTCTCTTACCGTTCTTATTTGCACCAATCGCAGAAATAAGGACCGGACATGCAGCACCGACACCAATACCAAGAACGATTGGAAACGCACTTGCAAATGTCAGGATTCCGGTTACAGACAGCGCCTGAAGTACACCGACTGTTGCAGATGCGCTCTGCAGTACCGCGGTAAATGCAATACCAACCAGGATACCTGCGATCGGATTGGAAAACATAGTCAGCATCTTGATAAATACCGGGCTCTCACGCAGTGGGGATACCGCACCACTCATCATCTGCATACCTGTCATCAGGATCGCAAAACCAAGCATGATATTTCCTACATTCTTATGTAAGGTTCGCTTACAGAACATGCGGAAAATAATGCCAACAACTGCCACAACAGCTGAAATTGTTGCTGTGGAAAGAATACTTGCGATACCATTGGATCCTTCGATATAAGAAAGACATAAGATCCAGCCGGTGATACTGGTTCCGATATTCGCTCCCATGATGATACCGATCGCCTGTTTCAGCTTCATCATACCGGAGTTTACAAAACCGATTACCATAACTGTCGTCGCGGAAGACGACTGAATCACACTGGTAACACCAGTGCCAAGTGCGACACCCTTCAGTGGAGTATTGGTCATCTTATAGAGAAACGCTTCGAGCTTATTTCCAGCTGCCAGCTTCAGACCATCGCCCATTAAGGACATTCCAAACAAAAATAATGATACTCCACACAACAAAGATAAGATCATTGAAAAAATTGCCATAATTTTCTCCTTTGTCATACTCGCTTCCTGTCAGCATCTGCCAGGAGCCGTGTTATCCCGAAAATGTAATTTTACATTTCCTTAATCTGGATTTTTCTTATTTTTAACATTTTCCCATTTATTATGCCACATCGCTTCCCATATTACAACAGCTGATTTATTTCAAAAATAAAAAAAATTTGAAGACTGTCCTTTGATTTTCAAAAGTCAGCCTTCAATCTGAGTATTTTTGAGTAATTATTCACAAAATTTATGCCATATAGAAAAAACAGCTCCACGATATTTGTTCCATATCGCAAAGCTGTTTTTATTATTTTTGAGAATTATTTTGTTGTGTCTGCTTTCGCATCGGCAATAACTGAGAAGTAGCAAAGATCATCTAATGCAACTTTGAGTGTTTTATTCTCTTTATCAACACTGATCGGATCTACAACTGACCACTCATTTTTCTCTGCGTTATAGCATAACAACTGAATGTTCTCCATGTCATCTGTGATGCTTGGGATAGAAATTTCAACCTCATATTTGCCATCTGCATTCTTTTCAGCTCTGGTAGCATCAAGAACTTTAAACTGTGTAAAGCCTGTAACGAAATCTTTTCCGTCAAGTTTCTCGATTACTTCCTCAAGTTTTGCTTTCAGAGTTTCATCTTTCTCATCTGTTGCAAGAGCCTTCAGAACATCGATGAATTCAGGCATATCCATTTTGCCTTCTCCAACTTTCTGGAATGCTTCTGCAATTGTCGGATACTTCTGCTGAAGATCCTTAACTCCTTCTGTATCTTCGATCTTCTGAATGATCTCATAGATCTGAGACTGCTCCTGGCTTACCGTAACATCCTTAGTACGACTTCCGTCTGCGCTGACACAAAAAGCACATCCTACACTGAGAACTGCTGCTAACGCAAGTGCCATGAATTTCTTTGCAATTTTCATAATGCACCTCTCCTTTTGAGTGAAATATTTAGATAATAGCACTTTCTGTACTATCAATCTCTTAGATATAATAATAAATCAAACTGAAAAAAATATCAATCATTTTTCTCATAAAACATGGAAATAATCATTTCTGTCAATGCATCTTCATCAATATGATATTCATCAAAATTCTCTCCTTCAGTTCCCTGTCCCGGAACTGTCTGAGTATCGGAAATACCATTCTGTGAAGCAACGAGAAGTTTTGCAAAAACATCATTTCCCATACTGGTTACTGTATAATCTTTAATACTGCTGTAAAGATCAGCAACGAATCCGGCATTTTGACTCGCCTCATCCTGGCATTTTTTCAACAGAGCCTGAATATAAGTTTTCTGACGTTCCTGTCTTACAAGTGCACTCTGACTCTTTTTTGTATCACGATAGTGTACAAACTGCTCTGCATTTTCACCTGTCAATGTTACGGTTGAACCTTCTTTAAAATCCGGATTCACATCCTCAAGACTGCTATCTGGTACTGTAATCTCCACACCACCTACAAAATCTGTCAGAGCCGCAATTCCGTCCATATTCATAGAACAGTATCCCTGGATCGGGACACCATCCAGCATATTGGAAACTGCTGTTTTCATAAGCTCACAGCTTTTCTGTTTTCCATCGCCATACGCATACTGGATATTAATATGATCGGTAGTCATACCAAGACTTTTTCCACTTGGATTGAATACTTCAATTTTTGTCATGGAATCTCTTGGAATAAACAGAACTTTCAGTTGCTCTGTTGCTCTGTCCATGGAAACCAGAAAAATGGAATCCGCCTGACCGGCATCTTTCTGAGATTCATATGTATCAACATTTTCTCTGGTATCAATTCCCATAAACAGGTAGTTACTCAAATGGTCATTATATTTGTAAGTGCTTCCCTGATACTCTATGGTATCTGCGTCATTCTGTGTCTGACTTCGTTCTGCCTGACCGGAAACTTTCATTTTGGATTCTGTTTTTGTCTGTTTCCAAAGATAATATACGCCGACGAAAACAGCTGCCAGAATAATTATTATGATCAGCACAGTCAGATATATTTTTCTCTGATGTGCAGTGTTTCTTCCTGAATTCTTCATTTCCTATCCTTCAGTCTTATTCCATGGATATCCATAAAACAAATTCTTCGCCTGTATCTTAATTTTTGCTGATATAATTTAATTCTTCCAGTTTTTGGAGGATTGCCTCAGCCATTGCCTGCTGTGCTTCCTTTGTGGATGCAGGCTGTGGTGTCACAGATGCCAGGCTGATATAATGTTCTCCCCATTTCTGACTGAGCACCTGATCCAAAGCATCTGATGTCACAGTGCCATCCATTGGTCTGGTTCCCACTACAAGGAATTCTTCCTTATCCTGGAATGTATTCAGAATATTCTCCTGCTGCTCTGCAAGTTCGGCCGGGTCATGATTCCAGCCACCATAATATCCCATAAAAATAACCGGGATACAGTCCAAATCATTTCTGGTTGTCTCTTCTTCTGTCAGGTCACGGATTCCAGTTTCTGTTACATTCAGCTGTGCACCATTAGCAGCCTGCTGATGTTTGGTGATATATCCCTGGATCGTATCGTCACTTACTCCCGCCATTTTCATCATGGAAAGAGTTCCACCACCCTGAAGCGTTTTATTGATCACGGTAAGGTTGCTGTATCCATTCTCTGTGAGAAGTTTCTGAAGTACTGCCATATAGGAATAGGTATTTGATTCCTCTCCATTGATCAGATCATCTCCCCAGCACACAATACCTGAAATTTCTTTTTTTGTGTCTGCGGTATCAGCTGCTGTTTCATCCGTGCTGTCTGTACTATCCGCAGATTCTGTTGTATCAGAATCAGTTGCTGCATTTGCTTTTTTGTCATCTGCCTTATCGCTGCTGTCTGCTGAATCCGCATCGGACTTAGCATCTACACTGTCAGAAGACTTTGAACTATCATCTGCCGCCCCGTCTTCTTTCTCCAGCTGTGAAGCGTGTTCTTTTACAGCCTCATAATCTTCAATACCCTTCTGCTCACTTCCGGCAAGCTTTTCCAGACGGTGTGCTTCCGCTTTTTCAGATTCACGGCTCATCATAAAAATAGAGCCAAGAACTCCGATCAGCAAAATACAGATGATTGCCAACAGTATATTAAGTTTTTTACTGTTTCTTTTATTTCCGTTCACTTTTTCCCAGCTTTCTTTTTTATTTATTCTCTTCTTCCGCCCGACGGTAATATTCTCCATAATGTTTGTAATAGGAGGAATAATATTTATCCGCTTTCGTGTCGATCTTATTCATAACTGCACCAAGAATCTGACAGCCGCTTCTTTCAAGCTGTGAAAGTGCTCTCTGTGCATCTTTATATCTGACATTTCCCGGCTCGATCAGGAAAACAGCACCATCACAATATCTTCCGATCACTGCCGCATCAACAACAGTTCCAATTGGCGGAGTGTCAATCAATATGTAACTGTAGTATTCACGGACCTTCTTCAGAAAAACCTGAAAGACATTTTCACTGAGTAAGCCTGACGGGTTCGGTGCAGAAGGACCACCAAAAATGATATCCATATTCTCAAAATTGGTTTCATAAATAATATCATTGATATTTGCCTGTCCACTTAAGAACTGAGAAAGGCCCCGTACCTCTTCTTCAACCCCGAGACGGCCTACATAAGCGGTTTTACGGATATCCGCATCCAGAAGAAGTACCTTCTTTCCGATACTTCCAAGTTCCTGTGCAAGACTTAAAACAACATCACTCTTTCCCTCATTTGGAAAACAGCTTGTGATCAGAATTGTCTTTATGCTCTGGCCGGACAGCTGAATATTCGTACGCAGCGTTTTGATCGCTTCGTTATAGTAATAATTATTTTTACGTTTATCTGTTAACGTGATTTTCTTCATTGTTCAGATTCCTCCATTTGCTTTAGCGATGACTTTTTTTCTTATTCTTTTTACTTTTTACATTTACAAAGTCTTTTCTGTCAGGAACCTTTGCAAGTACGGAAATTCCCAGATATTTCTCAATATCCTCTTCTGTCTTGATCGTATCATCCATTATCGTAAGAACTACAACAATCGCCGCACATGCTACAAATCCGAGAAGGAAACCGATTTCTGCATTTTTCTTCACGCTTGGTGATGTTCTGATCGTAGCAATCTTACCAACCTCGATGATCTTAGGCGGAACAACTTCCATTTTGTCTCCGATAAAGGAAGATGAAACATTGGCAACTTCATCTACGATTTCCTTTGCAAGAGCGGAATCCGCATTATTTACTGTGATCTCCAGAATACGAGTATCTGTTGGATTGTTAATGGAAATCGTCTTTCTCAGATCTTCTGCTGTCATATCCAGTTTCAGATTCTCGATAACTTGTTCCAGAACCGGTGTACTGGTAATCAGTACCGTATAATCGCTGGTCAGGCTAGCTCCCAGCTGCAGATCCGCCAGAGAAGTCAATGTAGTTTCCTTGGAAAGTACCAACATACTGGATGTGGAACTATAAATTGGTGTCATCATAAACTGCGTATATGCTCCGGCACCACATCCACCGATCAACGCTACCATCAGAATCAGCAGGATTTTTCTCTTCAGAGCCTGAAGAATCTCTCTTAAATCAATTTCCACTTCATCATCATTGACATCTGATGCAACTACCGCAGGTATTTTACTGTTTTCTAATTTACCGTCCAAATTGTTCACCATTGTAATTTCCTTTTCCTTCTTTAATAATGTAATACTTCGTTACTGACAATTCTTCACAGTAACATATTTTTTGATAAACCGAATATATTCTACCGTAGGATGCCCCAAAAGTCAATTGCATGATCCGATTTTCACGTCAGATTTTCGTGTTTGAAAGAAATTCGATCAGACGGGACTAATAAAATATTCCACAAAATATAAAGCTCTATGAATATGTTCAAACACCATGGTCTGTTGTCTGAAATTCATTTTATCAAAGCATAAATTGCGTTTATTTATCACAAATAAAAAATATTACCCCGAAATTGTATGTGATTAGTCAAGCGGATATTCGCAATCCGCTTCGCTACTTGCTCATAACCAAATAACTGCTCCGCAGTTTATCAGGAAGAGCTTGCACTCCTCCTGATACAAGCAAGTCCCCACCCACTGCTTATTGCTTTTCGCAATTGAAGCAGGGGACTTACTTGATTTGGTTAAAGTTTTCTGTCGTCTTTTTCCTTGTGGATACTTCTGACAAATTCTTTAATTTTTCTGAGCCAGCCCGGTGTCCTCTCAGGATTCTTACTTCTATTGTTCATCTCCTCTTTATGGATATACTCCATAAATGCCTCAAGATCATTGACATACCTGCCATTATGATTTCTTGAAGTTAATAGTACTGCCGGCGTGCATTCTGTTCCAGGTACTAATTGTTCTATTTCATCAAATAATTCTTTAAAACGATCACCGGGAACCATATATATGTAATTGAATTTTGTTTGGTCAGAATATACAATATCAAATTCTATTCCTCCGATATCCGTACAAAATTCATTTTCCTGCTTTTCTATAACAGCAGATATCATTCCAACTATACGCTCATACTGGGCTTTAAAAAACGGTTTATCTATTTTATAACTCCATTTTATTTTTGGATTGAACCTGGTTTCAATTTCCGGATTGTATTCATATGAAATTGAATCTTCTGTAAGGATCAGTTTATCAGTAAAAGCATCCTGCACAGGTCCAAAACCAGATGAACTTTCTATTATAATCTGAATAATATCTTTCATAATTCCTCCAGTTGATTATTGTTATACAACTCAAGTCCAGCGGATATTCGCGATTGAAGCAAGGAGACTTCCCTGATTCGGTTGACTACTTCTGATATAAATATTATCTATGATCAGATTTTTATTTCAAATCCTCGTGTTTTGAAGGAATTTCAATCAAACCGAACTGATAAAACATTCCATAAAGATAGGAAACTCCACGAATATCCCCCAACGCCTTAGGCCGTGGCACCATCGGTTTACCCGCTGTCTTTTCAAACGCTTTCATCACAGAACTCCACGCCAAGCTTTTACTGTTTTTTCGCCTGTCAATCCATAATTCTTTCGTCAGCTCGCCATTTCTCCCCTTCTTCAACTGATAGGTAAACGGGAGCCCGGAAACTGTCTGAAATTCATATCCCTGAAAAGCAAGAATACACTCCCAGAGATGTTCCGGGTCGTGGTATTTCTGTAAGTCTTTTATTGCCTGTTGCTGTTGCTGATATTGTTGTAAGTCTGTGTATTGCATAAATGTTATTGTCCTTTGAGTTGGTATAATGTTGTTTTCTACTAATTATAGCAAATCTCTTAAATAATTCAATCTCTTTACAACGGTGATAAAATATAGTGCAAGAGCTGATAAAATGCTATACCATAAAACATTAACTTTGTTATACACCCTGTGTCAGAATAAACATATTATCTAGTAGCTTTTTTACGATATTTATTTTTTCCTCCCAAGACTGCAATGTCCGTAAAGACGTCATATTTCATAAGATCGTCTTGCGTTACTATTATTTCCCTTAGACAGTCTTCGAGACAATCTTTCATGCACGGCTCAGACACAATCGCCTCATATAATTTACCAATCGTTAAATTAAAATACCAATATGTCCACTCATTTTTATTATTTATCAACTGTGCTTCTGGTTTCAATTTCACTGCATTTATTACATTAACCTCTCTTAAAATTCTTCGTTCTTTATTTCGATTATAATCTCCTACCCACATTACCTTACCTGCAATACAATCCTGATAAAATCCTGTTCTCCTAACATAAATAAGGTAATATCTATCCGTACTATCAATAATATTTTTCGGTACAGTTCCGCTTTCGGCTAAAATTCTATTAAAGTTATCATCAAAATTCTTATCTGTTTTATAAAAATAATCCTGGTATTCTATCTTATACAGATCACATAATTTTTTCGCTGTTTCCTCTGTGACAATTGCATTTTTTTTTCTATCCTTTCTAAATTTCTTACTGAATAGCCTATTTCATTTGCTACGTATTCCTTGGATAATTTAAAGCATTCTCTCAAAATCCTAAGATCTGATTTTATATTTCATTTTTAATTACATTCCTTCAATTGTCTTTCATCCAGCGCTAAATGTTAACTGTATTATAACAATTTTCATATTATTCCTCAACGACACGTTTCCATTAGTCTCAAGAGCCTTGAACCCCTTATATTTACTGTATTTTTGGACATTTCAAATTTCTCACCGTGTGACCATTTTTTATCATTTCTTTCGGTAAGTGCTTCAAAACATGGCGTAGTGCAACATAACAGTTTTTCTGTTATGATATCTACATCATTGTTTGAGGCACTTACACACGTTTCTCGATCACTTTCATTTCCCCGCCACAGATATCGCACTTTTCTTCTGGAGGAATGATGTATTCCTCAATCTCTTCCGGAAAGCCTGCCAGCATCTCTGCACGTACACCCGGCTGACGTGCTGTACGTTTATACAATCTTACTGCAATCTTTGCCTTCGACAGGTTTAGCGTAAGCGCAAAATATTGCTACGTTACTCATGAATTACGCTTGCACCAAAATGATAGATGCAATCCTTATAACATTCCTTTATTTTTGTAATAATCATACAAACAACCCGATCATTCTTATTGCAACCTACACAATGATTTAGTCATCTCTTATGATGTCTACACAATGGAATATTAGCAGTTTTCGACCGTTACTCAACGACACGCAGATAAATGCAGTTATCAGTATTAACGCCCTACTGCACAAAACATGATTTTCACAGTAAAATACAGCGCATATTTATGCAAAAAGGCGTATATTTGTATGTATATTCAACTCCACCATAGGCCATCAGACCACGACTGATTTTGCCCCGTAGACATTTTTAGGGGACAGTAATTACAATAAAATTGCAATCCACATTCGGAATATCAAACTTCATTTCTATAACTTCGAATGCACCCCATCCACCCCCAAAAGGAGGCCACATGGTTCTCTGGCGACGCCTGCGGGGGCCGCCGGGCGGTATTCAACCCGAAGAGGTTGCGTCACTGGTGCTTCCTCTTTTGCTGATTTCTCAGCATCTATATAAGAGGCATTTCTGCCGCTTATTAACTTTTTGATCCAGATCTTTTCTGAAAGCTTTGCTGGCATTTGCAGGCCAGGTTTCTGGAGCCGTTCAGAAAGCGGTTGATCTGGTGGCCGTTCTGGCAGATGAACAATTTGCTCTGTTTTTTTCCGGGTGAACCGCAGATTGAGCAGTATTTTTCTGTTCCATCGGCGCGTAGTTCCAAAACAAGGATTCCTTCTGCCCAGGCTTTATATTTCAGATAATTTCGTATCTTTGTGCTCAGATGAAGCGGGGAATCATTGCCGCTTCTGTATATGGTCATACGGTAAAAATCCTCATCATATTCCGGAAGAACAATAATTCCTGCCTGGTTCTCTTTGCAAAAATCCAGAATTTCTCTGCTTACCTGATGTGCATAATGCTCGTTCAGGTGTTTATAACGCATGTAATATTTTTTATTTGGCTGATCCACGTTGTCTTTATCCGTAAAAACTTTGGATGCTTCTATTTTTTTCAGCAATGTTTTGCAGTGATGACGATATGCATTTCCTCCGTGACAGTTTTTCACACTGACTGGTCTGGACCGTTCATCCAGCACACTGCATACCGCAAAACTATCCGTATTTGTAAAACGCACACCACATACTCTGCAGCCTTCTTTCATCCGTTCTTTTGCAGTCCTGGCATCCGAATTTTCCTGCTTCACAGGAACATGCAACATCAGCCATTTTCCCTCGTGAACCAGAGTCGGTGAAAGTACCGCCGCATTTACCGGAAAAGAGCGTCCTGTAAGTCCGCATTCCGTCCAGATCCATTTCTTTCCATTCCAAAGTTTCAAAACTACAGAAGTGGATGTAAAATCTCTGTACATCCCTTTAAAAAAAGTAATATTCGCTTCAATCTTCTGTGGAAAACATCCGGAAGCAGCCGCTGTTTTTACTGCCATAGACGCCTTATTCATTGCGGACCGTCGAAAGTAAACCGGAAGTTTTCCCCCTGGTGGAAGATATTCAGGAACTCTTCCATCTTTTCCAGGAACCGTTAATTTCTCCAGCTGTCCCTGGATCGTAAGAAGATTTTCTGTCCAGAGTTCATTTCTGTCCTTTAAAAGCTCATAATAAAAAACAACTGCCTCGCAATATAACTTCTCTGTTTCCGCAAGTATCTGCTTTTCAGAACAGAAAAGCCGCATGCGCCATGTCCTGATACTGTATCCTGTCTTCATGGAATCACTTTCTGCTGTTATTGTTCGCTTAATATTTTCATAAGCGAAAAAGCAGCGAAATCTCTTATATTAAGCGGCTTTTCCAGTTATGTCAGTTCTATATCTGACCACTTATTGACTACTTTAAAAAAATAGAAAATACGTAGAAACATTGATTTTACAAGGATTTGAGTAAAAGAAAAGTGACCACTAATAAGATTTTGGATGTATGATCAAAGATTTTTTTGGCATAAATTGTTGAAAATAGTTGTAGAAATCGTCATTTTTAGCTTATAAAGCGTCATTTGCACGCCTTGACAAAGGAAAATGACGATGGTATCATTACAAAAGGTTGTAGAAATATGTCTTTTTAGTCTGTGATTTATGAAGATATTTTACGACACCATTTCTCCCGGGCAGTATCTAAACTCCCTGCTGCATCCGTCTGGTAAATTATTCTTTCAAATGTTATACTGTTAACACAGTGTTATTTCCACTATAATAAACATCAAAAAATCCACCCCAAAAAAGGAAACACATATGCAGAGAATTATTACCTATACCATCTTATCCGGAGATTCCGAAACTTCCGTTCTTTCTTTTCTCAGAAAAAATGGTTTTTCCAAACATATATTGACAACTATGAAGCGTGCAGAGCATGCGATCCTGCTGAACGGGCATCCGGCTTTTGGCAGGACGGTTCTGAAAGAGGGGGATGTTCTTCGGATCCTTGTCCCGGAAGAAAACGGAGCAGCTGATAACGGATCGGCTGCTTCCATCATCCCGGTGCAGCTGCCGCTGGATATCCTGTATGAGGATGAAGATATCCTTGTCCTGAACAAACCTGCTGATATGCCTGTGCATCCTTCTGCCGGGAACTACGAGAATACTCTTGCCAACGGAGTGGCCTGGTATTATAAACAGCAGGGGGGAAATTTTGTCTACCGCTGTATCAACCGGCTGGACCGGGACACTACCGGTGTCCTCGTCCTGGCAAAAAATCCCTTAAGTGGTGCACTTCTGTCTGCTCAGATGAAACAGCGCCAGATCCGCCGCACTTATCTGGCTCTTACAGATGGAATTCCACCGGAAAGAGGAACCGTTTCCGCGCCCATTGCACGAATGGATGACTCCGTTATCACCAGAGAAGTAAACTGGGAGCATGGAGAAACTGCGGTAACTCATTATGAACGCCTTGCTGTCAGTAACGGCTATTCTCTTGTGGAACTTCATCTGGACACGGGACGTACACATCAGATCCGTGTCCATATGAAATACATCGGCTGTCCTCTCCCCGGAGATTTCCTTTATCATCCGGTTTTTGACCGGATCAGCCGGCAGGCACTCCACTCTTTTCAGTTGGAATTCTGCCACCCCATCACAAAAAAACCTCTGCGTTTTCTGGCCCCTGTACCGGAAGATTTCCAGAAAGCATTTGCAGAAAAAAGCCTGTAAAAATAAACAAACACAAAAAAACAGCTGCCTTATGTGCATTACATTCCCTGCACACAGACAGCTGTTTCACCATTTCTGTTAATTATTTATTTTTCTCATAAATCACAAGCAGTCCTTTAAGCAGAAGATCCTCATCCAGGATGATCTCTTTCTTACAGTGAGAAACGATCTTCTTTGCAAGGCCGCCAGTTGCGATCACGGTTGCCTTTTCTCCAAGTTCCTCTTCCACACGGTCAACAATTCCGTCAATAGCCGCTGCATTGCTGTAGAGCACACCGCTCTTCATGCACTCGATGGTATTTTTTCCAAGTACATGTTTCGGTGCGTCAATACTGATCCCGCTGAGCTGGGATGCTCTGGCTGTCAGTGCGTCCAGAGATACACCTACGCCTGGCATGATCATACCACCGATATACTGTTTCTTATCATTGACAACGGAGACGGTGGTTGCAGTTCCCATATCGATCACAATAAAAGGGACCGGATACTCGTTCAGACCAGCTACCGCATTTGCCACAAGGTCCGCTCCAAGCTGTCCCGGATTATCCATCATGATATTCAGGCCTGTTTTTACTCCAGGTCCCAGTACCATAACCTCTTTTTTCAGGATTTTTTCTGCCGCCAGCTTGGCAATATTGGTGATCTGCGGAACAACGGAGGAAATAATACAACCTTCAATATCTGTTTTTTTGATGTGATAAATATCCAGCACTGTCTTGAGATCAACGGCATATTCCAGTTCTGTCTTGGTCCGCACAGTGGAAAGCCGCTCAATAAAATATGTTTTTTTGTCATCAATACATCCGACAACAATGTTTGTGTTTCCAATATCAATTGCTAAAATCATAATTTTCTTTTCCCGTCTTTTTATAAAATAATGAAACGTTTTATGCCTTTGCTTTCTCACGGCTAATCTGTGTGGAAGGGATCAGATGTGCTTTGGAAAGAGCGGCTCCTACTGCACCGGTGATCACGGTGGAGGAAACCATCTCACATACAGCATTGATTCCTACCATCAGGCAGCAGCCGATGATAATGTTATGGCCACCCATCAGATTTTTAACATATTCAGTATTTCCGAACAGTCCTACAAGTGCTGCCATAAAGAACAGCGTATTCAGAAATGCGGAAAAAAATCCGGTCACAGCACAGGCTACATAAGTATTGCTGACTTTACGCATACCTCTGAAGATGTATCCCAGGCAGATACCATCGAGAAGTCGTGGTACAAATCGCTGGATAAAAGCAAATACCGGATTGATACCAAAAAGCACAACTCCCATCGCACTGGAGCCTCCCACTCCGATACACTGCAGAAAGCTGGTGAGGCCGAAGATCGCACCTGCTACGGCTCCTCCCACAGGACCGAGAACTACTGCACTGATCGCTACCGGGATCACGTTAAAGGAAATAGCCAGTGGTCCGATATTCAGATATCCCAGTGGTGTGTAAGCCATAAGCAGTAAAATTGCTGCCATCAGGCCAAGTAACGTAAGCTGCGCTGTTGTAAATCTGTTGTTGTTTTTCATTTTTTCTTCCTCCTTGTTACCGTTCCGTCTCAGAAATCTTCCGGGACACAGCATATCCCGGTATTTTCTTTACGGATACAATACGGTGATGGAAAGCGGTCCGGATTTTTCTCTCCTTCAGAATCCGCTTTACTCATTTAAAAACCTGATCATCTGAATTTTTGATCTGGTTATTTCGTGGTATTCCTGCACGTAATAAGTGCAAGAATTTTATCCAGGATTTTAAGGGCTGCATCCTCCTTACTCATAAGAGGGAGTGACACTTCCTCATCCTGTGTAATCAGGGTCAGAACATTGGTATCGCCCTGGAATCCGGCACCTTCAACCTTTAAGTTGTTCGCTGCTACCATATCCAGATTTTTCTTTTCAAGTTTTGCCCTGGAATTACCGATCATATCTTTTGTTTCCATGGAAAAGCCGCAGAGGAACTGTCCGGTTCTCTTGTGCAGGCCCAGATATTTCAGAATGTCATCTGTCCTCTCAAGCTCTATGGAAACCTGATCATCTTTCTTTTTGACTTTATCTTCACAGACCTGCTTCGGACGGTAATCCGCCACTGCTGCTGCTTTTATGATAATGTCCTGCTGATCACTTAAGTCTGTTACTGCCTCAAACATATCTCTGGCCGTTGTCACAGGAATCACATTTACAAAGAGTGGTGGCTGGATGGCGGTAGGTCCACTTACCAGCGTGACCTCCGCTCCCCGGAGCATAGCCATCTTTGCAATTGCGTATCCCATCTTTCCGGAAGAATGATTGGTAAGGCAACGGACCGGATCGATCGCTTCCTGTGTCGGTCCTGCTGTTACCAGAACTTTTTTGCCGGCGAGATCTTTTTCAAAAGCGACTTCTTTCAGAATGTATTCCAGAAGTGTCTCCGGCTCAGGCATTTTCCCTGCACCTGTATCTCCGCAGGCCAGATATCCACTTGCCGGTGTCAGCACTTCATAACCATAGGATAACAGCTTCTTAATATTATCCTGCACAATAGGGTTTTCATACATGGCAGTATTCATGGCCGGTGCAAAAATTTTCTGGCATCGACAGGCCATAACTGTTGTTGTAAGCATATCATCGGCAAGGCCATTGGCAATCTTGCCGATCACATTGGCACTGGCCGGTGCGATCATTACGACATCTGCTTTCTTTGCAATGGAAACATGTTCTACCTGGAACTGAAAATTCCGGTCAAAAGTATCCACCAGACATTTATTTCCGGTCAGTGTCTCAAACGTGATCGGATTGATAAAATTCGTGGCATTCTCCGTCATCAGCACATGGACATCTGCATGAAGCTTCTTAAGCGCACTTGCCAGATATGCGATCTTATATGCGGCAATACTTCCTGTGATCCCAAGAAGTACAGTTTTCCCTTTCAGCATCCCTCTTCCTCCTGTCAGTCAACCATGCGGATACTTTCGATCACCGGCTGCTGATCCTTGGCAATCGTTCCATTGCCATCAGATGGCTTGGCATCCTTACAGATCTTGTCAACAATATCCATTCCGGATGTTACATGGCCAAATGCAGCATAATCTCCATCCAGATATGTAGAATCAGACTGCACGATAAAGAACTGAGAGCTTGCGCTGTCCGGGTCTGTGCTGCGGGCCATGGAGATGGTTCCACGTACATGGGAAATATCGTTCTTCACACCATTATTGGAAAATTCTCCTTTGATCTCCTCATCTGCTCCGCCGGTTCCGTCGCCCTTCGGATCGCCACCCTGGATCATAAATCCATCGATGATCCTGTGGAAAGTAAGCCCGTCATAAAAGTTATCCTGTACCAATTTAACAAAGTTGGTTACAGTGATCGGGGCTGTATCCGCATCCAGTTCCACATCGATCTCTCCGTAGTTCTTCACTGTGATCGCTGCATGGTAGGTACCAGTAAGCTGCTGGCTGGTATCGATCACTGTAGTTCCTGCTGCGGAAGCTTTATCTGAACCATCATCAAATTCCGTTTCCGTACTGTCTTCTGCATTCTCTTCCACGGATTTTGTATCTTCAGCAGAATCTTCCGCAGATTCATTTTCAGCTGTGTCTTTTGAATCTCCTGACTCCTCTTCCCCGCTGTCTTCCAGTGAATCGGTAAATCCTGCCTGCTCAGCTTCCTCCTCGGAAACTGCTTTCGCTGCGGTTTCATCATCTACAGCAGTCTGTCCCTCTGTGCTCTCTTCCTCAAGAGTCATCTCCTGCTTCTGTGAAGCTGTATCCGAACTTCCGCAGCCCGCCAGCATTCCTGCTGTAAAAACTGTTGCAAATAATACTGATAAAACTTTATGTTTCACTTTATAAATCCTCCTTATCAGATCCCGGAAACTCTGTTATATTTTCTGTTTTTTGTTTTCCGGATGAGCTTTCCCGCTCTCCCCCTGTAAGCTTTTCTCAGTTTAACATTATCCTTTCACAAAGTCAACTTTACACAATCCCTCACTTGTATCTGTTTCCGTTCTCTGCTAAAATAACTGTTATGGTATCTTATATCATATAAGTTTTATTTCAGAAAGCGAGGAATCATCATGGAAAAAATCACAAGTTTTACCATAGACCACATCAAGCTTCAGCCTGGTGTATATGTTTCACGGAAAGATCCTGTAGGCGATCAGGTGATCACAACCTTTGACATCCGTATGACCTCTCCCAATGAGGAGCCTGTTATGAATACAGCCGAACTTCACGCTATGGAACATCTGGCTGCTACATTTCTCCGTAATCATAAAGAATTCGGACCGAAAGTAATATACTGGGGACCTATGGGATGCCGTACCGGAAATTATCTTCTTCTTAACGGAGATTATGAATCCAAAGATATCGTTCCTCTTATGATCGAAATGTTTGAGTTTATCCGCGATTTTGAAGGTGAGATTCCTGGTGCTTCCGCAAAAGACTGCGGTAACTACCTTGACATGAACCTGGGTATGGCCAAATATCTTGCAAAGAAGTATCTGAATGAAGTCCTTTATGATATCAAGCCGGACCGTCTTGTATATCCGGAATAGATCCCGGAAGATTTTACGAAAATAAAACAGACATTTACATTCTGTAAACATAAAAAACCCGGCATCTGCACTGGTTATTTACCAGAATACAGTTACCGGGGTTTTCTTTTCTGTGTCCTTTACTGTGCTGCCGCTGCAGTATCTGTCGTCGCTGCTGCCGCACCTGCCGGCGGTGTCGTGCTGACATAATCACCGGATGCATAACAAGTCTGTCCATTATAGTCTACACGGATCCATCCATTGTCACAGATTCCTGTGCATTTCAGAGATTCTCCGGAAAGTACACCTGCCACGAACTCTGCGTCTGCGCTGGCATCGGAACGTAAATTCACACCTTCTACTGCATAATAGGTTGCATCCTGAGCCTGTACATTAATTCCGCTTGGTGTCTGTTCGGTTGCTGCTGCCTGGGCAGTAGGATCAGCTGCTGCTGTGGAATCGGCTTCCGCAGTTGCCTCCGGTGTCGGAGTAGCGGTTTCTTCCGGTGCTTCTGTGGGTTCCGGAGTTGGAGTAGAATCCACAACAGTCACAACAGCATCGGTACCTTCCGTAAATCCACATCCCTGTGCCATAAAAGCAGCACCTAGGATCAGCGCCAAAATACATTTTTTCTTCATTATTTATGGTCCTCCCTTATACGCCGGTATGAAATCAACTTCCCACCCGGCATCTTCGTCCAATCACATTACCATCAAATATACACGATTTTGGCATATTATGCAAGTCCTGCCCCATTCTTTCACACATTTACAGGCTCAAAAAGCACTTTTACAGTTCCTCCGCAGATCATTCCCAGATCTCCCACGCCCTGTCCAAGTTCATAAACTCTGGTTTCTGTTGTATGCACATTCACTGCATGTTTTCCGGCTTCGAATTCTACTTTTCCGCCGCCAATGCTTCCTGCTGTTCTTCCATCCCGGAACACGAACATCTTACTTCCTGTTCCTCTTGGCGAAGATCCTTTCTTCTCGATAATGGTAACCATAGTCCCTGAAACTCCACAGCGCACAGCCGCTTCTACATCCTCATCACAGTATGTACGAAAATGTCTGTTTTTTTCCTGCACGATTTCTGCCATGATACTTACCGCGATCTCCGACGGCATCTGTCCCCCAATAGGAAGGCCAATAGGGGCATGGATGCTGTTCACCTGTTCTTCCGTGAATCCCTCCTCAAGAAGTTTCTCTCTGGTGATCCGTACTTTTGTCTTACTTCCGATCATCCCGAAATAGGCAAATGGTCTCTTAAGGATCTGTCTTGCACAGGCGGAATCTCCCAGATGCCCTCTCGTCACAACCACATACCAGGCATTTTCGTAAGGAGGGATTTTTTCTGATAAGGTTTCAAAATCGCCTGTGATCCGTTCATCCACCTGAGGGAAACGCTCCTGCGTCACAAAATCTTCCCTGTCATCCATTACCGTTACATGAAATCCCAGAAGTTTTCCAATCTCAGCCACAGGAAGTGATACATGGCCGCCTCCGAGAATGATCAGCCTTGGATTCTTCTCATAAATCTCTACAAAGATCTCCTGGTTCTTTACTTTCACTACGCCTGTCTCCACCGCGGCAGTTACTGTTTCTTTCAGAAAATCTTCGGCTGCTTTTTCTCCTGTTTTATTATCCGGATAAAAGAAGCAGTCTTCTTCCGCAAGATATTTAAGTCCTGCATATTCTCCGCCAAGGATGATCCCTGTTCTTGTACGTCCTCTTTTTTCTACCACATCATATATTTTCTGATACATAACCTCAGTCCCTTCTTCTCAGTCCTCAATCTCTGATGCAAGTTTCCTCACTGCCATGGCAGCCATATCGATCTCTTCTTCTGTGTTAAAATAAGAAAAGCTGAATCGCACTGCGCCTGTTTTTTCTGTTCCCAGAGCTTTATGCATAAGCGGTGCACAATGTCCGCCGGACCGAACACTGATCCCGTATTCTTCTCCAAGTGCCATTCCAACTTCCCCGGAACCTTCATCTCCAATGTTCAGTGTCACCACAGGAGATCGGTCTTTCTGGGAAAAATCTCCGTACACCGTAACTCCCGGAATTTTTTTTACCTGGTCATAAAAACGCCACATCAGCATCTGTTCTTTTTCCCGGATCTGGTTCACTCCTGTTTCCTGGATCCATTCAAGAGCTGTCCGTAATCCGGCAATTCCGTGACTGTTCAGTGTCCCGGCTTCCAGTGCTTCCGGCATATCTCCCGGGTGTTCTTTCTGAAAAGTCAGGATTCCGCTTCCGCCCACTTTCAGGGGTTCTACATGAACCCCTGGGCGAACACAGATCGCTCCTGTTCCCTGTGGTCCCATAAGACCTTTGTGCCCCGAAAAACATAAAATGTCAATATGATCTTTTTTCATGGAAATCGGAAAGACTCCTGCTGTCTGTGCAGCATCCAAAACAAAAAGTTTTTTATGTTTTTTTGCGATCTCACCGATCGCACGGATATCATTCCTGTTTCCGGTAAGATTTGATGCATGGGTGCATATGATTGCTCTCGTCTCCGGCCGGATAGAACTTTCCAGTTCAGTAAGAGAAATCATTCCTTTTCGATCCGCCGGAAGAATGGTCAGATCCAGTCCTTCTTTTTCCAGCAGATAAAGGGGACGCAGCACACTGTTATGATCCATCTCCGTACAGATCGCATGGACTTTTTCTCTTTCCGGATGCAGGATCCCAAACAATGCTGTATTTAAAGCTTCTGTTGCGTTTGCGGTAAATGCCACACATTCCGGTCCTTCTGCATCAAACATCTGAGCGATCCTGCATCTTGTATCAAAAATAAGCCTTGAGGCTTCCATTGCTTCTCCACTGCTTCCTCTTCCACTGTTTCCGGCCTGCTGCATGGCTTCCACCACTGCTCTGGCAACACAGTCTGGTTTGTGAAAACTTGTAGAAGCGTTATCCAGATAAATCATGTCAAATCTCCTTGTGCTTTTTATAAAATAATCATATAATTGGTTTTGGCTTTATTTTATACTATCAGAGGAGGTTTTCCAATGAAAAAAGGATCTTTTTTCAAAAGTCTGCCTTTTAAACTCCTTGTGGCTGTAATCCTGGGTATCCTCTCCGGGCTTGTTCTGAACCGGTACAGCACAAACGGAATTTCCATGGCAGTTCTTAATATTGTTGTTACAGTCAAGTACATTCTGGGCCAGATTATCACCTTCTGTGTTCCGCTGATCGTTCTTGGTTTTATCGCTCCATCCATCACCAAGCTTGGCAAAAATGCTTCTGTAATGCTGGGCGTTGCCGTTGTCCTTGCCTACGGTTCTTCCATAGGTGCGGCACTTTTTTCCACAGCATCCGGATTTTTTATTATTCCACATCTGTCCATTCATTCCTATGCAGCAGGGCTGAAACAGCTGCCTGAAGTAATCTTCGAACTGGAGATTCCTCAGATCATGTCGGTTATGAGCGCTCTTGTTTTTTCGGTTATGATCGGTCTGGCTGCCACCTGGACAAAAGCGAAACTGGTCACCGGTCTTCTGGATGAGTTCCAGAAAATCGTTCTGGCTCTGGTATCAAGGATCATCATTCCCATTCTTCCGCTGTTTATCGGCTCTACTTTCTGCGGACTTGCTTATGAAGGTACGATTACCAGACAGCTGCCGGTTTTCCTGGAGATCATCGTGCTGGTTCTGGCCGGACATTTCATCTGGATGGCTTTTCTGTACATACTGGCCGGAATCTACTCCGGTGAAAATCCTCTGGAGGTTGTACGCCATTACGCACCTGCTTACCTGACTGCGGTAGGAACCATGTCTTCTGCCGCAACACTGGCTGTAGCACTTCAGTGTGCATCCCGGGCCAAACCGCTTCGCAAAGATCTTGTAAATTTCGGAATCCCTCTGTTTGCAAATATTCATCTCTGCGGTTCCGTTCTTACAGAAGTTTTCTTCTGTATGGCTGTTTCCAAGATCCTGTACGGCTCTGTTCCGACGCCAGGAACTATGGTTCTGTTTTGTCTGCTTCTCGGTGTATTCGCCATCGGCGCTCCCGGTGTCCCCGGCGGAACTGTTATGGCATCCCTTGGCATCATTACCGGTGTGCTGAAATTCGACAGTTCCGGTACTGCACTGATGCTTACTATTTTTGCCTTGCAGGACAGCTTCGGAACTGCATGCAATGTAACCGGAGATGGTGCCCTGACACTGATGCTTACCGGTTATGCAAAACGTCATAACATTGAAGAACAGAATATTGATATTGAATTATAAAAGTTTCAAAAATGCCGCAGAATCCAAAAAATCTGCGGCATTTCCATATCATAAAGCGGACATTCCTGTTTCGCTTTGCTATCTTCCAGTAAACGACATCCTTTTATCCATTTTATGGGCGGATCACTTTACCTGCTTTTGTAAGTTTCTCTGCAATGGCATACATATTTGTTACAGTTCCCACTGCCGGTTCCTTCAGTCCATAAAAATTCACACAGGTTCCACATGTCAGGATCTCACATCCCTGCTCCTGCAGAGTTTTCAGATCTTCAATGCATGGGGAATCCGAAGCAGTAAGCTTCGCCCCTCCATTATAAAAAAGCATTACAGACGGCGGCGTCTCAAGCTGTGTCAGGGCATACACAAAGCCTTTGATAAGGATTGCTCCAAGCTCCGGATCTCCGTCTCCCATCTTATCGGAAGTGATGGCCACTGTATAATCCCCCTGTGGTACGGCTGGTGTGCAGACAATTTCCGGTTCTGCAGCAGTTCTGGCCTGCACGTCGGATTTCACTACCATATGGATCTCATAACCGTCCTCCGTCTTTCTGGAGACAAAACTGCATCCGGTACTTCCGGCAAGTCTGCTTAAGTTGTTTACCGCGGTCTCATTATCTACAAGAACCTGGATCTCATCCCCCTGTTCCGCTTTATCCAGGATCTTCTTGGTCATTACTACAGGAATCGGGCACTGTTTGCCCATTGCATCTACTGTATGTTTCATATTTCTTTCCTCCTATTTATATTGTTTGATCGGCAGGTTTCTTATTTCTGTTCCTGTCCGTATCTTTTATTTCTGCTCCAGTTCATGTGCCTGTCTGAAAATCTCACAGGCTCCTGTATTCACACATCGTTCATGTGCACAGTCCATAAAAGTCAGCTCTCTGCTTCCGTCTTCTCTCCGTGTATACTCGCAGCATACCGTCTCTCCACTGTTCATAGTGCGGCAGAATCCGGAAATAAACTCTTCTTCAATTTCCATTTCTATCCCTCAGTCGGAGATTCCACAACTTCGGAAGGTGCAATCTCCTCCAGCATTCCTGTTTCGTTATATGCTTCAAACTGTTCCTCGATTTTTCTCAGGATATCTGCATACTGACAAAATGCCTCTGCCAGCTCTTCCCTGTGTTCCGGAAGTTTCTTATAACAGACCCGGTGCTCCATACTTGCCCACAGATCCATGGTCATGGTACGCAACTGTATCTCTACCGGAAAATATTCCATCGTATCCAGATAATAGACAGGTACGGCAATGATCACATGATAACTCCTGTACCCGTTAGGTTTCGGATTCTGTATGTAATCCTTCTCCCGGATAAAAATCAGTTCACTCTGTCTTTTCAGAGCATTTACAAGGTTATAAATATCATCTATAAAATAGCAGATCACACGGATCCCCGCAATATCCCGGAGATAATCCTTGGCGTTCTGCACACTGTCCGAATGCCCCAGCTTTTCAAGCTTCTTCTCGATGCTTTTTTTGGCTTTGATCCGCTCCTGGATATTATGGATCGGAGATACGGACGACTTCTGGTACAGACTTCCATTGAGCACCTCGAGCTTAGCCCGCATGATCTGACATGCATTCTGATATGGCTGGATACAATCGTAATACTGTTCGTTTGTCATGAAAACCCCTCTTTCTCATTTGCTCACCATAGTTTATATCTTATAAAATAAATGTGAGCAATCTGTAGTGATTTCCTAAGATTTTCCTGACGAGTTTATTAAAATTTTATAAAAAAGCAATCATCAGTCTGAAAGTTTATGGATAAAAAGACCACTTCGAAGCTTTGGCTCAAACCATGTACTCTTAGGCGGCATCAGTTTCCCTTCATCCGCAATATTCATCAGTTCTTCCATGGAAGTCGGATACATGGCAAAAGCAGCGCCGCCAGTTTCATCCGCAACCGCAGCCAGATCCTTCAGTCTGTGATTTCCTCCCATAAAACAGATTCTCTCATCTGTACGCGGATCTTCAATTCCAAGTACCGGTCCCAGAACCTTATCCTGAAGAATGGATACATCCAGCTGTCCTACACTGTCTTTCTTCGCATAAATATCCGGATACGCTTTCAGATGAAACCATTCCCCATCTACATAGAGACCAAAGCAATGTTTTTCCACCGGTTTACATGGAAATCCCGGCATTGCCATCAGTTCAAAATTAAACTTCATACTTCCGATAAAAGCTTTCGGTTCCATGCCTTTAAGATCTTTCACAATCCTGTGATAGGGAAGGATCGTCAGCTGATCATAAGGAAATACTACAGACAGGAAAAAGTTAAACTCTTCTTTTCCTGTATAATCCGGATGTTCTTTTCTTCGTTTCTGTCCTACTTTTACGGCAGACGCTGCTCTGTGATGTCCGTCTGCAATATAGATGGAAGAAATTTCACCAAAAAGGCGATTGATTTTCTGAATCTTTTCCTCTTCATCCACGATCCATACCCGATGTGTAATTTCATCTTCCGAAGTAAAATCATATACCGGTTCATGGCTGTTTTTCCAGTTTTCCATCAGTACAAGAAGTTCTTCCGGATATCTGCAGGTAAGAAAGATCGGACCTGTATTGGCATCGCAGATATCCACATGGTGGATTCTGTCCTGCTCTTTATCCTCTCTTGTCAGTTCATGCTTCTTGATCACGCCATTCATGTAATCATCGATAGAGCTGACGCCCACGATTCCTGTCTGGGATTTTCCCTTCCGGATCAGTTCATACAGATAATAATTCGGTTTTTCATCCTGTATCAGAGTTCCCTCTGCCTGAAAGCGATCCAAGTTTTCCTTTGCTTTCCGATAGACTTTTGCATCATAAAGATCGATCCCTGGATCCAGATCCATTTCCGCTCTGTCTACATGGAGAAAAGAGTACGGATTTTTTTCTCCAATTTCACGCGCTTCCTCTCTGCTCACTACGTCATAGGGAAGTGCTGCCACTTTCTCTGCTTTTCCCTCAGCGGGTCTTACTGCCCGAAATGCCTGAAATAAAGCCATTGTGTTTCTCCTCTCGTTCCTGCCCGTTTACTTCGGACAGTCATAAAATCATCCTGTTTATTCTAGCACATACAAAAAAACTCTGCACTTTTAATTCTGCAGACAGATTTTTTCGCCCTGAAGAACCGGATATCTCACAGGCACAGTCCCATCCAGATCTTCATGGTGCATATGAACTGCAGAAATCTGATGATTTTCGTAAGTTGTATAATAATAAATTCCCTTATCACAGTTACAGCAGGAGGTATAAAGAGTGATCTCATATTTTCCTGGTTCTACCTCACAGCAGCCTCTCTGCTGGTCAACAGACCCCAGGATATGAAAGAACTGGCTGACGCTTTCTTCCTCGGAATCTCCGGAAAAAGAATGGTCTTTCACAAACGCTACTCTTGCAAACCTGGATGCGGAGGAAAGATCTCCCGGAAGTCCCAGTGCTCCCATACCACGGCTGTAGGTTTTTAATCCCAGAGATTCAGAAAAATGATTTTCCGGCTGTCTGGGAGAAAGATGCATATAATTGTTCAACATAAACATCTGCTGGTCAAAAGGCGGATTATTCGTAAGAACGCCTGCCGGATTATCCCAGACATGAAGGCCGTCTGCCATGGATTCCACTGTGATTGCTTCTTCTTTATCCGCTATGATCCAGTGAAGCTGTGCACAGGGAAGCATTTCACTGAACGGAGTTTTTACAAGATTGATCTTTTTCAGGAGATCTTTTGCCTCCTGCACAGTGGCACATTTACTAAGGATCCACGGAATGAATTCAAACTGCGCCACATTTTCTTTTCCATTTTCTACCTCATTATATACAGCGTTTCCAACAAAATTAAGGCCTGCCATTCCAAGACCTTTTTCATTGACAGCATCGTAATAAAGAGGATAATCTCCCGCTACGTGAGCCATACCTATGATTGCATAATGACTGGAAAGTTTCTCCATATGCCGAAACTCAAATATATAATTTCTCGGTGTGATGGTGATCTCATCTCCATAAGAGAATTCATAATCCAGTGTTCTTCCGAAGTAAAAGTCCTTTGTCTTATAAGTTGCTGCTGTACACATAAACTGTTCTCCTTTTTATTATTTTATTTGTTCTGTCTGCTAAAGTTTATTTGTTCCCGGTTCCTGGTCTTTCATTCAGTTCCGGCAGAACCGTTGCCAGCATGGTAAAAAAACATGCACATCCTCCTACCAGATTGGAAATCGGCTCTGCCCAGAATACACCGTCTGTTCCCAGGCCTTTCACATAGGGGAGCAGGATCGTCAGTGGAACTACTATGATCGCTTTTCGAAGCAGTGAAAAAAAAGTGGCTTTTTTTGCTTTTCCAAGTGCCACAAATACACTCTGACCGGTAAACTGCAAAGCCATAAAACAGAACCCGAAAAAATAAATATGAAGTGCCGGAACGCCCTTTTCAAGAAGTTCTGGATCACTGTTGAATATACGGATAAAAAATTCCGGCATCAGTTTCAGGATTCCCCAGCCTGCCAGTGTATAGATAACACAGACTGCTGTGATAAATTTAATTGCTTTTTTTACCCTGTCATAGGCTTTTTCTCCATAATTAAAACTCATAACCGGAGAAGCACCTGTGGTCAGCCCGTGAACCGGCATGGTAAAAATATCACGGACAGAGTTCAAAACGGTCATCACTCCCACATAAATATCTCCACCCCAGGTCTGGAGTGTCGCATTACAGACTACCTGCACCAGGCTGTTGGTAAAAGCCATAAAAAATCCGGACATTCCAAGACTTACGATGTCCCTCACACGTTTCCAGGAAATTTTGAAGGCACTTTTTTTCAGGTTCAGAACTGCTTTTTTCCCACATAAAAAACGTAACACCCATACTGTGGAACAAAACTGGGAAATGATTGTCGCCACAGCTGCCCCTCTGACTCCCATATGAAATCCAAAAATAAAAAGCGGGTCCAGGATAATATTTAACACTGCTCCGATCAGGATTGTAAACATTCCTGTGTTTCCAAATCCCTGGCTGTTGATAAACGGATTCATTCCCAGTGTGATCATTACAAACAGTGTCCCCAGAAGATAGATCTTTATGTAGCTGGCAGCATAGGGAAATGTGACATCACTGGCCCCGAATGCATAAAGAATAGGCCTGTAAAAAGCAAGCCCCGTAACAGTAAGAACTGCCCCAGCCCAGATCAGCATGACAAATGTATTTCCCATCAGCATCTCCGCTTCTTTTTCATTGCCTCTTCCCCGTTCCATGGAACAGAGTGGGGAGCCGCCATTTCCAAACAGATAGGTAAATGCGGTAATCAATGTAATAATCGGAAAACAAAGTCCCACTCCCGTCAGTGCGGTAGCTCCAATCTCCGGAATTCTTCCGATATAGATTCTGTCTACAATATTATACAGAAGATTCAGAATCTGCGCGATGATCATCGGTACAGCAACCTCCATAATATTCCGGTAGACATTTCCATTTGAAAAATCTGTCTGATGCGTCTGCATTTTTTCACCTTCCTGATATTTCTGAAATTCACAGATTCCTGGGTCAAGCGGATATTCGCAATCCGCTTCGCTACGTAGCTCTACACCAAATAACTGCTCCGCAGTTTATCAGGAGGCGCTTGCACTCCTCCTGATACAAGCAAGTCCCCACCCACTGCTTATTGCTTTTCGCAACCCCGCAGGGGACTTACTTGATTTGGTTAAATTCCGGAATCTCTTTTTTTAAACATAACTATACTATATATTTCTTGCCATTTCCACAAAAAACGTATATAATAAAACCATAAAAACGGTAATGATTCCAGGCGAAATCGGTCAAAAAACCACACAACAGAGAATCAGCCCGGATGGAGGTATATTTTATGGATAACATTTACAGCGGCATGGCCGTAGGTGTCTTTGAACTGGATAACCTGGTTGCCTGTTTTGTTGCTCTTGATGCTGCTTCCAAGGCAGCTAATGTTAAAATTCAGAGTGTTGAACGTAACCGTCTGAAAAGCGGTGCCTGTGTAAAGATGCGTGGTTCTGTCTCTGATGTGAATGCAGCTATGGAGGTCGCTCTGGAAGCAGCCAGACCTCTTGGCAAGGTCGTTTCTCATACTGTGATCGCTTCTCCTTCTGAGGATACAGAGATTGCGCTGAAAATGACGATCAACAAGTAAAGGGGGAGACTGATTTATGAATTATGGTGCTTTTGGTTTGGTTGAGGTTGTCGGCAGTAGCAATGCGATTCTTGTGATCGATCAGATGCTGAAGACTTCTGATGTTTCTTTTCTTACATGGCAGACGAAATGTGGCGGCCACGCGACTGTTTTTTTGACTGGTGATGTTTCTGCTGTGACTGCTGCTGTAGACAGTGTGAAGGGGAATCCTCCCTGTGAGATCGTGGCTTCTGCTGTGATTTCCAATCCTTCTGAGGAGACAGTGCGGCTGGCTGAGGAGGAAGCGGTTAGGAATCATTTTATGTAAGTATAATAGTATAATATAAACGTACGCAGGGAACCGCCCTGGCGTATCGGGAAAGGCTTCGTCGTCCGCTGAATTCTAAGGCGCTGCGGCTTCTGCAGAACATCCCGATACGCCAGGGCGGTTCCCTGCTGGCTTTCTTTTTTCCGATAATACATCTAGCCGGCTATTTATGTACTTGTACATATAAAAAGCGTAAGTTATAGCCAAAAGCCTCTCGCTGCCACTACTAAATTCCAGGTGCCGCACGCCAGACGGTACCTCACCGGCGTCCGTCCGCCACATCCACATCCATTACTTCCCTCCCATCCACCACCCTCATCACAGCCACATCCTTCCGATTCCGCACAACCACTCTCTTCCCTCCAACATCCCCCTCAAGTCCCATCAACTCTCCATAATACCTTTCCGAAAAAACACAGGGATTTCCAAGTTTCCCATCATACTCCACACAAGCAATCCCTTTCCCCTCTTTCAAAAACACCTCCAAAAGCGCAAGGATCGTCTCTCCCCGAAGCCATGGCTGATCAGAGACTGTAAAAAGGCAGGCATCCATCTCTCGATTTCTACTGAGTCCGATTTTCAGAGAAGAAGAAATCCCCTCATCCGGATGTAAATTATAAAGCACCTGCGCTCCACATTTTTCCGCTTCTGCCGCTATCTCCTCATACTGAGTTACCACCGTAATTTCACAGGTATGCTTCTGCTCTTTCAGCGCTTTTCTCACCCTCATAAGTTCCGAAAGAATATGCCGGTACATCGGTTCTCCTTCAATGGTATACAAAAGCTTATTACTCCCAAACCGTCTGCTGTTTCCCGCTGCCAGCATGATCAGTCCCAGCTTCATCTCTCATTTCCTCCTTATTCCATGAAACTTCCGGCATATTTCCTGCCGTTCCATTATCTTTTTCAGGCTTCCACACACTGCTTCTATGCCTGCTTCCCGACACTTCTTAATGATATTTTCAGCCACACCTGAAGATTCCAGCACATCTGCCTTATTAAAATATACCAGAAAACTTTTTTCACCCACATTTTTACGCAATCCATTTTCCGATGACGCAATCTTTACAACATCTTCCCACATCACTGGCTCATCTGTCTTTTTCCGTAGAAATTCCGCTACATCCTCCGGACGATGTGCAATATCACAGATCTTTTTTCCAATGCAATCCAGCCCTGTCACACCCACTACAATATCTGCAAATTCCGGAATTACCGGTTCGTGCACAGCAGGAACTTTCAAAGGTAATCTCCTCGCACCATCTGCTTCTACAAGAAGAAGATCACAAAAACCGGACAACCTTTTCAGGGTTTCCGGTTCAGGACCGGAAATTTTCGGCTGTCCGGCTTTATGTTTCGCCGCGATCACATATCCATATTGTTCTATAAGCCTGCAAAGTTCCTCTGTATCCTCTGCATCTGCAAAAGGACGGTCCTCTTCCCATGCCATGTGGGTAGTCGTTGTCACGATCACACGTTTTCCCTGTCTGGAAAATTTTTCTACCAGATAAAAAATCAGGCTGGTTTTTCCTCCACCTCCTGTAAAAGCAGCTGTCAGGGTCCCTTTCTCTTTTCTGTTCATGACATACTCCACATATTTTTAGTTTTCTTCTGTTTTAACATCAGGAAGTATCCCGCAGGAAAGCAATACTTCCAGTACCCCTCCGGCAATGCATCTTGCTTTATCCGAAATAGTAAAACAGTTTTTTTTCTGTTCCGCTCTCGGATCGATATCTGCAATTTTCATCCCTTTAAAAACAGGATATCCGTCACGGATCAGCCCCCGGATCACGCCGGATATCGTTGCTTTCACAGGAACGTTCCCAACCATGGCAATGATCTGGTCTTTTTCTACGATATCTGCGATCCTGCTGATATTCTTCATTTCACCGGCTGCCGGTGAATGGATCACTCTTTCTTTTCCGATTCCCGCGATCAGACCAGGCACACCTGTATTTGGAAGCGCACTGCCTTCTTTTATGATCCTTCCCAGATTGTGGCCCCGCATGGTTTCGATCACATAATCCACATCTTCTCCTGCGGTAAACCCAGGTCCAAGACCTACTGTCACTGGTGCCATATCTCTGTTTGTCCCGAGATTTTTTTTGGCGAGGATCGCATCGATCACTGCTGCCGGCGAAAGTTCCCGGATATGTTTTCCCTCCGTATCTGTCAGAAGGGGAATTTCTCCTTTTTCCCAGCAGCTTTTGCACTGTGCCGGAATTTCCGTTTCCGGGATCCTTCTGCACACAACGCCTTCCACTTCCGAAGTTCCGTCATAAACGGCTTCACAGAAAGCTACATGACGGCGGATGGCGCTTGGCCGGTCGCATTCCAGGATCAGAATGTGATAGCCGCTCTGATGAAGTTTATGGATCACGCCGGTAGCAAGATCGCCGCCGCCACGTACAAGGATCATTCTGTCAGTCATAATAGTAGTTTCCATTTCCATACACCCGCTGTCCGTTATTTCCCGGCATCCCTGCTGCCAGAGCATCGTAAAGTTCCGCATAGGTCGCATCCTGATATGGAGATACATAGAACAGACCTACCAGTCCAAAGGTGATCGTGGAAAGGATATTCCATGGAATAAAGGAAAGATCCAGAACAAACGTATTCCACTTCTGTCCATACATCATATCACGGCTTCTTGCAAAAACTTCTTTTCTGTCCATATCCGGATATTCCGCAAGAAGATACGGAACCATCTTATATTCATAAGACTTTATGATTCCCGGGATAATAAACAGTAAAGACCAGAGAAATGTAAACAGATCCCGGAAAAACATGGTTTTTACCACATTTCCATAATATCCGGAACGAAATGCGCTGAGCAGTTTGCCGACACCTGGAACTGCGTACAGATTTTCAATATAAAAACTGCGACCTCCTACTTCAAATACATTGCACACAAAAATCTTAAGTAATGTCCCGATCAGTGCCGCGGCAACCACTACCCCGGCTCCTACCAGCGCAAAGATCAGTGCCCACGGAGAATACGATCCGCCAAACATATGACCTGCATAGGAACTGAAACCATTGGAATTATAGGTATTAACCTGATAACTATAATCCGAATTCATTACATTGCTGGCGCCACTTTGAACTGCGCCTTTTCCACCGGATGCCAGCACAATGGCAAGCACCAGACTGACCAGAACTGCTGACCAGTAATTTTTACGAAAAGCCTGTTTTGCACGCCATTTCAGATCACTGCGTGTCCAGCTGATCATCTGTCCATTCATTTTTTAACCCTCCATATATGCTTCACAGACTGTAAACTCCCTGCGTCCTTTTTGCCAGAGATCCTGGTCCAGTTCAACCAGATAACCGCCGCCGTTTTTTACATGCCATTCATAAAACGGTCTGTGTCTGTCCGCATATTCTTCCATAATATTCATAATAGTTCCACCATGGATCACCAGCGCCGCTGTATCCACATTTTTACGGATACACTGTGTCACGGCTTTCTGAAATCCTGTCAGGCTGCGATATTTAAAGCCTTCTCTGCTCTCTCCGCCCGGAAATGGCATTGTTCCATTGCTGTCGATCCATTTCTGATAATTTTCATTTCCGGCAAGCTCTTTGTAATTTTTATTCTCAAACTCTCCAAAATCACATTCCGAAAGTTCTTCTATAATGTGGAGCTGCTTTCCCGGAAAAAAAATTTCTGCCGTTTCCACACAGCGGAGAAGTGGACTTACAAACAACTCCTCCGGCATGGGATAGGAAAGTTTTTTCAGAAATTCCCGGCCTTCATCGCTCAACGGCTCATCCGTTGTACCGATATAACGCGAAAGCTTGTTTCCCGGAGTCTGACCATGACGTATCAGATATAATTTAAGCATTTTTCAGCACCATCCCGATCCCACATACAACTCTTGTAACCCTGCTGCTCTTTCCCGCAAGTTCCGTACAAACACGGCCTACAGCCTCCCGATACTGCCGTTCAAAAGCATCGGCCGGAACGATCCCGTATCCGACTTCCTCACTGACCAGGATTACACCCGGATTTTTCTCCGCAAGTTTTTCTGCAAGACCGGACAGATCCTCACCTGATTTCAGGCACTTTCTTATGTACTGATGAAACCCAAGAACCCCTTCTGCTTCCAGAAGTTCCTCTTCTGTAAGCTCTGCACCACATTTCCATTTTACATCGGGAAACTGTTTTTCTGCATAACTGCTTTTTCCCTGATAAGCACCGCCGATTATCATTTCCATATCTTTTTACCTCATTCCATCTTCATTTCACAGAATAACAATGCCACTTATCCCAAGTACCAGAGCCATCACAACCTCACAGATACAAAGGAAAAAACCTGAAAGATCTCCAGTCGTTCCTCCAAAATATTTCATAGCCATGTGATGATACCACCAGAATACCAGCAGTGCCGTTACTGCCGCAAGCGCACCTTTTACCGGATTGATCCATATCATCAGTACTGCCAGTGCTGCAAGCATTACGATCAGAACATTTCGTGCCACAATCTCCGATGCATTCCTGGAAAACTCTGCTACGGTTCCATCAGTCCTTGCTTTTGGAAATATGATCACGCCAATTCCGGAAAGGCATCTGGACATCATAAATCCAATACTCATGATACAGATTCCATCGTGATCACCAAGTAGCTGGCTCCAGGCACCCAGCCACAGGATAAAATAAACGCAGGCTGTGATAATGGCAAATGCTCCTGCATGCGAATCTTTCAGAATCTCCAGCCTTCTTGTACGCTCCTGCCAGGAACTTAACGCATCCGAAGTGTCCAGAAGTCCGTCCACATGGATCCCACCTGTAACAAAGACCGGGATCACCGTAAGGATCACTGCAAGAAAAAACGGTTCCATCTGTGCATGACTTCCCAGCACACATCCCACAAGCCAGATCAGAATACCAATGGCTGTTCCCACAAAAGGAAAGAAACACATCATATACTTCATGTTTTCTTTATTCCAGTCTACCATAGGTGTGGGAATCTTGGAAAACATGGCAAATGCCGCTTTAAAACTGTTCCATACACTTTTCATGCTTTCTCACCGCCTTTATGCCAGACCGGGATTCCGTAGACCACTTCTACAACAGCATCCGCCATTTCAGCCAGATTGCAGTTGATCTGTCCCAGCTGTTCCTTATACTTTTCGGATTCTCCTTCATAGAGAATTCCATCGGAAAAAATTTCGTTGGTAACGATCACCACGTGTTCTGCCTGTGAAAGAAGATTTCTTACTCCTTCTGTGATCTTTTCGGAAACCTCCGGATGAAATCCATCTTCCCGGAACATTTCATTTGCCACCAGATTGGACATACATTCAAGAAGCACTACACAATTCTTTGGAAGTATCAACTCATCCAGCTCTGTGTATCTCTCAATTGTCTCAAATCCTTTTCCTGACCGCATCCGGCGATGTCTTCGAATGCGGCAGTGACTTTCTTCATCAAAAGCCTGCATGGTGGCAATATAGATCCTTCTCGACTCTCCAAAAGAAAGGACTCTGTCCTCCGCAAAAGCAGACTTTCCGCTTCCGCTGCCTCCTGTTACAACAACCAGCATCTTATTTCAGCTCCTCATACTGTTCTACATTGATATCTCCAAAAGTACTCATGGAATTATATACTGCACAGGAAAGATCCATCAGTGGAAATAAGGCAACCGCTCCGGTACCTTCTCCAAGGCACATTCCCGCATGGATGATTGCTTCTTTATCCAGTTCTTTCAGGATCAGGTGTGCTGCCGGTTCTTTGGATACATGAGAAGCAATGATATAATCACTGACCTGAGGGCAGATTTTTACTGCGATCAGGGCAGATACACAGGAAATAAATCCATCCATCACAACCGGCATACCTAATGCCGCTCCACCGATAAACACACCGGTCATTCCTGCGATATCCAGTCCACCAACCTTTGCCAGAACATCGATCACATCTGCGCGGTCCGGATTGTTCAGGGCAATGGCCTTTTTGATCGCGTTGATCTTTCGCACAAGCCCCTCACCGGAAAGTCCGGCTCCTCTTCCTGTCATATCTTCTACCGGTTTCCCGAGAAGTACAGATGCCACAGCACTGCTGGTGGTCGTATTTCCAATTCCCATTTCACCGGTGGCAAGAACCTGGTATCCTTTTCCCTTCAGTTCCTCGGCCATGGCAATTCCCGCTTCAATGCCCTGGATCGCCTGTTCTCTCGTCATGGCAGGTTCTTTCGTCATGTTCCTGGTTCCGTAGGCAACCTTAAGATCTGTACGGACTTTTGTATCCGTTACCATTCCAACATCCACAGGGAAAAGTTCCGCACCACACTGCCGGCACATCACACAGCAGGTTGTGGTTCCCGCCAGGAAATTTTCGGCTACAATTGCGGTAACTTCCTGTCCTGTCTGAGTCACGCCTTCCTCTACAACACCATTATCTGCACACATGGCAACTACTGCTTTTTTTTCCACACGGACATCCGGTGTTCCTGTGATCCCGGCAATCTGTGTCAGCATATTTTCAAGTTCGCCCAGGGAATGCAGAGGTTTTGCAATACTGTCCCAACGCTGTTTTGCCCCTTCCATGGCCTTTTCATCCAGCGGACGGACTTTTTTTACTGCTTCTTTTAAAGTCATCATTTGCTACCTCCCGTTTTTTTACCTGTGGTAAAGATTATAAATTTACTAAATATATAATTCAGCACCAGCACAATAAACTGGGTGCAGAATTTTGCAACCATATCGTGAAATCCCAGCACAACTGCCAGCAGCCAAACACCTCCAACTTCAATCACCATTGTCACAAGACGCGCACTTACAAACTTCAGGAAAGGCCGGATATGATCCGCAAGAGTTGCACACTGATCATGAAATACAAATCTGGAATTCACAACATATGCAAACAGGATCGCCAGGATGATCGATACTACATTCGCCGCCATCAGAATAATGCCAAGCTCTCTCATAATATAAAAGCTTACCAGATTTACCAGCGTTGTACAACCACCCCAGAAAATATAACGGATCACATCATTTTCATATAATTTAAGAATCCGTTTTTTCATTTTCATGACCTCCATGTATGATTCTGGATACAATATATCTTGGCCGGCGCTTCACTTCTTCATAGATCCTTGCAATATAATATCCGATAATTCCAAGGCTCATCATCACCGCACTGCCGATAAACAGCATCACGATCAGCAAAGTCGTGTAACCCTCTACTGCATGTCCGGTAAAATATCTCACCAGTGAATAGATCAGCAAGAGCAGAGAACATATGAAACAGCCACCGGCTCCTATCGTTACAAACTGCAGCGGAAGCGTTGTAAAAGCCACGATATTGCGAAATGCATAACGGATCAGGCTTCCGGTAGACCATTTAGACTCTCCTGCTTCCCGCTCCTGCACCTCAAAAAGCACAGATGTACTTTTAAATCCAACCCAGGATGAGGTTGCCCGAAAAAACATGCTCCGCTCTGGCATAGAAAGAACGCTTTCCACAGCTTTCCGATCCAGAAGTTTAAAGTCTGAAGCATTCTCCATATTAAATCCGGTTGCCCTGGACATGATCCTGTAAAAAAATCCTGCACTTTTTCTGTGAAACACAGTTTCTGTTCCACGGCTCTTTTTTATCCCTTCTACAACTTCATAGCCCTGTTCCCATAACCGATACATTTTTACAAGAACTTCCGGCGGATGCTGCAGGTCACAGTCCATAACAGCCACTGCGTTTCCTGACGCCTGAGCCAGTCCTGCGACAATTGCAGCTTCTTTTCCAAAATTTCTGGAAAAATGTACACCAGTCACATTTCTATCTTTTTCTGCAGTTTCCTCAATTATTTTCCATGTCTGGTCCGTAGAACCATCATCTACAATAACCAGTTCGTAATTGATTTCGGCTAAATCCAGGATTTTTTTCAGCGTCCGGCAGGTTTTTGCCAGCATCTGTTCTTCATTATACGCAGGCAAAACCACCGATAATCTGCTCATTTTTCCTGATTTCCCCTTTCTCTTTGTTTCTTTGGCCTCCGGTAAAAGATTCCGATCATCAAAAACAGAAACAGCCCTGATACACTCAGGTACATTCCCGGTATCACATATGGTGTACAGTAGGTAAGCTCAATGCTGTGTTTTCCTTTTTTCAGCTCAACCCCCATATACATACTGTTCGCCTGAACCAGTTTTGCTTTCTTTCCGTCCACATATGCTGTAAATCCTGCATTATATGGGATTGAAAACACGAGGAACTTATCTGAAGATACTTCAATATCTCCGGTAAGTTTATTAGTTTCGGTCTTTATATTATGAAGACTTTCTTCTCCAAGCCGGTCTGTCTGTTTTTCCACAGAATCCATAGGCTGGCATACCAGATAAAGATCATCAAATGTATATTCCCCAGGAGTAGAAAATGTCAGCGTTATAGTTCCTGCGCTGTAATTTTTATACCCCATATTCAGAAGAAAATTATGGCGGCCACTGTATCCGTTATATTTGTCTGTAAAAATCCGGATGGTTTTGTCCACCGCTCCCAGAGAAACCTCTACTGCGGATTCTTTACTTTCTTTCCAGTAGCGCCAGTTGTCATCTTCGTGAAGTACCGTATTCTTCTCATATTCTGTAAGAGAATCCCACTTTCTGTCACTGATCCGGGCACGCGGTGAATATGCGTTGAAATCCAGATTTTTCGCCACAAGATAGACTTCTGCATCCGGTTCTCCCTGATATCCTATAGAAACCTTGGCATTTTTCTTTGTTACAATGATCTTTCCATCTTTGATCTTACAGCCTTTTCCTGCTTCCAGTGTAAAATCTGCTTTCTTGTCATCAAAGGTAAGGTCTGTTTCCGGAAGGCTGCTGCTTTCAATGACAGCTCCCTGAAGAAGAGCCTGCTGTTTTTCTGTTACAGAAAGTTTTTCATATTTTTCCCTTGGGATCCAGGTATCATACGTATAGCCCAGAGGAAGCGCATCCTCATCTTCGTAAATCCTGTACTTCTTTGTAGTAACAGCTTCCTGATCATATCCATAAGGAACGTAGCCATATCCGTTCTTTTTGATGGCAAAATATTTCACAGCAGCTAAACGGTCCAAAATGGTCCTTCCGTCCAGATTATTGTAATGATAATCCCATGGTGTATTCAGGTACATTTCATCGAAGAAACGACTGATATTTCCATTGGCCACACTGAAATAATAAGAAGTACTGTTAGTTCCCATATACATGGCAGTATTTACGTAAGAGCCCGTTTTGTACTGATCATAACGGCTGACTGAAGAATCTTCCAGCTTCTGGATCGCTTTATCCGGCCCGGACTGCAGTGCCTCCAGTGCTCCGCCCTTTTCTTCAAACTCTGACAGATAATCTTTTTCATAAGAATACTGATATGACACATTCAAAAGAATACTCGCTATCAGTACAGTAACGATCATTCCACAGAGATATTTTCCCTGCACAAAAATATTTCCATAGGAAACTACTGTAAACACAGCCAGAACCAGCAACATTACAGCCATGATATTCCGCTCTGTACGGGCTGTTTCCGAAAAAAGTGCAAGCACACAATATCCCAGCAGCATAATAAAAATCCGTCTTTTTTCCTGTATCTGTAAGGCAAACAGTTCCGGATATGCCTGCACCAGAATATAGGCGATCAGCATTCCATATGCCCAGATCCAGCGGTTGGATACATAGGAAAATCCATTGAGCACATGTCCTGCAAAAGGAATCAGCAGGAACAGATTTAAAAGTACAAATCCCAGTTTCAGTCCTGTATATTTTTTTCTTTTGGAAAAAATCACAAACACGCCTGCCATGGCAACTGCGGAATATCCAGCAACTCCCCACTGGATCATATTCTCACCAATCAGACAGCCGAGATATTTTTCGTAGTAAATGCGGTCATAAAATAACGGGACATAATTCTGTGCCTGAAAACGTTCTGTTCCAAACAAAGTCATCACCACAGGCAAAAAAATCGTCGCAGCGATCATCAGTGCCACCAGATAGAAACCTGTAAATTTCAGGAACCACTGAAATACATCTTTCACGGAACGTTTCCGGAATAAACCGAAATACCGAAATGCCGCATACAGCACCATGAAGATACTGATCATATAAAAGAAATAAAAACTTGACATTGCCGCTACAGCCGTCGCACAGATAAAAAGGTGCGGCTTCTCTTTTTTATAAACTTTTTCAATTCCCATAAGAACCAGCGGCAGGTAGATCATAGGATTGGAAAAGTAAGGATGTTTCATAGACGCATAGATCGTCCATCCCGCAAAAATATAAACAAGACTTCCGATAAATGTGGCCTGTTTCGGATTCTTGCGGTAAAAACAATAAATACTGAATGTGATTCCCGCAAGATAGATTCGAAGAAAGATCAGAATCTCATACAAAATCTCCGTATTTTTTTCCGGTACAAATACAGAAAGTAATGTCAGGGGATCACCGATCACATAATAATGAAGTGTTGTCAGAATATCAGATCCGAAACCAATATGCATATCCCACATAGGGAAGAAAATTTTATGATCTATTACCAGTGTTTTCAGTACATTCCGCAGATATTTCCCATAATAGGCAAGTGCATTAATATGCTGCGGAACACCGTCATGGCTCCAGATCAGTGATTTTCCGTTGAAATAAAAACAGCCATAAATAAACAGTGAGATCACTGCAAAAACTATCGTATACAGAATATAAAAATCTGCTTTTTTCTCTTTTCTGGATTTCTCCTTCGAAAAAAATCTTCTCATGTTGTATATCTCTCCTGTATATGAAAAAGGCCTGCGGTGCGCTAAACACCGCAGGCCTGTCACCTAATGCTTAATCAGCAAGCACACTGTATAAACAGTAACTATTGATCAGTAATTAGTCTTCTTTCTTATCTGCTCCGTAAAGAGTGATAAGTTTCTGCAGATACTCATATCTAGCCTGAGCCTCAGACTCGTTCTTAGCGAACAGTCTAGCAGCTTTCTCAGGATTCTGACGCTGCAGAGAGTTGTAACGAACCTCACCGTTCAGGAAGTCCATATAGTTCTCCATATCCGGTGTCTTGGAATCAAGGCTGAACTTGTTCTCAGCAGCCGGGTTGAATCTGAAGTTGTGCCAGTATCCGCACTTAACTGCCAGCTCTTCCTCTGTCTGAGCTTTGCTCATACCTTTCTTGATACCATGGTTGATACATGGAGCATAAGCAATGATCAGGGATGGTCCCGGATATGCCTCTGCCTCTGCAATTGCTTTTACAGTCTGGTTGAAGTCAGCACCCATGGAGATCTGTGCTACGTATACATAGCCATAGCTCATTGCGATAGATGCCATATCTTTCTTCTTAGTCTCTTTTCCGCCTGCTGCGAACTGAGCGATCGCACCTGTCGGTGTAGACTTGGAAGACTGTCCGCCTGTGTTGGAGTAAACCTCTGTATCGAATACCATAACGTTGATGTCGCGTCCGCTTGCGAGAACGTGGTCAACACCGCCGAATCCGATATCGTAAGCCCATCCGTCACCACCGAAGATCCACTGGGATTTCTTGGAGAGGAAGTCTTTCTGTGCAAGGATCTCTTTAGCCTTGTCACATCCACAAGCCTCAAGAGCTGCAACGAGTTTCTCTGTAGCTGCACCATTTGTTGCGCCTACAGCGTAAGTATCCAGCCATTCCTGACCAGCTGCTTTAACGTCCTCGTTTGTTCCGTTAGCTACAAGGTCTTCGATCTTTTCTTTCAGACCGCCACGGATCGCACGCTGTGCAAGAAGCATACCATAACCAAACTCTGCGTTATCCTCGAACAGAGAGTTGGACCATGCAGGACCCTGTCCCTTAGCGTTTGTTGTGTATGGTGTAGATGGTGAAGAGTTACCCCAGATAGAGGAGCATCCTGTAGCATTTGCAATGTACATTCTGTCACCAAAGAGCTGTGTGATCAGCTTAGCGTATGGTGTCTCACCACAACCTGCACAAGCGCCGGAGAACTCAAGGAGTGGCTGTTTGAACTGGCTGCCTTTTACAGTTGTCTCTTTATATTTAGCGATAACGTCTTCCTTCTGAGGAAGTGTTACACCGTAATCGAAGTATTTCTGCTCTCCTGCGTTAGCTTCAAGTGGAGCCATCTCAAGAGCTTTGTTGCCTTTCTTTCCTGGGCAGACATTTGCACAGGAACCACATCCTGTACAGTCAAGAGCGGATACAGTCATTGTGAATGTATAGTCTTTCATTCCTGTAAGCGGAAGTGTCTTGATTCCCTCTGGAGCGTTAGCTGTCTCATCTGCTGTCATGGCAACCGGACGGATTGCAGCATGCGGGCAGACATATGCACAACGGTTACACTGGATACAGTTGTCCGGAACCCATACAGGAACGTTAACTGCGATACCACGTTTCTCATATGCAGCTGTTCCGGATGGTGTTGTACCATCTACATAATCCTTGAATGCAGATACCGGGAGGCTGTTACCTTCCTGAGCATTGATCTTGCACTGGATGTTGTTTACGAAGTCCTGAGCTTCCTGAGCACCGTGGGATGCGTGAGACATGAAGAGTCCCTCGTCCTCAGCGTTCTTCCAGCTCTCCGGAACCTGAACCTCTACGACCTGTTTAGCACCGGCATCGATAGCTGCCCAGTTCTTCTTAACAACGTCATCACCCTTACGTCCGTAAGTAGCTTTAGCAGCAGCTTTCATAAGCTCGATAGCCTGCTCCTCAGGAATGATTCCTGTAAGTTTGAAGAATGCGGACTGAAGGATTGTATTGATACGTGTTGGTCCCATGCCAGTCTCAATACCAATCTTAACACCGTCGATGGTGTAGAATTTGATATTGTGGTTAGCGATGAAAGCTTTAACCTGTCCCGGAAGATGTTTCTCAAGTCCTTCCATATCCCAAGCACAGTTCAGAAGGAATGTACCTCCGTCAACAAGCTCCTGTACCATGTTATATTTGTTAACATAGGACGGATTATGACATGCAACGAAGTTTGCTTTGTGAATCAGGTATGTGGATTTGATCGGTTTCTTACCGAAACGAAGGTGAGACATTGTAACACCGCCGGACTTCTTGGAGTCATAATCGAAGTAAGCCTGAGCGTACATGTCTGTGTTATCACCGATGATCTTGATAGAGTTCTTGTTAGCACCTACAGTACCATCAGCTCCAAGTCCCCAGAACTTGCAGTTTGTTGTTCCCTCTGGTGTTGTAACAAGTGGTGCACCTGTCTCAAGAGAAAGGTTTGTAACATCATCAACGATACCGATTGTGAATTTCTCTTTCTCAGTGTTCTCATATACTGCTACGATCTGTGCAGGTGTTGTATCTTTGGAACCAAGTCCGTAACGTCCTGTAAAGATCTTAACATCGCTGAACTTGCTGTCGCGAAGAGCTGCAACAACATCAAGATACAGAGGCTCGCCAAGAGCTCCTGGCTCTTTTGTTCTGTCAAGAACAGAGATCTGCTTAACTGTATCCGGGATTGCATCGATAAGAGCCTGTGCACAGAATGGTCTGTAAAGACGAACTTTAACAACACCGACTTTCTTACCAGCTGCCATAAGGTAATCGATTGTCTCCTCGATGGTATCGTTTACGGAACCCATAGCTACGATGATGTGCTCAGCGTCAGCAGCTCCGTAGTAGTTGAACAGTTTGTAGTCTGTTCCGATCTTCTCGTTAACTTTGTCCATATACTCCTGAACAACTGCCGGAAGAGCGTCATAATATGGGTTACATGCCTCTCTTGCCTGGAAGAAGATATCCGGGTTCTGTGCAGAACCTCTCTGACATGGATGGTTCGGGTTCAGAGCGCGGTTACGGAACTCTGCGATAGCATCCATATCTGCCATATCTTTCAGATCTTCATAGTCCCATGTCTCGATCTTCTGGATCTCATGAGATGTACGGAATCCGTCGAAGAAGTTGATGAACGGAACTTTTCCTTTGATTGCTGCAAGATGAGCAACCGGTGTAAGGTCCATAACCTCCTGTACAGAAGACTCACAAAGCATTGCACATCCAGTCTGACGACAGGCCATAACGTCGGAATGGTCACCGAAAATACAAAGTGCGTGGGAAGCAAGTGCACGGGCAGATACGTTGATAACTCCCGGAAGCTGCTCACCAGCAATCTTGTAAAGGTTCGGGATCATAAGCAGAAGACCCTGGGAAGCTGTGTAGGTTGTAGTCAGGGCACCTGCTGCCAGAGAACCGTGAACAGCACCTGCTGCACCAGCCTCAGACTGCATCTCTGTAACCTGTACTTCCTGTCCAAAGATGTTCTTTCTTCCCTGAGTTGCCCACTCGTCTGTTGCCTCAGCCATTACAGATGAAGGGGTAATCGGGTAAATAGCAGCTACATCAGAAAAAGCATATGATGCATGAGCGGCTGCATGGTTACCATCCATGGTTTTCATCTTTCTTGCCATTTGTTTATTCCTCCTTAAAGGTTTGTTGAAAATATATTTTTAGGCTGTCAAGGGCCTAAAATTCCATTGGTTATTATAGCATAGATTCCCAGTTATGTCCATTTTCTTTCGCTGTTTTTTGTATATTATCATGTACAAACGTTGTTATCTTTTTGACAAGAAAAAAGAGCCGGTCAGAAACTTTTTCATTGCTCCCTCCCCGCTCTTCTTATTATCTTATCATACGCTTATTTCCGCCTGTCACAGCAGTTTACTGCTCCTCTTTCTCAAAAAGATCTTTCATGGATTTCCGCCGGAGCATCGCCCACAGCTGTCCCTGAATCTCTTTCAGTTCGTCATGAGCATAACATGGCACACCGTCCTGGCCGTTTCTTGAACATTCACATTTTCCATTCAGGCACTCAATGATCGACATGTCGGAATCAATCGCACTATATATATCATATAATGTCAGATCCGCAGGATCTCTCTTCAGGGCATATCCGCCATGAACTCCGCGATATCCTTCCACAATTCCCGCATTCTGAAGTTTCTTCAGTATTTTGTAGGCAAAAGGTGCTGTAATCGCCTCCCTCTCGCAGATCTCACTGACGCTTAAACGCGTCTCCCCCATCAATGCGCGGACAACCCGCATCGCATAATCGCTTTCTCTGGTGATAAACATCTCTAACCTCTCTTCTGTTCAACTAAGCTGCTGATTTATGATAATTTCCGCCCCTGTCTGTACCGACACGTTCCCGGGTGTTTCATTCGTGTCAGGATACATCCTTGATTTCGGGCTACTCTGTTTATCATATACGTCAGTATAACGCATTTTTTTCAATAATAAAAGGTTATTATTTTCCTGTAATCCATTGTAAACCCGCTGTTTTCCCTCTATTTATATAAAAAAGAAAAATACAGCTTGCAAATTTTTCAGTTTACGGTACAATAGGAAACGATTGTAATGTTATACTATGTAATTGAAACGATTTTTATTAATGAAAAAAGAGGTATGATATGATTTCAGCAAACAACATCACACTGCGTGTTGGAAAAAAAGCACTTTTTGAAGACGTTAACATCAAATTTACAGAGGGCAACTGCTATGGATTGATCGGCGCCAACGGCGCAGGAAAATCTACATTCCTCAAGATCCTCTCAGGCCAGCTCGAACCAACGAAAGGTGATATCGTAATCACACCTGGACAGAGACTTTCTTTCCTGCAGCAGGATCATTTCAAATATGATGCCTACCCTGTTCTGGATACCGTTATCATGGGTAACGAAAGGCTTTATCAGATCATGAAAGAAAAAGAAGCCATCTACGCAAAAGAGGATTTCACAGACGAAGATGGTATCCGTGCCAGCGAACTTGAGGGTGAATTTGCAGAGATGAACGGATGGGAAGCAGAATCCGACGCCGCCACTCTTCTCAACGGTCTCGGTGTCGACACAGAGTTCCACTACACACAGATGGCAGATCTTACCGGTAGTATGAAAGTCAAGGTCCTGCTTGCCCAGGCTCTTTTCGGAAATCCGGATATCCTTCTTCTGGATGAGCCTACCAACCATCTGGATCTTCCTGCTATTGAATGGCTGGAAGAATTCCTGATCAACTTTGACAATACCGTCATCGTAGTATCCCATGACCGTTATTTTCTGAATAAAGTCTGCACACATACTGCTGATATTGACTATGGAAAGATTCAGCTCTATGCCGGAAACTATGATTTCTGGTTTGAGTCCAGCCAGCTTCTGATCAAACAGATGAAAGAAGCCAATAAGAAAAAAGAGGAAAAGATCAAAGAACTTCAGGAATTCATCTCCCGTTTCAGCGCCAATGCTTCCAAATCCAAGCAGGCAACTTCCAGAAAACGTGCTCTGGAAAAAATCCAGCTGGATGATATGCGTCCTTCCAGCCGTAAATATCCATATATCGACTTCCGTCCAAACCGTGAGATCGGAAATGAAGTTCTTATGGTTGAAAATCTTTCCAAGACAATTGATGGTGTCAAAGTTCTGGATAACATTTCCTTCACACTGGGTCGCGAGGATAAAGTTGCTTTCGTAGGTGCCAACGAGCAGGCGATCACAACTTTCTTTAAGATTCTCACAGGTGAGATGGAGCCGGATGAAGGTAATTATAAATGGGGTGTCACTACTTCCCAGGCATATTTTCCGAAGGACAACACTCAGGAATTTGATAATGACCTCACGATTACAGACTGGCTGACACAGTATTCCGAGATTAAGGACGCAACTTATGTCCGTGGATTCCTTGGTCGTATGCTTTTCCCGGGTGAAGACGGTGTAAAACGTGTCCGTGTTCTTTCCGGTGGTGAAAAAGTTCGCTGCCTTCTTTCCAAGATGATGATCTCCGGAGCCAATATTCTGATCCTGGATGAGCCTACCAACCATCTGGATATGGAATCCATTACTGCACTTAACAACGGACTGATCAAATTTCCGGGTGTAATCCTTTTCACATCTCATGATCATCAGTTTGTACAGACAACCGCAAACCGTATTATGGAAATTCTTCCTAACGGCAAACTGGTTGATAAAATCACAACTTATGATGAATATCTTGCCAGCGATGAAATGGCCAAGAAACGTCACGTCTTCCAGGTTAATGAAGAAGACGCTCAGGATAACTAAATCTTTCATAACCAATTTTGATGTATGCACTTCCCCTGCCTGCTTATGCAAAAGCAGATGCAGGGGATTTTTATCCGTAAAAAAACTCCTGCCGCAAGTTTTCCTGCGGCAGAAGCTTTTTTAGTATTTCTTTTTAGCAATCCTTTACTCCATTGTGATCGGAGCAAGTTTCCCCTGAGTCACATCCAGAAGGTCTTTAAGCGGAACTTTCAGAGTGAGTCCGACTCTTCCGCCGCTCACATAAATTTCCTCAAAATTCTCCGCTGACTGATCAAACACAACTGGATAATTCTTTTTCATTCCAAGCGGACTGCACCCGCCTCGAATATAACCTGTGATCTTCGTAAGATCTTTTACGTGGATCATGTCTACTGTCTTTTCTCCAACAGATTTCGCTGCCGCTTTACGATCTACTTCTTTCTCAATCGGTACCACAAATACATAATAGCCGCCGCTCTTTCCTTCCATGACCAGTGTTTTAAAAGACTGGTCATGAGGCGCACCGGTAAGATCCGCGCAATGGATCCCATCTATAAATTCTCCACAGTCATATGTGATCGCCTCATATTTTACTTTTTTCCGGTCAAGCATTCTCATCGCATTGGTCTTTGCTTCTTTTCCCATTTCTGTCACTCCTCAGGTTTTCTCTTACTTATCTTCCCATTCGTCATAATCTTCCGGATCCAGATCTGCCATATTTTCTATGTCCATCTGCCGTCTTCTTTGCTGCTGTTTTTCAAATTCAGCATATGTATTTGGATTTTGTGCCTCTTCCCTGTCCGGAATATCATATGGATCATAGTCTTCATTCATATCGATTTCTTCATAACCGGACTCTCTGTTATACCTTCGGCTCCTGGCACTATAAGAATTGCGATCTCTTCCAGGATCAGGTGAATAACTTTTTGAAGAGGTACCTGCCCTCCTGCGTTCTGAAGACGTAGTTCTGTCAGAAGCAGATCTCCTTCCACTGTAGGAACTGTTTCTGGAATTTCCACCTCTTCGGCTGTCAGAAGAACTGTTTGGATTTTCTCTTCTGCCTCCTGCCTTTCTGCCGGCAGAGGTTCTGCTGTCTTCGCCTCTGTTCCTTCTTCGCTCATCCGCAGAATCTCTACGTTCTGAACGATCCCCGTATCTTCCATCCCGACCGGAAGTTTTTCGGGAATGCCTTACCTCTGTGTCTGAATTACCCGTCCGGTCATCCCGATATCCACCTGCGGACTTTCTTCCACGATCATCCGGTGCATATCCGAAATCGTGGTTTCTGTTTTCCGGTATGTTCTTTCTTTTTCTGCTCCTCTCCTCTTCGTAGGGTTCGTCCTCGTCTTCGCTCTCCTCCTCTTCATCTCTGTCCTTATTAATGGCAAACTGGATCAGCATACCAAGAAGTGCAATTCCCACAGCCATACCAATTCCATAAGGAAACTGTGCAAGGCCTCCCATCTGAGCGATGGATAAACCAGCCAGAACTCCGCCAAGAACACTGGTTCCAATAATGATCACACCTTTTGCATAACGCATGGCAAGTGCACCAAGTCCTACACCGATCAGAATGCAGAGAAAAAAGGAAAAAGAACTGGTTGGATGGATCAGGTAAATACTCAAAGATATTCCGATACCAAATCCCAGTACAAAAATACCTGCTCTGTAGACCAGGAATGAAACGATCGCCAGTACAATGCCAAATCCGGCCATGGCCCCTGCAATTATCATTTTATCCTGCACACCTGATATATATGTTGCGGCAAAACCGGCACCTGCACCAATGAGGAAGCCAAAGATCATCATCCAGAAACGTAAGATACGGTACCCGAGAATACAGTTCAAAAGTCCAAACACACAGAGCACTCCATATACGATCATCATAAGCTGTCCAATCTGTTCCATACCTCCTGTCCTCTGTATAATGTCAAACACCCTCGATAACATATCCATATTCATTCGCTTACTCCTCTCTTCCTGAATTCATTATTCTGCCTGAAAATCTGCCGATCACTTCATGATCTTTATTCAGAAAATCAGATATATGGTATAAAAATTATCCAGCACGCCGTAATGGTATTCCACCTGCCCAAGGCCATTCTGCTTCATATAATACTGAGCTACATTCTGCACTTCCCCATTATCCAGAAGTTCATTGCAGGCTGCAGCAAATGCCTCCTGATTGCTGAATTTAAATCGAACTACCGCAGCGCCATTATCCAAACGCATTTTGCAGTAATCATAAATAGTCTCCCAGTCATATCCGTCAAAACATCCCTGATTCAGAACATAGAAGTTCATGTCTTTTGCAGTACAGTCCGGAACAGTAAGTTCCTCCGATCTTATATATTTTTTTTCGTATTCTTCTGGAAAAGGGCAAAGATAATCATAAATAATCGTCTTATGTTCTTCCAGCTGTGCAGCATTCCCATTAAGAAAATCCGGCTGGTCACCATTAGTAGCATCTACATAATAATACTCTCCATCCAGTTTTACAATATTCCATGCATGCCCTTCTGTACTTCCCTGCGTGCTTCCATCTACATAAATGCACGGAACGCCTATTCTTTCCAGAAGATATTGAACTGCACCTGCATATCCCGCACAAACTGCCTCTTTTTTCCAGAAGACACCTGCAATACTCTGATCGTCATCACTTGCCTGATATTGGGTATTATCAATCACATAAGTATAAACAATGCGGACTTTTTCATAATCACTGGCATCTGCCGGAATCAGACTGCTTACTTCCTGAAATCCAGCCTCCATGGCATTCTGAATCTCACTGATCTCACTTTCTGTATAAATATATCCCGGGGTAAAAGTGCAGTAATCACTGTCTGAATAAGTTGTTTTATAAATTTTTTCGTGGTTATGCACCCAGAATATCTCCGGATGATCCTTCAGAACCGCATGATAGCATCTGTCAATACTGTCATCCTGGGAAAGGGTCAGATAAAAGTCCTTTTCCCGTGCGCGAATGCCCTTCAGGAGTTCTCTGTAAACTCTCTGTTCTTCTTCATTTAACTGTTTAAAATAATATTCCTGATGTCCTTCCTCACTCTGTGCCACTTCCATCTGACGTAATTCTTCTACCTCTTCCGGTTTTCCCGACAAAACGCTCTTCGCAATAGAACGGATCTGATCCAATGTTCCGGCCCGAACGTAAAAAGGCTGCAACATAACAGATAATACGGTCAAAATTACCACCAGCCGGCAAAAAAATCCCTTTTTCATTTTTTATCCTCTTAATATCCTAATACCGATTGTCAGAAAGGGCAGCCTCCCGCAGGAGACTGCCCTTATTTATCTGCTGTCTCTTAATTCTCCAATTCCAATGCTTCTGCATCATCAAAAGTCTTTACCGCATCATCGATAGATTCCGGATCCAGAGTCAGATCTTCAATCTCATCTTCATCCTCATCTTCCTGCAGAGAATTGTTTTTAAAGTCCTCAAGAAGATTATCAGAAAGAGTATCATTGGATGAAAGTGCGTCTTTCAGTGCTGTTGACTTCACAACATCTGTAAGAATATTATTCGTGCCATCTTCTGTCGTAGTGTTTTCTGCATTTTCACTGCCAGGCTCAGTTACTGCTGTATCAGAATAGAACGCCGGCTGTCTGATATAACGGAAGCTTGCGCTGTATGCCTCACCTACTGTTACTCCATTTTTACTGGAAGAACAATGTACCGCGATCCAGTCTCCGGAATCCGTCTTGCCACACAAAATTCCAACATGGTTGTCACTGCCCGCTTCAGGTCCTCTCTGAAATACAAGATCTCCCGGCTGTGCATCTGCCTCGCTGACAACATTCGCTTTCTCCCACTGATCGGAAGTTCCGTCACCAACTGCCGCCTGCATTCCCTGATCCTGATAACCGTTGATCACTGCCCAGGTAACAAAACCACTACAGTCAAGACCATACGCCCGCAAAGTTCCTGAACTCTTGCTTCCATCTGCTGAGACTTTCTCAACGGTTCCCCAGCTCGGATCCTCTCCAAGGACAGTAGACTTACCACCCCAGAAATATCCAACTTTACCTACCAGAGAATAAGCAGCCGCAATAACATCTACACGGTCCTCGGACACGTTATCGCCAACGCTCTCGCGGACAAAACCTTTCGATGCAGTAACAACCGCACAAAGAAGTTTACAGTCTGTCTCTACATATTTCTTAAGAACGGTTCTATCCTGCTTTGCAATATTATTCTTCTTAATATAATAATTGATCTTACGGTTTCCATAAGATACCTTGGTGATATCCTGTTTATCTCTGACGATCGGATTCATTTCCTCAAAGATCTTGGACAGATCTGCTTTACAGGATGAGTCCATTGTAAAAGATGTCTTACCGCTTTTACTTTGCTGATAAATATAAACAGCCAGGATATCTTGCCAGTTACGTACCAGCAGTGTATCATCGGTCAGTTTATTTTTTTCTTTATATTCTTTCTCGATTTCATCCATAACAGATGTAAAATCATCAGAAAATGTCAGATTATAATTATTCTTAAGGCTGTCCAGATAAAAATCTTTACCTGCGTGAAGGTTGGAGACCATGTTTGTCACATAAACCGGATCTCCGATCTGAGTAGCCGTAGCATTATTTCCATCTGTAATATCTGTAGTTCCATTATTGGAATTATTCTTGTTATCCTTATCCTGTAATATCGCTGCAAGCTTCTGCTCTGCATCAGTCAGTACAGAATAATTCGTAACCTTAGCTTTTTCTGCATCAGTCAGTGCATCATAAGCAGCTCGTGCAGCTTCAATCTCATCTTTTGTATCAGCTGTGATCATCTTTCCTGCCAGTGCATTGATCATATCTATAACTGTCTGTACCCTGGTATCATCCTGCGGTGCCTCTGTTGGCTGTGGTGTCGCTGTCGGTTCCGGTGTCGCTGTTGGCTCCGGTGTTGCTGTTGGTTCCGGCGTTGACGTCGGCTGTGGTGTTGCTGTTGGCTCCGGCGTTGCTGTTGGCTGCGGATCTGGTGTTTCCGTTGGCTGTGGTGTTTCCGTCGGTTCCGGATCTGGTGTTTCTGTTGGTTCCGGATCCGTAGGAATTTCCGGTTCTGTCACTTCCTCACTGCCCTCAGAACTCCCCTCATCAGCCGCAACAGTTTCTGCCATGTCAGCAGCTCTGACCCCGGCTGGGCCTGCCAGTACCATAGCTGATATCATCGTGATGCATAAAAACTTATTAAGGTACTTGTTTTTCATATTTATTAAGATGCTCCCTTCTTTCCTTGAACATCCCTTTACTTCCCCTATAATAAAGGTCTGCCTTAAACCATTTTAGATAACCTAAAGTTTAACTCCACTTATTTTAGCATAGGAATTTTATGAAATCAACCGTTCTGCCGGGATATCCTTGTCAATTTATTTATTTTTCACTTTTTATTCACATTTTTATAAGAACATTTTCGTACTGCAAAAAAGCTGCAACGCTTTCGCGCAGCAGCTTTTTGTCGTATACTGTCAGATTGCCGTTACCGGCCGGCCTTCCATATGGAACTGTCTTCTGAGACAGAGCTGAAAAATCCCCTGTATTACCTGATAACACACTCGAAGAATAAAGCGGATATCATCTGCAATACAACGAGGGCTCTCCAGATAGCACGCATGCCTCTCGCGGATATATCCCACAAGTTCCTCAAAACTGTCAAAATGCTTCGCCTCTTCCAGCTGGCTGTCCGCATTTCCACTTAAGATACACTCCTTCAGACAATTCTTCAGTTCCGCTTCATAGGAATTATGTTCTGCAAGACTTCCTTTATATGTTCTGTTATGAGGAAAAGTAAAGTAATCTGCCATATAATGCATGACCTCTCCGAATCTGCGCCAGTAAACTCTGGCATTATCTTCTTCCGGATTTCGCTCAATCAATTCCCGCATCTTTTCCTGAAGCTGACTGAATGTTCCAAAAAACTCATGTCTGGTAGTAAGAAACGACGGTCTCAGATCCGGCATAATATTGCCCAGGCAAAACGCTTTTCTGTGTTGCTGGAGGCTATACACCTCGGACATCTGGTCTGCCAGGTATCTGCCTAACAGTATATGTGATTTTTTACGCAATTTTTCCCTCTTCCTTCTTTCATGATTCAGAATATGGCCGAATCCATCAGTAAAGTAGTCCTGCCGGCCATCGACTGAAATCTGTAAACAATACATTTGTCAGAACCAACTTTACTATAGCACCATTTTTCTAAATAAGCAAATAAAGTTTGCGTAAAGTTTCTGTTTTTTCACTCAGCTCAACCATACGGGTTTCAGCCCTCTTACAGTTCCTTAAAATCCGGTGTGCCATACAGGTCGTATGGGGTGCTCTGGTATACGTAATAAGCATTACAGGTTGCGTCCTTTTTCATTTCTAAAATCCTGATTCTATAAGGCTTTTCGGGATACTGTACGCCATTACTTATGCTTCTTACGCCATCATTACCCCATTTTCGCAGTCCCCTGTATTATGCAAACTGAATAATTTTGTTGTTTCTTACAGTGCTGTTTTCATTTACTTTGTCCAATCCGATGGTATCCTCCAAAAGCTTCATATCTTCTGTTTTTTTCTGCTCCATGACACTTGTATATAAATCCATTGTCATTTGAAGCGAAGCATCCTTCCTTTATGTGATACCTTTACCAAGTTCTTTACCTTTTAAATCTTTTCCCATCGTGTCGTATTCCTTTTATGCCCTACATACGATTACGACAGAACCTTTTCAGCATTATTCTATCATAATCTACGGGCAATATCCAATTATTCCTTGTTCTCTTCCACTAAAAAAAGAGTATCCCGGATCTTGCATGACATATTCTTACAGCCGGTCCAGCTAGTGTTTTCTTCTTACTGCTGCCTCTGCTTCTGCCACTGCTGCCATCCTGTCACGTTCCGGGGATGCTCTTTACATCTGTTTTGTTCTTCCTTTGTATAATTATTCGCATTCTTCCAGATTCTGTTTCAGTATCTTTTCTACATCCAGAACATGCGCTTCCGCTTCTATATCTTCCACATTCTCTGTTATTGTTGTCGTATACATAACTGGTTTTCCCACATTTATATCACAATCATATAAGGCTGACATTAGCAACACCTGAAACTGTTCCTGTGAAAGCTGGAAAGATGGACAGTCCGCATTTTTTATCTTCTCTTCCATCTCTTTGTTATGATCTACGTCCGTTTTGCTTGCGTAATACGTCAGATTTTTATGGATTTCCCGGGGCAGCAGCTGTAAATTGTCCGCACGGTTGCACTCTTTTCCTTCACTTGGCTTATACTGGTTCTTTTTCCTGATATGGTGGATCTCATTGTCATCAGATCCGAACTCATTTTCTAGGAAACAGTCACTCATTACCCGGTACATGCTAACGTGCTTATTGTGTTTCTGTCCTTTAACTTTGTATTCATAATACCAGTCCTGTCCCGTCCGGCTGCCGTCCTTATTCTTTGTCCCTGTGTACCTGTGGTTTGGTTTCACTACCTTGATCTTATTACCATATGCAGAAAACAGATAACCTTTGTTGGACATAAACCAGTACGCTGGGTATGGTTCCTTACATTGGACGATCTGCTCTCCTTCCTGCATAACATAATTAAATGTCTTCATCATCAGATCATCAAATTTTTTACTGTATTCTTCTTTCGTATATTTCTTATATTTTCTCATTTTATTTACTCCTTTTTATCCTTTTTGCACCTGTAACTGGTACAGATGCCCTCATACTTTCATATTTATCTGAATTTCTTAAACTCTTTTGCAAGCTGCTTGTCGTGCTTATCAAGCTCTCCACGGATCACTTTTTTCAGCTCTGACATGTCGTTCACGTCCACACCATTTATCACGAACTGATACTCATTATTCATGGTAACTTCCTGTCTGGCTGGTACTTCTTTTATGTTTGGACTTCCTGCATTCTGCATAACATCCGTAAACTCCTGCATGATCGCTGTTGCTGGCCTCAGAATCTTTGTAAAATCCTGCGTCAGAACCGTTTCTCCCGACTTGGCTCCAATGAATCCGGTATCACCATTTTTCATGATCGCATCTCCCAGAAGTGTCCCCATAGTTGCCGGGATCAGATTTCGGATCACTCCGCCCTTGGAGAATCCAAACGTCTGAAGCTTTTTAACCAATGCGTTCTTCTTTTTGGTATCCCATTTGCTTACATTTTTTGCATCCTTATAGCCCAGAATCGAAGCTGCCTTTACAATGTTTGCATTGCTGGTTTTCTTACCTTTCTTTGCAAAGTGCTTCACAACCGGATCTTTGATTTTCTCAATCTCTGCGTCACCGCCTGTGTAAGTAGGTAATGCTGCATACCATTTCTTCAGCTCTGCTTCTTTTTTAGTATTCGCCTTTACGGTATTGGCACTCTGTCCGGTAGACATATTCAGGACACGGTTCTTTTCTTCTGTGGTAAGAGAATATTTCTTACTCTTGGCTGTACTGTTTACGATCTTGGAATTCTTCGCTGCATCCTTCAGTACAGACACATTTAAACTTACAGCCTTACAATATCCGCCAGATCCCTGAACCTTGATTGTTGTTTTCCCGGTTTTTAATCCCTTCAGAGTGATACTGTTGGCGGATTGTGTGATTTTCACGATTCCTTTTGTGGAAGCTGTACAGGTGAAATTCTTATTGACTGCGGTTGTCGGACTGAAGCTTACCTTTACCGTTGCTGTCTTTCCTACGTTCACAACAACTGATTTCGGACTTAATGTAATGTTCTTCAGGGTTTTATTCTGTGCATCGGTAGCAACATTTCTTATTACTTTATCCGCAGCAGAATTTCCGATTCCTGTAGATCCTGAAAGCTTGGTATCTTTGATGCCTGTTACTGCACTGTCAGCCTTCTTACTGTCTGTTGAATCATTCTTAAGATTGGAATTCTGAATGTTCTTCTGGAACTGATCCGAAACTTTCAAACCTGTGTCTGCAATGATCTGGTTGATTTCTGCATAAGCATCCTTGTATTTCTGCTTTGTAGTTTTCAGCATCTCGTCAATGACAGCGGTCTGCATCTGAGAGTTGGATTTTACTGCATTTAAAGTACTGTCCAGAGCATTGTCAGCCTGATCGGTAAGGTTATCATAACCTTTAGATATCATATCAATCTGATGGCTGTGTTTGGTATCTTCCAGATCTTCCTCTTTTTCCGCAAGATCCGCTTTTAACTGTTCCAGCTTTGCTTTGGCAGCAACGTTTGTAGTTCCCTCCAGAGCTGCAATCTGCGCTTTGATCGCATTAATATCCTTATTTTTGCTCTTGATAGTCTTATCAAACTGGTAATACTCTTCCTTGGCATCTGTGGCTTTCTGCCGTATATCCACGTTCTCTTTCAGGAGATCGTTCTCTTTTGAAACCTGATCCTCATACATTTTCAGCATATCCTGATTGTAACTGTAAATCGCCTTGGAAGATTCCCGGATTCCGTCCTTATACTGTTTCTGGTATTCCTTCAGCTGTTCCTTGGTAAGATTTCCTGCATTATATTCTTCCTGAGCATTTTTCAGTTGTGCCCGATAGTCCGCAATTTTCTGCTGTTCTGCATTCAGTCCCTTATTGATAAGAGCAATGTTGGCAGCTCCCTGTTTCGTCAGTTCACCAGAATCAGAGAAGAACGTATCAGAATCCAGCATATCTTTTAAGGTGTCGCAGTCGTCAATCAGTTCATCCAGAGAATCAATGGTATCATCTCTTCTTCGGTAAGATCAGAAATTTCTAACCCCGTATCTTCTTCATCCTCACTCTCTTCCTCATACTCTTCCAGATCATCCATAAACTCTTCATCCTCAAATTCTTCTGCAAACTGCTGAAATTCATCCATCTCTTTCATTCCTCCATATATTATTACAAACATTTGTTCTTATTGTATCGTGTAAGTCATGCTAATATTTATATATAAATTTGTCAATAGTCGGAAAATGGTTTTTTTGCCACTATAATAACAGTCTTTTTAATCTTCCACTGTACACTTACCAAAGCAATTTTTTACCCCTGTTTTAAGGACTTTTTTTATCTTTTTGATACAAAAATCCACCGTAATCTTTTCAATGGGAAGTTACCCGTCTAAACCTTAAAATCCATTCTAGCCCCATATACGCGCGTTACAGGCCTATGAAAATTTTTTTAATTTTTCAAAAAAATATGTCCATAACATCCAACCCAGCTCCCTGTCCTCCACTCCCAACTCACTCTCCGCAGCGTCCTGACCTTACCCACCACAGTGGCCTTCAGAGCGTCTGACAGCCCGTACAGAGCATCCTGTACACCTCTCTGAACAAGTCTCCATACAGCACCTCTGATCCGTTTCTGACCGAATACGTGCCCTAGAAGCCTATAGTTCAATCCGATCATAAAGTCATTGAAAAATTCATTCTCACCCCATTATATAAGAAGATTCTCTGATTTCTGGCGGTCACGATCTGTTGATACAGGCAGTACCAGCCATATAAATTCCAGTCCATATCAGGCTCTTTCTCCAGTCACAGTGAGCTTCCAACGAATCAAATAACAGTATTCCTCCAACTGCTGCCATCTTCTCTGAATCAGATTACTCTCAGACCTGCTCCTGATACTCTGCTCACCCGGCACGTTTGCTTACCCTGATCTGCTGACTGTAGCTCACCTGATAGCTCTGGAATCCATCCTAACTGATCCTGTGGAGAAGTTATCAGCTGGCAGTGAACCCGGCTTGTAGGACTATAGGATGCTCACAGGGCAGCACTTATTTACAGATCTCTTTTTCCGTACAGTTACTGCTTGATTCTGCTTCAACCATCATTTATACTGTAATTGTAGGAGGTGCATAGCATGAATAACACACTACCCATTGAAGATTTAAGCAAGACATATCTGGAACATTCCATGGTTATAAACAATTTCGTTATCAAGATCGGCAACCAGATCAAAGACAGCTTATGCCGTGTTTTCGGTGACAGTGTACAGTATGAATGGCGTGAAAATGATGATAAAGTCGTTGTTCCCGACGTTTCCATCATCTGCAACATGAGAGATCGTAAGAATGTATCTTTTACAGGTATTCCACGTTTTGTTATGGAAGTCCTGTCCCACGCTACTGAGGACTACGACAGGCATGAAAAAATGAATATCTATTGTAAGGTTGGAGTTTCTGAGTATTGGATTGCCGACTGGCGCAAGAAACAGGTTGAGATTTATCTGTTCGATTTCAAAGAAGATGGTGAGCCTTATCCTTACTTATATAAGACAGTCACCGCAGAGAATAAAGAAGATCTTCAACTCGTTATGTTTCCGAATTTTCACATAACCTTTGACGAACTGTTTGATATCATCGAATATTAATCAACACTATGTCCATATAAGAGTAAAGGTATACTGCTGCCTTTACTCTTTTTGTATATGCTTCCTTCATTTTCAGGCTCTCAAAATTTTTCTGCTCGTTTTTTTTAATCGAGTTTCTTCCTATGTAATGCGTTCATTCTGTAAAGTTGGAAGTACCCCCGGGACAGTCGGACATAAAAAAAGAACGTACAAGATCTGTGTGTCTTATACGTTCCGTGAACATCCTTCTCTTTCTCCACAACATCCCAACAACAGACACAGATATTGACTGTATTCTGGAAGGGATCAACAAATATTTGCTCCTGCTTGCCAAGGAACAGATCAGGCTTGCTTTTGAACAGTCAGAAAAAGAGGTTCAGGATCTCAGGCAACGTACTAAGGAAGGAATGCAGACGGCAAGGCTTTCCGGTAAACAGATTGGACAGGCTTCCGGTACAAAATTTGTAACAAAGAAATCTATAGCAGCTAAAGAAATCATCCTGAAGCACAACAAAACATTCGGCGGATCACTCAATGATCTGGAAACCATTACTCAGGCTGGAATCACAAGAAAGACGTTCTATAAATATAAGAAGGAACTACTTTCTAAGATGGCCGGATAAGCGGATCAGCGTTGAATGTTTTGCTTCAATCCGGTATAATAAGAACAGGAATCTGACTTATTAAGAAGGGAGCGTGAAACTATGGACTGGGATCTTAAAATAACAGACATGGCAGGAGCTACACCGGAACATTCTGCTGTAATCGTAAATTTTGTTGCAGCAGTCAGACATCAGTTAAGAAACAGCACTTGCTATGTATATTCTGATAATGTTCAATACCGTTTTAAAGATGAAGAAGGCAATAACAAGATTGTTGTTCCAGATGCTTCCATAAATTGTCGTACAAAATCAAGACGAGGTAACACCTTTACAGATGCCCCACGTTTTGTTATGGAAGTCCTGTCACCTTCAACAGAAAATTATGATCGTACCGAGAAAATGCAACTCTATTGTCAGCAGGAAATCGAGGAATACTGGATTGTTGACTGGCGCAAGAAAACTGTTGAAATCTATGAATTGGATTATGATGGAGAAATTCCAAAATACTTCCTCTGGAAAACCATCACAGAAGAAAATAAAGACGAGCTACACCTGCTCCATTTTCCAAATATCAAGATCACTTTTGACGAGTTATTTGAGGAAATTGATTATTAATGGTTATATTACTGACCGTTTTTAGTGTGTTAAATTTTTAACACAATTGTATGCTGACCACCATCAAAATTGAAGCTTTTCTGAAAAATAAAAGTTGGCGATTCCCTATATAGAACAGGGGTTTACGCCAACTTTTTTATTATGTCTCTGATGAAATTCTGAATTGCTACAGGCTGCATATGGGATAATTCTGGATCATCCTTATTCGTTCTGACAGTAAAAGGATAATGTAATCTAGTCTGAAAAAGCTTATACCTGGCAGCAGTAATTGTTTACAGAGTGGAATAATGCTGTTATCTTCTGCTATAATGGCAGCTCAGAATATTGGTTATCGTACTCATATTCTGTGGATGAATACATATGAACAATCGTTCATGTGTTAAGAATTTATCATTCTCATTAACTTGGCACATCTGCTACCACAGCCGTCCCCGATCCACTCACAGATCCAGCCTCTCTCACCGTCCAACTCATGTCTCAGTCTGCTACAACTCACCATCACAACCGTCCGATCCATCACATCATCCATCTCACCTTTAGCCCATCCATTTCTCCCTGATCTTGCCTGCACTTTCTACGGATCTGATTCTCTTTTCACCCTCTCGAAATCGCCCCCCACCGGAACAACAACGGTTGTACGATAACTTGAGCCACAATCCAGCCTGCTGCCGTCTGCTCTTTCTGGTGATTTTCGGGTCGATTCTGTTCAATTCCCATGATCGAATTTTGCACCACTCAGAATGAATAAGCTGAGTGTTTCAAAGGATCTTCCGATAAATTATATGATATGAATTTTGATGGTGATAATCGGAATAATCGGTGTGATTATTAGGAAAATTATACCATCACTTCTTAATATACTTATTAATGACTCTCTTTTCCAATGTTTTTCCGGAATCTCGATACCATGGTAAAATCACTCCACAATACTTTATAATTCTGTGCATCTTTAAAGCTCATCATCATAAGTACATTTCCTCCTTCCTTCTCCTGTATGTACTTTCTGATTTTAATTTTAATTTCAAAAATATTCTGAATTTATTTTTCGGTGTAAAAAAAGATACACTATACCTGTGTATCAACAATCACTTTACTTTTGCTTACCTTAGCAAGCGGTGTTCTTCTATATGACATGGCTTAATAATTCTCAACGTGGTATATCCCACATGGCATATACACTACTCTTACCCCACATGACGTAAGACATATTACGTTTACTGATTATTTTCCAAGACTTTGTAAGGTACGCTTACAGCACATTTCTTCTGTAATCGCTTTAACCATAGCACCGTTGAGTAGAGTTGTAAAGAAAATTTATACATTTCAGCACTTAGTCTAAAAACAGATCATAATTTTCAGTAATTATCACTAAACGTCAATGATGATATTTTCAGTTCATTATGTTCTATGGGATAGAATTTTATCCTCTAAATTTTCTGTTGCGAACATATTTTCTGACTGTTATAATGACATATGGGTGTTGCCATAACGGTAGGCGGTTAGTCCTTCAGCAGAGGGACTGTGACCCTCTGATTACATAGAAACCCGGCAGGGAATCCACTGGAAAGGAGGGCTAAGCCAATGAGTATTATAGATTTTATTGCAGTAGTGAGCTTTGGCTTAACCTGCTTTAGCATCGGATACACATTCGGTAAAGATAATAATAAAACACAAAAATAGCCGCCCACGTCTGGTAAACTAAAGCGACTACTTTTGACTAAACATATATTGGACTAACCGTTTATCGGTAACACCCTTTTTCTATAATTATATTAACACGCATTTGCGTAAATGTCAAAATATCTTGACTACGAAAGAACTTTACCCTCTTAATCTTCAAAAAATTCCTCATAATCCACATCGAATAATTTCTGCAAGGCTTTAAGATCACTGGCTTTTATGTTTCTTCTGCCCGATTCAATATTTGCAAGTGTACTTCTGGACATACTGCTCCCCATTAACTGTAGCTGGCCTACAACTTCAGCCTGTGTCATGTTCTTTTTCATCCGTATATTCTGGATATTTCTACCGATTGGAATGTCCTGTAAAATCCACTGCATAAGATATACTCCTGTGACTAATTAGTAACTTTTGTATTGAGTATATCTGGAAAACATGATATTATTGTCACTAAATAGAAACAATCGTATCAGAGAGAATACAGAATCATGGATATCATAGATCAGCTTTACAACTCACATGTAAGTGCAGCTACACTGGACGCTCTGGATAAGTACCGTATACATAAGGATCAGGCTTTACATGGTTATCATGCTCTTAAAGAACAGCTCACAGACGATCAAGCGGCCGCTTTGGAGCAGATCATGGATGAGAACCTTATGGGAACATACAAAATATATTTAAAAAAAGCCAATAACAAAAACGGCTTCATTATTACCAATATCAAACAAACTGTAAATAAAAAGAACTCTCTTTAGTCTTTTCACAGATGGGCAGATTCCTAAATTTGGGATCTGCTCTTTTTCGCCTTCTAATTCGTCCTATAAGCCATTTTTACTCTTCAGATGGATAAACTCTCGTCTCATTACTTTCAATCCCTTTACAGAGCAAATACGTGCTCACAGGCCAGCTATATATACAAGTTCCGGGCAAAGATGTGAATAATGGATAAATGACAGATAAACGATACGAAAATTCTGTGTAAAAATTCAAAATAAAAAGTAAAAAAAGGCTCATGACTTGTCCATAAACTGTACTACTACAGCCTCGACTTATCATGAGCCTTGAAATTCGTCTCTCATATACTACGGCAGATGGGTTATTTGCTGAAAAGGTTCTATCGTATATGCAGGATTTTTTCTACGCCATTTTTTCTTGTTATTTACGCCATTTTTACCCCATTTTTGTAAAAACTTACGTGAATTTACGGTAACTTATGTGAAGTTATCCGCCCTCTTCCATTTTCATGTCAAAATCCTCAGAAATGGCTCAACCATGCGGGTTTCAGCACTCTTACAGTTCCTTAAAATCCGGTGTTCCATACAGGTCGTATGGGGTGCTCTGGTATACGTAATAATTCAGCCAGTTTGTATACAGATTGTTGGCATGTGCTCTCCAGGTAAGCAATGGCTTGTTATTTGGATCATCGTCCTGGTAATAATTTTTGGGAATGTCGATCGGGAGTCCCTTGGCAAGATCACGTTTGTATTCTCCATCCAGAGTTACACGATCATATTCCGGATGTCCCATGACAAAAATCTTACGTCCACCTTCTGCCATTGCCAGAAACAACCCCGCCTCATCGCTCTCTGCCAGTACCGTTAGATCTTTGCATGCATGGATATCAGCAATAGGAACTTCCGTATGTCTGGAATGAGGTGCAAGAAACACATCATCAAAGCCACGCACCAGCGGAATCTTTCGATTTAATACTTTATGCCAGAAAAGGCCAAACATTTTTTTATCCAGAGGTTTTTTCTCAAGACCATAAAAATAATACAGGCTCGCCTGGGCCGCCCAGCAGAGAAAAATGGTAGAAGTTACATGCTTCTCTGTCCAGCCCATGATTTCCGTCAGTTCCTTCCAGTAGTCTACTTCTTCAAACGGCATCTGTTCAACTGGTGCTCCGGTAATGATCATTCCATCAAATTTACGTTTCTTTATGTCTGTAAATGTTTCATAAAATTTATTAAGATGACTGAGGGAAGTATTCTTCGCCTCATGGCTCTCCACAGCCATAAAAGTCACATCAACCTGCAGTGGTGTGTTGGAAAGAGAACGCAGAAGCTGCAGTTCTGTCTCCTCTTTCAGAGGCATCAGATTCAGGATCAGAATCTGGATTGGACGGATATCCTGATGCATGGCACGTTTTTCATCCATCACAAATATATTTTCTCTCTCAAGGATCTCCTTTACTGGCAGATCCCCCTGTGTTTTGATCGGCATTGTTAGCCCTCCTTTATATATGTAAAGCGGTCTTTCTTATTTTTTATATAGAAACCGCTCTGCTGTTTTTACCGTAATGTAGATATCTTTAATCCGCATTTCCCGCAGTTTTTATCATAATCACTGCTTTCCCACAAGATTCAGAAAATCTTCTTCTGAAAGGATCGGGATTCCCAGTTCCCTGGCTTTTTTGTTCTTGGATGAACTGGACTGGATATCATTGTTGATCAGATAATTTGTCTTCTTGGTCACAGACCCCGTCACTTTGCCACCCAGAGACTCGATGAGTTCTTTGGCTTCACTTCGATTTCCGAAATGTACCAGGCTTCCCGTGATCACAAAATTCATTCCCGCAAAAATCTGTTCCTGCTTCGGTCCTTCATCCTGAATATGCAAAAAGCTCATAAGATGATCCAGACGACGGTTATTCTCTTCATCCTGGAAATAGGAAACCAGATTTCCGGCGATCACAGGTCCGATCGTATCAATTTCACTGATCTCTTCCAGGCTGGCATGACGGATCTTTTCAAGATCATTATTAAAATAGCGGCAGATCACTTTTGCATTGGCAAGTCCAATATTTGCGATTCCAAGACTGTAGATCACTCTCGGAAGCGTTGTTTCTTTCGCCCGTTCAAGGCTTTCTATAAAATTATCATAGGATTTCTGTCCAAATCCTTCCATCTCTACAATTTCATCCCGGTATCGGTTGATCTCAAAAATATCACCAAAATCGTGAATAAAACCACGGGCGATAAATTTCTCCAGTGTCGCTTCTGAAAGTCCGTCGATATTCATTGCATCTCTGCTGGTAAAAAGGCCAAAAGACTTGATTTTTTTGGCTGGGCACCCCGGATTAACGCAAAAAAGACATTCCACATCATTTTCTTTCTTCACAACAGTTTCCTGTCCACACGCCGGACAGATATGCGGAACCGGTGCATTACCACTTCCTGTCAGATTCTCCGCGATCTGTGGAATGATCATATTCGCCTTGTATACACGGATCGTATCCCCGATTCCAAGTTTCAGCTCTTTCATAATGCTGATATTATGCACACTGGCCCTGCTTACCGTCGTGCCTTCCAGTTCTACCGGTTCAAAAACAGCTACCGGATTGATCAGGCCTGTTCTGGACGGGCTCCACTCAATTTCCAGAAGTTTCGTATCACGCATCTCATCTGCCCATTTAAATGCCATGGCATTTCTGGGAAATTTAGCTGTAGTTCCAAGAGATTCTCCATAGGCAATATTGTCATACAGAGCCACCAGTCCATCTGATGGAAAATCATTCTTCGTAACTGCTTCCGCAAAATAATCCATAGCTTCATCCAGAGTATCTGCTGTAACTTTACGGTACTCTACCACATCAAATCCCTGGGCATTCAGCCACTGAAACTGCACTTCTCTGGAATTCTGGAAATCCACACCCTCTGCACTCACCAGAGAGAATGCATAAAACCGTACATTCCTCTTTGCCGTAATCTCATTATTCAGCTGACGCACGGAACCACTGCAGAGATTTCTGGGATTTTTGTATTTGGCATCTGCATCACCGATCGTTTCATTGATCTTCTCAAAATCGGAATACGTAATGATCGCTTCTCCACGAAGTACCAATCTTCCTCTGAACGAAATCTTAAGCGGAATATTTTTGAAAACTCTTGCATTGTTGGTAATGACCTCTCCCACAATACCATTTCCTCTGGTAACTGCCTTTACCAGCTCTCCGTTTTCGTAGGTGAGCACTATCGTAAGTCCATCCAGTTTCCACGAAAGAAGCGTTGGATGTTCTCCGACAAACTCCCGCAGTGCTTCCCGATCCTTTGTTTTATCCAGAGAAAGCATCGGTCTCTCATGTTCTTCCTTGGGAAGCTGATCTACCGCTTCATAGCCGACATTAACGGTCGGACTGTCTGCCAGAACGATTCCTGTCTCTTCTTCCAGTGCGCTCAGTTCGTCGTACAGAGCATCGTACTCCACGTTTGGCATGATCTCCCTGTCTTCCTGATAGTACGCCCTGGACGCTTCCCGGAGCTTTTTTCCCAGCTCTTTCATTCTTTTTATGGATGTTTCGTTCATGGCCTTCCTCCGTCTTTCTTTCTGTTTTTGCGGAGGAAAGCATTTCCTCCAGCTGTTTTCTCTCTTCCGGCCTGATCTCACGGTATTTCCCCGCTTCCAGCCCGTCAATATGCAGGTTCATGATCCGAACTCTTTTTAATGTTGTGACTTTATATCCAAAATATTCACACATACGTCGGATCTGACGGTTCAGTCCCTGCGTAAGAATAATCCTGAAGCTGTTCTTTCCGGTTTTTATGACTTTACAGGGACGTGTAACTGTGCCCAGGATCGGCACTCCACTGCTCATTCCCTGTATAAACGCTTCTGTTACCGGTTTATTCACTGTTACACAATATTCTTTCTCGTGATAATTTCCCGCTTTCATGATACGGTTCACGAGATCTCCCTGATTGGTCAGAAGAAGCAAGCCTTCTGACTCTTTATCCAGACGTCCTACAGGATAGATCCTCACCGGATAGTTCAGATATTCTGTCACTGTCATTTCATTGCGCTGCTGTTTGGTACTGCAGACGATCCCTCTTGGTTTATGAAAAAGAAGCAGAATCTTTTTTTCCTGTTTCTTTATTGGTTTCCCGTCAATGCAGATCTCCTCATCCGGAAAAATCTTTTCTCCTGTGGAAACGACTGTTCCACGAACAGTTACCCGTCCAGCCTCCGTCAGTCTGTCTGCCTCTCTTCTTGAACAGACACCTGCATCACTTAAATATTTATTAATTCTGATTTTTTCGTCCATTATTCTATTATATATTTTTTCCCTAGTATTCGCAACCGGTTATTTTCCTTGTATTTTTCTGACAGGTATTGTATGATAAACAAAAATGTAACAGTCAGGAGGAAAATCATGTCAGACCGTACACCTCATCTGAACCGACTGCTGATCTTTATTATTATTATTTTGTGTCTGATCTGTGGACTTCTTTTTACCCAGTCATCTGCTGGACCGTTCGGAAACAGCCATACTTCTGTAATCGCAGAAAATACAGGCGATATTGCTGTTCTTTCTTCCGACAAAGACCAGAACATTAAGCTGAATATATCTGGTACCGACATCTCTGTTTCACCTTCTGCCACTCCATCTCCAACCCCTGTCAAAGAACAGGATGCAGAAAATGTTTCTCCTGAAGCGGAAAGTGGAACCTGGACAGCAGATGGAACAAACTGGAAATTTATGGTAAATGGAAAGGCCTATACAGGCTGGCTTACAGATACCGATGGCCACAGATATTATTTCAACAAAAAAGGGATCATGCAGACCGGCTGGCTTGAGACAGGCAAAAAGCGCTATTATCTGGACGAAGACGGAATCATGCAGACCGGCACCATTACGATAGACGGTCAAAAGTACACATTCGCTTCAAATGGTTCTCTGAAAAAATAAGATCAGCATGGCAAAAAAAATGCAGGCTCTTCAAAAGAACCTGCATTTTTATTACATTTCTACTCCAACAGACTGCTGTGTACATATCCGGTCTGTCCATCATAATCGACCTGTATCCAGTCACCTTCCTGCCCCTTCTTTTCAACTTCCGTTCCTGCAGAAAAGCCACCGATAACTTCACCCTCTGGATCTGCGGAAGCACGAACATTACAATCTTCTGTGACTGTAAGCATTGTTCCTGCATCTGCAGAAGCACTGGCATCATCACCCAGGCCCTGAAGAAATTCTGCCAGAGAGGAATCTCCTGCCTGTGCTGCTTCATAATCAGCCTTCACTTTCGCAATAAGATCCTGAACATCTTTCTCTGACTCCAGTTTCTTCACATATGCACTGATATCTGCGTCTTCATCAGCTCCACCCTTGATCTTCAGATTTCCGTCACTGTCAGTTTCCACATAAAACTGGCTCAGCGCCGGAACCGGAGTCTCAATTCCTGTACAGATATAGTTAAAAACCACATAGACGACATACGAACCGTCCGTTAGTCCCTTCTTTGCGTAAACATCCTGTACTTCATACCCGTCAATATAATCCCTTGAATTAATCTGTGACTCATCGGCCGGTGTAAATCCGTCCTCAATTGTCTTAAGTGTTGCAATGTCTTTTTCCCCAAAAGCTTTATAATAGCTTTGAATCAGCTCGGTTACTTCCGTGCTGGCTTTTTCCATGGTTGTCTCCGCATTCGTATCTGTCGCGGGACTGGCGTCTTTCTTCTCGTCTGTCTCCCCATCATTTGCCGGAGAAGAAGGATCATTTTCCTGGTTACTTTGGGCTGTTTTCTGATCTTCATTGGAATTCCCCTTCTTACCTCCAACACAGGCGCGGACGCCAAAGATCAGAACAAGCACGATCACCAGAATTGCTCCGCCTAACATAAAATAGCGAAGGTTATCTGATAACCATTCTCTGAAATCATCCAAGTTCTTGTCCTCCTTATCATAACAACACGCCGGAACAATTCCCACTGTTCCGGGTAGCACACCTGAAGGGAATCGAACCCCCGCACATGGTACCGGAAACCACTGCTCTATCCACTGAGCTACAGGTGCATAATGAAAAACATAACTTCTAAATCAGGTATGAAATTATCAAAGTTGGCTTACACTGTCTTTGATTGTAGCACATAAACATAAAATTGTAAAGATTTTTTTAAACAGTGTACATTCATCACACATTTCATATTATTTCCGGTACAGATTCTGAAGTAAACTGTACCAGAAACATATTCATTTATATTTATCACACGAAAATATATAATACGGACTTACCGTATCCAGAACCTGGTAGCCGCCGGCCACCATATCCAGAACAAAATTTTCATCCGGAGGTACCATCACCACATATGTACAGTGAACGGCATCTGCCAGGCTGGAAGTCTTTTTTCCATCGGGGACTTCCGAAGTGATCTGTTTATACAGAACTCTTGCCTTCTTACCTACAGCACCATCCCCTCTGCGTCCGTAGGCCATTTTCAGGGAAGGATCATACACCCGGATATAGGATGCCGTATATTCATCTGCGGCGATCCGCACTTCCTTTCCTTCTCTGTCCTCATTGATCCGGTTACAGATCATTGCGATCTGATCCGGTACCTGCTGGCGGTTATAAACTCTTTCGAAATTTCCTGCTTTTATCATTCCGGTCCCAGAAGCAGCAATAACTCCTGTCAAAACCAGCACCAGGATCACCTGCGCGATCCGGTTGCGACTTCTTCGGACAAGCTCTGTAAAACCGCCTGCGATCAGCGGAACCGTAGGTAAAAGCCACAAAACACGCCAGTACACGATTTTTCCTATACATTTCATAATCACCCGTCCGGAAAACGGACAGAAAAACAATACCAGAAGAAAAACGGAATATAAAACCAGACTGAGACTGTTTTTTTTCTTTTTCCCAAAAATCAGTGCACATGCTCCGCCAAGAGCCAGAAGATACGGTATCCAGCCATTTCCCCAGTACATCCTCCACACATTAACTGTCCATGCAATTATTTCTTTCATTATTTTCTCCTATCGGATCATAATATACACAAGTCCAAGAAGCAGCGACGGCAGACAGCACAAAGCCGTACATGCTGCTTTCTGCAGACTGTGAAACCGTACCAGTCCCATGATCAGAAGGATCACCAGCATCATACAGGCCAGAATAATTCCCATGGAAGAAAGGAGGCAGCAAGAAATATCTGCCAGTAAAAGCAGCAGCCATGAATATTCCTGTTCTTTTTCCAGAATGATACCTATGCCAAGATATAGAAGCAGAGGTAGAAAAACCGATGCCAGGCATGCTTTTCCCTGCCAGATACGGATCATCTGAAAATTCTCAGAATTATAAACGGAATATGCCGAAAACCAGATCAGTACCGCACAAAAGATCATAAAGATCCCCCTCGCATGTTCATCCTCCGGAAACCACCGTTTCGCATACTGATACAGAACCAGATATGCCATAAAAATAAAGACTACAGGAAATATCACATGCGCCACAATTGCCGGATGAAGTCCTACAAGAGAACTGATCACTGCAAGAAATATCGGAAACGGCGACAAAACATACCTGCTTGGTAATCGTGTATAGGAATATCCGGTATACGGATTAATGGAAAAAACGGTATCCGTATGGACAGATGTTGTAGCTGTTGCCACATAAAAAGCGTCATCCGCATCCATATGAGCCAAAAATGAAGCAGCCACAAGCTGGAGTAAGATCAGTATTGCAGCTACAACAAAATAAAAAGACATTTTGCCCGTCTTCTCACCATTTCCCGTAAAACCATTCCGTTTTACCAGTGCCAGGACAATCCCCAAAACAGCAGCTGATGCCATTACAGCGGCAAGACTGTATTTCAGGACATGCAATGGCAGTTTAGCCCAGATTGCCGCCAGCGCCAAAATCTCTGCAAAGGAAAACATCATAAGATATCCTGCAAGAAGGTTCATTCCCATCGAACTTTTTTTACTTTTACAGAAGACTACCCCTCCGGCCGCCCACGGAACTGCCAGCAGCCATAAAGCTGCCAGCAGACATTTGATCACCATATTCATTTCTTCTCTCCGGCTTCCTGCTCAAGAATTCCCATCGCAACTTTTTCCGGAGTGATCGGGAGTTCACGGACACGGACACCGGTTGCATTGTAAACGGCATTGGCAATCGCAGGGCAAGGTGTATCGATTACAAGCTCACCGATGGATTTTGCACCGAATGGGCCGGTCTTTTCGTAACTGCTCTCAAACTCGATCCGTACTTTCGGGATATCCATACGGTTGGGGATCTTATACTGCATGAACGAATTGTTCCGGATCTTTCCCTTGTCTGTATACTGCACATCCTCATACAGGACCATTCCGATACCCTGACCGATACCGCCTTCTGCCTGCACTCTGGCAAGGTTCGGATTGATCGGGGTTCCACAGTCGATCACACCTACATAGTCAATAACGTCAATCTGTCCGGTCTCTTTGTCGATCTCCACCTCGGCAGCTCCTGCCATAAACGGTGGCGGAGAGATCGGAGAAGAATATTCTTTTACAACCTGAAGCTCACTGCAGACTCCACAGGTCGCTTTTCCCGCGATCTGCTGCAGCGTTACCTCTTTTCCATCTTCTGTGCGGACTTTTTCTCCGTCAAAATCAGATTCTTCCTCAGATACACCAAGCATCTGTGCACCAAAAGCGTGGATTCTCTTCCTGAGCTCTCCGCAGGCCTGGATCACCGCATTTCCGGTGGCATAAGTTGTGGAAGATGCATAAGAACCGGAATCATAAGGAGAAATATCCGTATCCACACTGAACACCACGATATTTTTCATATCAGTATCCAGACAGTCTGCTGCCATCTGTGCAAGGATCGTATCGCATCCGGTTCCCATATCTGAACAGCCAAGAGCCAGTGTATAGGAACCATCCTCATTTAATTTGATATCTGCTCCGCCAACATCGATCCCCGCAATGGAAGATCCCTGCATAGCCATGGCGATACCGACACCACGTACTTTTCCGTTGCCCATATCACGGAACGGATATTTTTCATCCCAGCCGATCATTTCTTTTGCACGGGCAAGACATTTATCCATGGTACAGCTGCCGTTAATCGGTACATCCGGATATCCCGGAAGTGCTTCTCCTTCCATCGGCATGTTCAGCTCACGGAATTTTACCGGGTCCATACCCATCTTATGAGCCAGCTCATCAGCTGCGGACTCCACAGCAAAAATACCCTGTGTGGCACCATAGCCACGATAAGCGCCTGCTGCCTGCATATTGGTGTAAACCACATCATAGGCAAAACGGTAGGCTTCTGTATGGCGGTATAATGCAATGGATTTATGTCCGGAAAGTCCTACGGTTGTAGGCCCATGCTCTCCATAGGCACCGGTGTTGGAAAGGGTATAAAGATCGATGGCCTTTACAATACCGTTTTCGTCCGCACCCATACGGATATGGATCTCCATCTCATGACGCGGAGAAGATGCGATCATGGATTCCTTTCTGGAAAAAACGATCTTGGACGGACGTCCGGTAACCCAGGTTACCAGTGCCGGAAAAACCTCACTGACAGAGGACTGTTTTGCACCAAAGCCCCCTCCGATACGCGGCTTGATCACACGGACTTTGGAAGACGGAATATTCAGCGCATTTCCTACGATCCTTCGGATATGGAACGGGATCTGTGTGGAAGAAACCACCGTCAGTCTCTGAAAATGATCCATATAACAGTAGGTACGGAAGGTCTCCATCATGGTCTGCTGATTTGCCTTTGTGTGGTAAACCTGGTCTACTGTATACGCACATTTTTCCAGCATGGCGTCCACATCACCCACTTCTTCTACATTGGAGGAGCAGAGATTCCGTTTATTATCTCCGCCGGCCGGGATCGGCATATACCAGTCATCCTCCGGGTGCACCAGGATCGGATTATCCTTGGCTGTGTGGATATCCAGAACTGCTTCCTCCACACGATATTTTACCTTAATGCGCTTCAGGGCTTTATCTACTGCTTCTTCTGTCTCACCGGCTACGATGGCAACCGGATCCCCCACAAAACGCACATGCTTATCTATGATATAACGATCCCAGGGACTGATCTCCGGTGCTGTCTGTCCGGCCAGGGTAAATCTTTTGTGTGAAACATCCTCATAGGTGAGAACACAGGCGATCCCCTCGATCTTCTTTGCAGCATCTGTTTTGATCTCTTCCACCCATGCATTGGCATGAGGGCTTCTTAAAATCTTGACGATCAGGCAGTCAGAAGGTGCAAGATCATCGGTATAGACCGGTTTTCCGGTTACCAGCGACATGGCATCTGTTTTTGGTACCGGCTTGTTTACGTATTTCATTTTCCTTCCTCCTGTCCTTTTTTATAGTCGAGAAATTTCAGGATACTTCTGGTCTGTCCCACAAATCCCGAACAACGGCACAGATTTCCGGAAAGATACTCCAGGATATCCTCTTCTGTAGGATCATCCAGTTCCTTTAACATGGCAAACACATTCATGATAAATCCCGGATTGCAGAAGCCGCACTGCTCTGCTCCCTCATTGGCCATAAAAGCTCCGAATTCCTTTGCTTCCTCCTGCATTCCCTCCAGAGTCACGATCCGTTTCCCATCTGCGCGGGCAGCCAGCATGGAGCAGGACAGTACCGGACGTTCATCCATCAGCACAGTACAGAGACCACAGTTTGCAGTCTCACAGCCACGTTTTACGCTGTAACAGCTGTTTTTCCGCAGGAAATCCAGAAGCAGTTCATCCGGACGTACCTCTGCCTGCCGTTTTACACCATTCAGCCAGAAAGTGATATTCATTCTGCTCTACCTCCGATCTCTTCCCAGGCTCTTCTCGTAAGGACTTTCACAAGAAGGCTTCTGTATTCCTTTGAAGCACGCATGTTCTTGTCTGTAGGAACATGTTCCACCGCATATGCGGCAAAAGAAGCTGCTGCCTCCTTTTTCTGCTGTGCATCCATCTGTGCAAAATCTTTTAAGATCCCCTCTTCATCTTCTACGATCATTGCTTTTCCGGGTCTGGCGCCAATGACAGTTCTTGCTTCTCCGTCAATCAGAGATGCCGCACAGGTGATTACCGGAAAATCTGTGGAATTGTTCCGCTGGCTTAAGTATACCGTGTTCAGCGGCTGTTTTTTCACAATGATATTTACCAGGATATCGTTATCTTTTTCCATGGATGCAAACTGTGCCAGCGGAATGGTTCCGCCATTGTACAGCTCCACCCAGGTATCCAGTGCCAGAAACATGGTCAGCACATCGGAAAATCCGAATCTTCCGAAAATACTCCCCCCCACTGTGGCACAGTTTCGAAACTGCACACCCACAATGTGCCGTACACTTTCACGGATAGCACTGTTTGTATAGGCATTCAGCTCTTTGTGGGTTTCCAGCGCATGAAGTGGTGTCATGCAGCCGATCACAAATGCTTCTTCTGTTTCTGTAATAGTATCCAGCCCAAGACCTGACAGATCAATGGCTGTCATGATGTTCCGGTTTCCCATTTTCAGCCAGACCATACCGCCCAGCACACAGGCTGTTCTTTTCTGGTTCAGTTCATATGCCTGTTCAAGGCTTTCTGCCTTTACGTAATTCTTTATCTTCAGCATACTTTATTCCCTTCTGAATTCTCATTCTCTTTCATCGCGGCTGTTTTTTCAGCCAGACATTTATTTTAACAGACCGTCAGCTAAATAGCTATTGTTTTTTCTCTGCTGCTGTTCTGACGCCGTATCAGTCAGCGATCTCCAGAACGATAAACTGATACGGTTTCAAAATGATCTCTTTTCCTGTGATCTCCGCTGTTTCCTGATTATTCAGAAGCACCTTCTTCATTTCTCCGGAAAGAGATACCTTCTGAGACTGTGCCTGCATATTTCCCAGGATCAGCAGATCCTTCTCACCGTTTCTTGTATAGGCGATCAGATTCTTCCGTTCTTCCTGATATGGAGTGAAGGTTCCGTATACAAGGGTTTCTTTATATTCCGGAGCTTTTCTCAGTGCAGTCAGCTTTTTGTAGAAAGAAAGGAGGGAGTCACTGTCCGTTAACTGGGTCTCTACATTGATTTCCTTATAATTGGGATTGACACCAAGCCACGGCTCTCCTTCTGTAAATCCTGCATTTTTCTCTGCGCTCCACTGTACCGGAGTTCTGGCATTGTCTCTGGAAAATGCAGAAGCAGCATCAAGAGCTTCTTTTTCACTGCATCCGGCACGGAGTGCTACCTGGTATTCATCGATGGTACTGATGTCATCGATCTGGTCCATAGAAGTAAACTCCATATTCTCCATACCGATCTCCTGACCCTGATAAATAAACGGAATTCCCTTCAGCAGGAAATAAATACCTGCCAGAAGCTTTTTGGAATCCGGGCAGCGGTCTTCCGGAGAAATATAGTGACAGACACCTCTTGGCTCATCATGATTCTCAATAATGTTGGAGATCATACCGGTATCCCCGATCTTTTTCTGAGTATGGAAAATACACTTCTTATACTCTTCCGGACTCAGGTACGGTTTGGATGCATACCAGCCATTCGCGCTCTTTCCATAACAGGTTTCCTCAAAATCAAACATGGATGAAAAATATCCGTTTTCTCCAATGAAGTCTTTGATCTCATCTTCCTTTTCATTGAAGACCTCTCCTACAGTAAAAGCATCATAGGGATGAAAGCACTTCTCAGCCATCTCTCCCAGGAATTCTCCGATTCCCTCTGCCTCCTCCAGCATCCTCTCGATATTGCAGAGCCCGTCTGCACGATCGGCAGGATAATCGGAAAACGGAAGCTTCTTCTTGATATTGATAATGGCATCAATACGGAATCCGCCAAGCCCCTTTTCCATCCACCAGCGGATGTTTTTGTAAACTTCCTCTCTTACCTCCGGATTCTCCCAGTTGAGATCCGGCTGCTTCTTGTGGAATACATGGAGATACTGTTTATCCGGATGTCCCGGAAGCTCTTCCCATACCGGACCACCGAAATAGCTCCTCCAGTTGCAGGGAGCCTTGTCATCCTTTTTGTCCCGGATATAAAAGAAATTTCCATACTTTCCGTCCGGATCCTTAATGGCCTGCTGAAACCACTCATGCTCATCGGAGCAGTGATTTACCACCAGATCCATAAGGATGTACATCTCTCTTTTTTTCGCTTCTGCGATCAGCCGGTCCATATCCTCCATGGTCCCAAACCGCGGATCAATCGCATAATAATCTGCAATGTCATATCCCTGGTCTGCAAGTGGAGATTTATAGATCGGGGAAAGCCAGAGGATATCTGCTCCCAGTTCCTTCAGATAATCAAGCTTGCTGATGATTCCCGGGATATCCCCGATCCCATCTCCGTTGGAATCATAAAAGCTCTTGGGGTATATCTGATATACCACCTTGTCATGCCACCATTTTCGTTCCATTTTAATTCCTCCTTATGCCTGTTTGATCATGCAGTACTGCTTTAGATCAAATCCTTTTTTCTGTACAATTCCGTATAATTTAAATCCGAATTTCTCATACATGGAAACATTTGCCGGATTATGAGTTTCCAGAGAGATCATCAGCTTATGCCTGTCCGCATAATCGATCACCTCATCCATCAGCTTCTCAGCAAGACCATGATGCTGCATCTTCGGCGCCACAGCCAGATAGATCACATGAAGTCTTTCTGCTGTATGAAGCTGGGAAGTCCAGCTGGAATTCAGATAATCTTTTCCCTGGATGAATTTCCGCAGGGTCGCAAGACTTGGATCCTCTTTGATCAGATAGCCATCTGTTTTCAGAAGGGCAAAAAAATCCACCATCAGATTATGTAAGGCTGCTTCATGCTCCGTTCCGTCGGATACTACCAGGATGCTGTTCAGCTCACTGCTGTCTGCATAGATCTCACAGGTCTCAAAAAACTCCGTAAGATCACAGGTAAAAAGCTCCGGCATCAGACGTTCTCTGGTATCCCTGTCCGGGATCAGTGCATGATACAGAGGATCCTCCGAAAAACATACGGTCAATATCCGGATCAACCTGTCCAGATTTTCTTCTTTCACTCGGTATAAATTATGGCTTTCCATTCTTTCCTCCAGGTATGGTTTTATTCTGTTCCTTTTTCAAACATATCGCTGACCTCGCAGATCAGATCTGTAAGCTTTTCCGCTGTGCGGATCAGATATCCGATATCATCCACATAATATTGCTTCTGCCTCTCCCAGGCTTCCCTCAGGCTTTGTTTTTCTGCCTCCAGGCTGTCACCCGGTTTCTTTTCTTTCAGGCTTTCCACAAGGTCATAAAGGTTCTCATGATGGATGATCCGGCCTTTTCCCCACATCAGACGATCCGGGGACTGCTTCATGATATATTCTGTAAAATGATAAAAAACTTCCCGTTCAAACTGAAATGCATAACAATTATTATCAATACTGTAAAAGGATTCCAGCGCAGGCGCAATCTCTCCTTTTTCCAGATATTCCATGGCTTCTTTCAGTGCATAAAGATTGTTCTGTACGGCCTGCTGGGGAAAGATCACATTGTCATCCCAGTCCAGACGCACCAGATAATCCTGGGATTTCCGAAATACACCGAGAAGCTTTTCGGTGATGGCATCGGCTTTTTTCCAGTCACGTTTTTCTTCCGGAATGCTGTTGAAGCGGCGCACCTGCTCTGAAAGAATGGCAGCTGCTTTTTTCGCTTCTTCTGTTTTTTCCAGAAGGAGAACACCGTTGGCGCCGGTCTGCATACACAGATCCAGATCCAAGCTCTCAATACTATCGGCCAGTGCCCGTCCGAAATCCATCGGCGGCAGTGCAAGACTGTCAATAGCAAGAAGGAGCCTCAGATAAAATTCGTGGTGGAATTTATATACTTCTTCCTCATAAACATCCTGGTTATCATACTGGGAATGATAATAATTTTCCATAAACGGACCACCGCTGAAATCATTGACCATGGACGGGATCCCGGAAATCGCCATGGTAAAATCATCCGACCAGGTCTCAATGGGATACAGTGTAGTCATACCCTCCGGATAAATCCCCTTCGGCATCTGCACTGCGTCCACAAATCCACGTACAAAATCCGCATACTCATAGGTACAGCGCACTGCATCCCTGGTGCTGTGTGCATGGGCCGGAAGTTCGAAATTCAGATCTGCGATCACATGTCCCGACCACTCTGGTCTTGCCTCAAACACCTGACGATAAGCGCCTGTGGACCAGTCATATTTCGTGTCGGAAATCCCCCATTCTTCTGCTGCAAGCGCACATACCACAATGGTATGGCGAGGTCTGTATCCACCGTGGATCAGAGCCCGGGCAATTCCGATGATCATTGCTACGGCCGCATTATCATCCTGAAATCCTTCAAAATAGGAATCATAATGGGCACTTAAAAGGATCATGGAATCGGAACTGGTTCCCGGGATTTTTCCTACAATATTATAGGTATACTGGTCTTTAATCACCTCTGTGTCCGCGTCAAATTCCACGGAAATCTTTGGAATCTTCTTTCCGTCCTCATTTTTTTCTTCCATCAGACGGCGGATCTTAAGAAAATCTGCTCTGGACATGGAAAAAGCCGGAGCACTGGAAGGTCCTGCAATGTCCTGTGCATTCAAAGCCGTATCGTCGATCTGTGCGTACCCTCTGCTCTGTACGGCAATGAGAGCTGCCGCGCCTTTTAAGTGAGCCTGATACACCGGATAATTGATCCACCACTCTTCTCTCTGGTTGATCTCGATAAGAACCAGCTTTCCTTTTACATCGATATTTTTATATTCGTCAGCAGTACCTTTTCCAAGATATACAAGGTCAAATTTCTGAAAGCCATCGGTCTTAAAATCCGTCTGGTATGCACCAAGCTGGATCTCATGCACGGTTCCCTCCTGGTCACGGTAGCGCATCACCGCTTTTTTAAATTCCCATGCATCCACACGGATCTTGTCTTTCTCTACCTCGGTGAGGCCTGCTTCTTTCATTTCTTTTAAAAGCATATCTCCGGTTTTCCGTTCTGCCAGGGAACCTGCGGTGCGGTATCCCAGAACCGGATTTGTTTTTTCCTGTTCCATGCGCTTGGCCAGATCATAGGATTCTTTTACATCCAGGCATGAAACACATTTCTCCACGATGTTCAAATTTACTGTCATCCCTTTCTTGGTAGTTCCCTGGTCAGCAGTTCTGTCCACTCCCGGCAGGAACACGCTCTTAACTGCTATAGATTATACCTTATCAATGTGCGGATTTCCAGATAAAAAAACATGATTTGTTCTGACAGGAAAAATCCCGTTCGTACAAATCACGTTTTTATCATATCTCTTCTTGCCCGGGCAGGCTATTGACGACAGTCTTAATCTGGCAAAATTTTTATTAACCGGAATACCGGAGCGCATCGATCGGTTTCTTGGATGCTGCCTTGTTGGCCGGATACAGACCAAAAAGCACACCGATCAGGACAGAAAATGCCACAGACAGCCAGACCACTTTCATATTCATGGTAAAACTCATGGAATTCTTCATCACCACAGATGCCACTTTCAGGATCACCCAGGAAAGACCGATTCCCGCAAGGCATCCCATCAAACTTACCAGAAGCGCCTCGATCAGAAACTGCAGCATGATGGTTTCTCTTCCTGCACCGATGGCTTTTCGGATACCGATCTCCCTGGTCCTCTCTGTCACAGATACCAGCATGATGTTCATGATTCCAATTCCACCAACCAGCAGCGAGATAGCCGCGATCCCTCCGATCATCAGTGACATAGTATTGGTGACACTGGACATGGCTTCCATGATCTCCGACTGGTCCACAATGGAAAAAGCATCCTCGTCCTCTCCAAAACGTTCCATAAGAAGTTCCGTAAGAGCATTTTCCACCGGTTCCAGACTGTCCTCATCGGTTCCGGATGCGTAAAACATAGTCACATCCAGAACATTATCCGCAAGTCTGGTCATGGTAGAAAACGGGATATATCCCTCCAGCTGTACCGAAGAGGAGGAGCTGTCAGAATCGTCCGAATCCGAAGAGCTGGTCACTGCCGCACCCTGAGTCAGTGAGGTGCTGTCGGAGAGCACTCCTACGACCAGAAAACTTTTCCCATTTAATTTGATGCTCTCCCCTACGGCATCTACACGTCCAAGAAGTTCCGTTGCCGTATCTTTTGTGATCACAACTACATAAGAATTGTTATCAATATCTGTCTGTTTGAGAAAACGTCCGCTGAAAAGTTCCAGTCCCTGGATATCCGCATAACTTCCTGTTATGCCGGTCAGTGTCATGGTTCCGTTGGAATAGCTTGTTTTTGCGGTAACGTTGGTCCAGGAAACCGGCGCCACTTCGTCCACTTCCTCCGGTTCACAAAAATCCGACAGTTCCTTAAGACGCAGCGGATTTTCCTTATCATCGGTAATGGTCACCGTCAGATAGCTGGAACCCATGCTGGAGATCTGATCCGTCACAGAAGAGGTCGCTCCATTGGCAATGGATACCAGCACGATCAATGCCACCACACCGATGATGATACCCAGCATGGTGAGAAAAGAACGCAGTTTGTTAGACACCACTGCGTGCCACGCCATTTTCATACTCTGAAAGATCATAGGCTCACCTCGCTGACTTTTCCATCGCGGATAAAAATTTTCCGCTCTGCCTCATCTGCCACTCCATTGTCATGGGTGATCAGTACAATGGTATTTCCATTGGCGTGAAATTCGTGAAACAGCTTCATGATCTCTTCCCCTGTAGAAGAATCCAGATTTCCAGTGGGCTCATCTGCCAGGAACAGAGAGGGCCTGGTCACAAGTGCTCTTGCAATAGCCACCCTCTGCTGCTGGCCGCCGGAAAGCTCTGTAGGCCGATGTCCCATTCTGTGAGAAAGTTCTACTTTTTCCAGAGCTTCTTTCACGCGACGTTTCCTCTCACTCTTGGGAATTTTCTGATAGATCAGCGGCAGTTCCACATTTTCCTCTGCTGTCAGTTTGGGGAGCAGGTTAAAACTCTGAAAAATAAATCCGATCTTATGATTCCGGATCTTTGCCAGCTCCCGCTCTGTATAATCTTCAATGGAAATCCCATCCAGGATATAAGTCCCTTCATCTGCGGTATCCAGACAGCCAATAATATTCATCATAGTGGATTTTCCACTTCCGGAAGGTCCGATGATGCTGACAAATTCCCCTTCCCGTATCACCATATTTGCATGATCCAGAGCATGAACTGTATCTCCTCCGATGCAGTAAGTTTTGCATACATCTTTTAATGTTATCATTCCGTCCATTGTTTCACCGCCTTACATATTCGGAGGCGTGCCGCCACCGTTACCGCCGGAACTTCCGCTTCCACCCGGACCTCCGCCGTTTCCTCCTGGGCCTCCGCTGTTTCCGGAGTCGGAATTCCCGCCAGGACCGCCGCTCATATCACCAAAATCGCCCATACCAGAATCATTGCCGCTTCCACTATCCGTATTTCCTGATTTGTTATAATATACGGTATCTCCTTCAGAAAGTCCTTCTGTGATCTCCACGGTAGTTCCATCGGAAAGTCCTGTGGTTACTTCTGTCTCGCCGGAAAGGTTTCCATCCTCGTCTTTCTCTGTATAGACAAAAACTTTATTTCCTTTTTCCTGCAGTGCATTGACTGGAATGGTGATTACATTTTCACGATTTTCAATGGTGATCGTGGCCGAGGCATTCATTCCCTGCTTCATCTCTTCATCTTTTGGTACAGAAACAGATACCGTATATTTTGCCACGCCGCCATTGACCGATGCAGTATTTCCTATCTCTGTAACTTCACCGGTAAATTCCTTGTCTTCAATAGCATCAAAGGTAACTGCTGCTTCCTGTCCAATCTCCACAGAATTGATATCCAGTTCATCCACGCTGACTTCCAGAGTCATGGTGTCATCTGGCGAAATGGTAAAAAGCGCAACATCTGTGCTGTATTCCGATGTGGAAAGTTCTGTACCGGATGTGGATGCGGAAGAATCTGTCTCCTGGGTATCTTCCGTCTGAGATGCACCGGAAGAAGATCCCGAAATATTGTTCGCGGATGTACCGGCACCGTTTCCTGACTGATCGTTTCCGCTCTGTGTGGAATTTCCATTCGTTTCGCTGGTACTGTTTGTTCCATTATCTGAGGAATCCTTTCCATTGGAAGAAGTGGAACCTGTGCCATTCTGGCCGGAATTATTCCCTGTCTGACCCGCTGCTCTATCCGTGATCTGATCTGCGTCATTATCTTTGTTATCATCGGCGTTCTTTCCGTTATCTGTGGAATCCGAAGTCTTTCCGTCACCGGAATCATCTTTTTTTATATCCTCTGTCTCTGCCGCAGTCTCCGGAAATGTAATCTGGAAAGACATACTTTTTCCATCCTGGGAAACACAGATGCCGGAAACGGTTCCCAAAGTAATTCCGGAAACACTTCCAGCCTGGAAAACATAGCCATCCCCTGCAGTAAGAGTAACCACTGCCTGATACACTGTTTTTTCCTGGAAACTGTCATCTCCCGGATTCCATGCCACCGTACCTGTATAACTTCCATCTGTCGCACTTACTGACGTAACAGGCGTCTGCCCGGTTACCGGAGCAGCGATCACAAGCGAGGATGCTGTGCTGGTGCCTTCTGTGGCAATGGCAAACTGCAGAGTTGTGGATGTTTCAGATGTATTTTCGCCGGAAGAATCCCCTTCTCCGCCAACATCTGAAGAAAAGTCTGTATCGGATGACGCCAGAGCAACAGCCTCTGCCTGCTGTTCTGTATCTGTCTGAAGGCTGATGATCTCTTCTGTCTCTCCGGTTTCCTGACTGTTCAGATTGCTATCAGCTATATTTGTCACACTGTCTGAGGAAACAGCTGCACCTGTATCACTGCATCGAACCACGCTTGCGTTTACATTTGCTTCTATCGCTGCAATGCTTGTAGTGCTGCCCAGTGAAATCAGCTGTACGGTGTTTCCCGCAGTTGTATCACTTCCAGATACTACATACGACATCTGCGAAACCGTCTTTCCGCTTCCGGAGCTTCCGGAAGAACTGCTGCCGGAAGAACTTCCTCTGCTGCTATCCGTTGTTGTACTGCTTCCTGCGGAAACATTCACACTCTGAACTGTTCCGGAAATTTCCGCTTTGATCTCCGGATCTGCTTTCAGCTGGATCAGTTTTTTCAGGGTTGCTGTCCTTGCCTCCCGTTTTGCAAGAAGTTCCTGATATTGTGTCTCATTGGCACTTCCTTCCAGAGTCAGCAGGGTTGTTCCCTCGGAAACACTTGCATTTTCGGAAACATTCACTGCGGAAACGGTACCGGAAGTCCCTGTGATTTCCAGTGGTTCGTGGATCGTAAGCTCCCCGCTTCCAAGCTCCTGTCCGCTGCTGTCTGTAACGATAACTGTATCACCATATGTTGTTCCGTTATCAGTAAGAGTAACCACGCAGTCTTCTCCACTGGCAGAATCCACAGTTCCTGTCACCTGCGTGCCAGAAGACAATGTTACTGTTACAGAATCTCCTGCAGATACCCCGGATACTCCGCTGAGAGAAACTGCCATTTTTCCATCCAGCGAAAGCACCATCAACGCACCGTCACTGACCATGATGTCCGAAAGATCAGAACCGGCAGATACATTGATCTTCTTTACACGACCGCTGACTGAAGATTCGATCACATTCTCCTCGTCACTGTCCTGGTATTCCTGAATGCTCTCATCCAGCTGGGAAATCTCATCCTGCACCTGCTCCATCGCCTCAAGGATCGAACTCTCATCCACAACCGCAAGAACATCCCCCTCTTTTACCTCATCTCCGCTCTCTACCATCACTTCACTGATCTCAAGACCGGAAGGCGCATCCTGATCTTCGGCCTCAGCAAGCTCCAGATTACCGGTACCCACAATTGTCTTGGAAAGATTCCTTTTTTTTGCCTCTGCGGACTGCGCTTGTGCTGTTACATTTTGTACCGGCTTCGTATGTGCCACTTTAAAATATCCCACAGTTCCTGCACCTGCCACGCAGATAACTGCCGCCGGGATGATCAACATAATCTTTTTACGCCGTCGTTTCATTCCTTCAACCTCCAAATATGCCATGTATGTTCTCTCTGTTTTAAAAATATCTTAATGGAAAAATATGTAGAGACTTTGTGTGATCTGTGAAAACCCGGTGAAAAAGGTAAAGTATTTTTCATACGCAAATACAGTTAATTGAATATAGTTTTCTGTCTGTTTTTATATTATTTTGTGTATTTTAAATATTATTTTAAATAATTTACATTATTTTCTGGTATTTTTTACAGAAATATGTTATAAAAGAAATAAGAAAAAACGCCGGAAAACAGACCTTCCTGCTTCCGGCCTGAGATAAAGGAGGTATTCATTATGGCAAAACGTATTATCACTATCAATCGTATGTTTGGAAGCAACGGGCGCCTCATCGGCAAGACTCTGGCAGAAAACCTGGACATCGGTTTTTATGATAAAGAACTGATCGACATGGCTGCCAAGAAAAACAATATCCCCTTCGACACCCTGGCAAAAGTAGATGAGAAAAAAGCCAGCCAGTGGGTATTCCCCGTTGACAGCGAGCTGCAGTTCACAGATAATTTCTCCTTTGTACCAATGAACGATGTACTCTATGATCTCCAGCGAAAGATCATTCTTTCCCTTCCTCAGAAAGAGGACTGCGTGATCGTCGGCCGCTGCGCAACCAATATCCTGAAGGATAAATCACTTAAGATTTTTATCCATGCACCTTTTGAAGAAAGAGTACAGAATGTGATCCGCCGCACCGGCAGAGAAGAAGCCAGTGCAAGGAAACTTGTCAAAAAAATGGATAAAGAAAGAAAAGCTTATTATGAATACTTTACAGATAGTAAATGGCTGGATATGACACAGTATGATCTTTGTATTGACAGCAGTCGGTTTTCTATGGAGCAGATTGTAGAAATTGTAAAGAGATGTCTTTAGGATTCTTTTTTGAAAAAAGTGAAACGCTTTGGAAGCGCAAGTGAAACCGCAGGGGAGGGGAAGCACTCGTAGTTGCAAAAGGCCGTTTCCCCTCCCCTGCACCCCTTCCCTCTGGCCCCGCTATAAAACGTACGTTATGACTATGTTACGTTTTTGACGGGGCGATGGATTCTGCGTTTGTTTATGACGACAGGCTGTGCCGATTGCGCCGATTGCGGACGCTCAACTCACCAAAACGTACGGACAGGCGCCTAGCGTCTGCTCCCGCCCCTCGGGTGGACCATCAGCCTGGGAAGTGACAGTCTTCCGGGTTGCTGCGGAGGAGGGGTGATGATGGTTTTAGCCGTCTCCCGCAACCTTAGCAGCATCCCCCGACGGAGCCCTGCCCGGAGGACTGTCACTTTCCGGGCGTCCGTTCATTCACATACCCCCTCAGAAATTCATAAATCTCCCCCTCCAGCGGCGGACATCCCTCCACAAAATTCTGAAACTTACAGGTACAGTGCCCCACACCAAGCACTCCCGTCTTGCCGCGATACCCCTGTCCGATGCAGATCTTCTCATCCAGCTTCTCAAAAAGCCCTTCTTTCTTCAACATCTCCAGAGCCGGGATCAGATACCCGTAACATGCACTGCAGGACTCCACTTCCTCCACGGCATCGGCGAGCTCCACAACCTTCCTGGACACCGGCATCACCTGATCCGCCCCGTCCTCCAGAAACTGCACATCCGCTTTCGAAACATCCGAACATCCCACACCAAGCTCACCCGCAAGCTTCACATAAGGAACATCTTCCACCGCATAATGCATCATCTGACACACATAGGCATCCACAAGAACCGGATCACAGGCACCCATCACACGGTTCATCACAACCGGATTTCCACCATCCTCAAAATCCAGATCCCCGCAGATATTATCCACAACAATAAAATCCTGCCTTATCCCCATGTTCAGATGGGCGATGGGCTTATGAAGTCCCAGAGAATGGAATCTCCTCTTCTCCTTATTCGGGATCAGCCCTTTCATATTCTTGAGCGCACAGGTGATCTTTGTCTGACAATGTCCTTTCAGAACCGGCACATTGATCAGAAAATCAATCTCTTTCACACGCTCACAGATATTCAGCTCCATACCGCCGCAGTCCACCGAAACCCCTTTATCCTTCTGCATATCCCAGAACGGCACCTGATACTCCTCTTCCAGCCGGTCAAATCCACAGGTCTCAAAAGCTTCTCTGGTCTTATCCCCAACCCAGGAACCCTCCAGCATCACCAGATCCCGGAATCCGTGCTCCTTCAGATACTCAATAATTCCCGAAACCACCTCCGGATGCGTAGTCGCACCCCAGGAAGCCTCCGACGGGGAAACCAGATTCGGCTTGATCCCGATCTTTTTCTTTCTGTCCCCGATATGGGACTGAAGATCCGCCTTTTCCAGAAGCTCCTTCGTCATTTTTTTATATTCTGTACCACTGGTAATAAAAATCTGATTTTTATCCATATTTATCAGAATTCCTTTCTCTCCATAATATGGATGCTGATCCGGCAGGAAATATAAGAAGTAAGCCCAAGAAATACTACAATGATCAGGGTGATCATTCCAATCCCCAGATTCTGTACCTCATACAGCAGCTGATCCAGATCCACGCCAAAATTCTGCATAACTTTTGCCGTCAGATAAGCCAGACCAAAACTTCCACCAAATACTGCAGCCATTACAATTCTACCATTATCCACACCAAACTTCAATTGAACCGGTATCAGCAAAATCAGGATCAAAGCTACGATCAGGATTCCTGTCTCGCAGGTCAGCATCCATTCTCCCTGCTCCATAGCCACACCATGAAAATGGTTTGCAATTGCGGAAACCACAAATCCTGTCAAAAGAAGCAAAAAACTCACACCATAACCCAGGATATATTTTTCTATGGCGTAGGTCTTTCTGGTCGCCGGAAGCGTCATAAGAAATCCCATTCCGCGGTCTGCCTCATCATAGGAAATCGTAGAAATTGAAAGAAAACCTCCCATCATCCCAAGATAGATAATAACAAACGCATCATTTCTTATACAAACGAAAAAAATAACCATTACTATCACAAGCCCGAGAAAAGACCGGTTCTGTTTCAAAAGTTCTATATCTTTCTGCAAAAATCCTCTCATAACTTTTCTCCTTTCGAGATCATGGAGATGATCTCATCCACTGATCCTCGCTCCACAACAAGTCCCGGATAATTTTCCAGATAAAACTGCTTCTCATTGGTCAGACAGCTATAGCCCCAGGATTCTTCTGCCACCCGGAGAATTCCTCTTTTATCCAGATCCGAAAAATCTTTCTTCTCCACTTTCAGAAGTCCGTACTGATCCAGAAGCACATCCATGTCCTCATGAAGAACAATTTTCCCCTCATGAATCATATACAGATCATCACAGAGCCCTTCCAGATCCGAAGAAATATGAGAACTTATAAGGATTCCTCTTCCTTCCTGCTCCATATATACCCGCAGAAGATCCAGGATCTGATCCCTTGCCACCACATCGAGACCGGCAGTCGGCTCATCCAGGATCAGCATCTTTGCCTCATGACTCAGTGCCAGAAGAACTTTCAGTTTTGCCCGCATTCCTGTGGAAAATTCTTTCAGGCTTTTATTAAGAGGAATGGACAGCTTCCGGCATTTTTCCAGAAAATCTTCTCTGTCAAATCTGTGATACATTTTTTCCATGATATATGAAATCTGCTTTACAGTCAGATATCCGCTGAAAGTACTGTCGGAAAGCACGACCCCGATTTCCTCTTTCTGTGCAGGCGTAAGTCCGGTACTGTACTGTCCCATAATCCGGACCGTACCATCATCCACATGGATCAGTCCCAGAATCGCTTTAAACGCGGTACTCTTTCCTGCACCGTTTTTGCCGATCAGTCCTGTGATCCTTCCTTCTTCCAGCTGCATGGTACAGTTCAGCTGAAAATTCCCATACTGTTTTCTGACCTCTGTAAGTTCTGCTAACATATCTGAACCTCCCTCTTCATTTCAGATCCTCCAAAATACAAAGAAACATTTCCCGGAGCTCATCATCAGAAAGGCCTCCTGACCGTCCTTTCTGGATCGCATTCTCCAGATCCGCCTCCACTTCTTTCTGCCGTTCTTCCCGAAGCAGATTCCGGTTGGCTTCCGCCACAAAACTGCCCTTTCCATGAACGGTAACGATCATTCCTTCCTCATCCAGAAAATCATAGGCCTTTTTTACTGTAAGCGCACTGATCTTCAGCTCTCTTGACAGTGTCCGGACGGATGGAAGTGGTTCTTTCTCTTTCAGTGAACCATCTATGATCTTCGCACGAATCTGTCTGACGATCTGTTCATAGATGGGTTCCATAGATGTATGACTGATAATAATATTCATCGTTGTCCTCCTGTTAATAAACAGTATATAACAGTGTATAACTGTTGTCAAGTGTTATATACTGTTTATTCAAAATCAGGGAGATATTGTCAAGCCATATCCGTGCACATATAAAAAAATACCCTCTCTACCAGTTTCCCGGTAAAAAGGATATTTTATCTGACGCAGCTGCAACATATTATTCAGTGATAATCCAGAAATGTCACAGAAAAAACCGCTTTTCCTTTTCCATTATTTCGATATGTATGAATCTGATCCGTTTCAAAACGAAGCACATCTTCCGCTGTTACCAGATGCGAAACACCCTCAGCTTCCACCGTTACCTCCCCCTGCAGCACAGAAATATATTCTCTTGTTTTTTCTCCATGGCCACCGCTGATATAAGATTGTCCGGCTTCAATCTCGATCCGGTAGATCTCCACCAGCTGATTATCTTCATAGGGAAAACAGGTCCAGACTTTATACCGGCCTTCTACCTCTTTGGTAGGAACCATCTCCTGCACATGCACCAGGCAGGAATCCAGAGGCGGTGCCTGGATCAGTTCCTGAAAACGGATCCGAAGACCACTGGTGATTTTCCCAAGAACTCCAAGAGAAGGATTGGCAGTTCCCTTTTCAATCTGTGCAAGCATACTTTTGCTGACTCCGGTCTGCTCAGATACCACATCCAGGCTCATTCCTTTGGATTTCCGGATTCTTTTTAGATTTACCGATACATTATGGGTTAAGTAGTCCATCCCGGTTAATTCTCATCTCCATTCCTCTTCTCTCTTCGGCCGGTCTTCCCGCCTGCTGCAAGTCTCATCTTATCGGTCGATCTTTGCGCCGCCCCACCATGGAAATTCCCGGTTCAGCCATTTTCCGGCAAGTTCACTCCATGGTTCACAGGCTCTTACAATTCCTCTGCCATTTTCGTTGGCAGTCAGCTCATTTGCCAGACCAAGCCCGTGAGGTCCCTGTGGAAAAACATGATACTCCACCGGAATCCCTTTTTTATAAAGTGCCTGAACAAAGAGAAGCGTATTATCCAACAGCACTGTCTGATCCTCAAAAGTATGCCAGATAAAGGTTTTGGGTGTATCTTCCGTAACCTGGAATTCCAGGGACATCTGATCTTTCAGTTCTTCATAACGATCTCCCAGAAGATTGCGGAAACTTTCTTCATGGCCAAATTCTCCGGAGGTAATTACCGGGTAATTCAGGATCATGCCGTCCGGCCGGATCATCTGGTTATCCATTTCCGTAATCTTCGCAAGTTCCTCTGTATTCCAGAATACTCCCAGGGAAGCAGCCAGATGGCCACCTGCGGAAAAACCGGATACAATGATTTTATCTTTTTCAATATGCCACTTTTCACTGTTTTTTCGAAGAAGCGCTACGGTTTTTGCCAGCTGTCGGAGAGCCACCGGATATCTGGCAGGTGCTACACTGTAACGAAGTACCACTGCATGATATCCCATTCCCATAAAACGCACGGCAATCGCCTCCGCTTCCCTATCTGAAGTCATACCATAGGCTCCACCCGGACAGATCACGATCGCAGGTCGCTTCTGTCCCAGATAAAGTTCTTCTGACTCCTGCCAGAAATAAGTTTCAATATAAGCTTCATTATAATCAGCCGTTTTATCCTCAATTACAATTTTTTCATTTATCATACCAGTTATCCTTTCTTTATCCGATATCTGTTCTACCGTGCGTAAAAATAACGCAGTCTCAGTTTTCCCGGGAAGTGCTGTTTCTTATACAGACACTGCCGGAACCGCTCTGTCATTCCACGGAGCACCCGCAGTTCATGAGGCATAAGCTCCATTCCGCCAAAACGATATTTCTGGATCAGGCCTCCTGAACGGAAATATTCCTCCTCGCGGATTCCCGGAAAGCACACTTTCACTTCTTCAAAGAGCGCTGTCGGATCTGTCAGATCACCCTTTACACCACCGATGGCAAAAAGATTCTCTATTTCATCTACATACCATTCTACCAGCTGCCCTTTCGCAGCATATTTCTTTTTCAGATTTTTCCGCATTTTTATTCTGGCCGCTCTCTGCAGTTCCAGAATAAGATACAGAAGAAACAGCCCATATAAAACCAGGACGATCACACCCGGAACTGTTTTCCAGGTATGCTTCTCGATTACCTTGGTTTCAGACTTTCCTGTTCCGTTTCCGGTACCCTGATCTGTTGTATCCGCACCGTTTTCATCACGAACTGTGTTGACACGATAAGAAGGCTTCCCTTCAACCAGCTGATCTGTATAAGTCTCTGTGTACAGTCCCGGCACAACTTCTACCGGCATCCAGCCAAGACCTGCAATATAAACCTCTGCCCAGGCATGTGCATTCTTTGTGGTAAGTATGACCTCCTTTTCGCCTGCATCGGAAGCTGCCTGTGCATCCATATCAGACAAGTGATAACCCTCTGTGTATCTGGCCGGATACCCGGCTGCCCTGTAGGCCATAACTGCTGCCGTAGCAAAGGCAACGGCGTTTCCCTCTTTCTGACCATCCAGAATCCAGTTTACCATATCTTCGTTTTCCGGCATATCCTGTGGAATATCTGTATATCGTATATGATTTCTCAGAGCCTGACGGATCTGCGTTGTCAGTTCGTCGAAATCCATCTCTTCCGGATCCTGATCCTCTGCAAAAAATTCCGCCAGGATCCTTTCTTTCAGCTCATCACTGATATCTGTATAAGAATCCAGGACAAATGAATGATAAACATTTTCTGCTTTTACGTAACTTTCCTGTCTGCTGTCAGACGGATTTTCAAGCCAGTTTCCGGGAATCATACTATCTGCAGTTGCCTCTCCTTCTGATACCTGGAACTGATATCTGCGTGCACCAAAAAAGCTTCTGGATTCCACATTCCAGTCTTTGTGCTCCACACCGTTCTCCCACGCTTCTGCTACAGCCGGCAGATATACATATTTCCGGTATGCGCCTGTATTTTCGACGGACACCTGCATATAACCGGAGTTATTTCCGGAAGCCTGAGCATTCAGTTTATCGTAGACCGCAAACTGGCTCAGCGGCGAAAAACTGTTCTGCTTCAGCCAGCGCAGCATACCCTCATATTCTCCTTCGTATGAAGAGTACGGAATCCCATTCCACTGCATGCCATCATAAGAACCTCCTACGAATCCACGAAGATACAACTCCTGTGGCTGGTTCATTGTAAGCTTCAGTGTTTCTTCCTCCCGGTCAAGAAGTTCCGCTTCTTTTCTCAGATCTCCCTGCGGAAGTGAATCTTCACCATAACGGAATTTCTCAACATCTGCGGAGATTTTCTGCTTCCACTGTTCCAGCTTTACGGATTTCTGATATCCTCCTGTAAGAAAACTTACAACGCCCACAACTACAGCGATCAATGCGATCGCAGAAATTCCCCTCAGGCCAAAATTCTGTCCTCTGGTACTGTATACAATAAAAACGCCAAAAAATCCTGCCAGCGATAAAAGAACCGCCAGCCACATACTGCTGCTTCCAAGAATCAGGCCACATGCAGCAGATGGTATCATAAAAATCATAATTCCATAGATGTTATTCTTTTTAACCTGGGAAAACAGAAACGAAACTACTGCTTCCGCAAACAAAGCCCACAGGATCACGGAGCCAATCCCTGCATTGCTTCCCACCGCAAACAGCGTTGCTTCCGTTCCGAAACGGGAATTCCACATTCCCAGAAAACAGTCTGCAAGATAAAAGATTCCCTGCGTAGTGACCGTAATTGTTACCAGAAAAAGTGCGATCCCGGAAACATATAATATTGTCTTCATTCTCCCTGCCGCTTTTTCCGATCTTTCAGTGATACAGTACAGTACTGTCACCACTGCACCAACAAAAAAAGCAGCAGCCAGACACCACACAGAATAACTGAAGTCCCTCAGAAAAAGCAGGATTCCTGCCAGCACAAGAAAAATCAGTACCGGTTCCGATATTCTGTTTTTTTTCTCTTCTGTCTCATTGAGAACAAAAATCTCATTTTTTTTCATGCTCATCTTCTCTTCCCCGGCTATATTACAATGTTATATGCTTTTTTCTGGTAAGTTTCTGCATCCACAGGGATGACGGAATATCCCTCTGTTGCCATATATTCTTTTCCGTCGTCCTGGTTTACCTGAATGATCGTAAGATCAAGTTCTCTGGAAAGCTGTCGTGCTGCGCTTTCTTCATATTCCGGTGTAATATAAATGATCTTGGTATATTTGCGCCGGATATCTGTCTGAAGAAAACGATACAGAGAGTCCCTGCCATTCTTCTCATGAACAGGACGGCACAGAAGATTCAGCACCATTTGTTCACAGGTTGCCAGAGAATAAACCGGAAAATCCTGCAGTTCTCCGGCCGCACAGCCAACATTATGCTCCAGATTCCGCTCTACCATACTCCGGCTCAGAGCAGACGTAAAAGCAAGGACTGCATCATTGCGCTGATTGGAAATTTCGTTTTCCCCGAAAATTGCCATTACATTATATAAGACCAGAATATTATAATTGGCCGGATAGCCAAACTCCCGCACAACCAGAGTATCGATCTTGGAAGACAGTTTCCAGTGAATGCTTCCCAGCGAATCACCTTTTTCATATTCCCGGAGCCCTGACACTTCGCTTACATCCTGCCCTTTTCGGTTCTGGTCATAAAGCTCTCCGGATATGATCGTTTCAGGCCGCCGCAGAAGCTGTGTATTTAACTGCAGCTGCGCCGGATACACCAGCACTTCCTTCTGTGATGCGCCTGGTCTGGTCCAGCAGAAGATCCCCAGGTGATCATAGCATTTCACATGTAACACCGTGATCCTGACACATCCACAGTTTTCCATTTTGATCAGGTGCTGAAACTGCGCGTTTTTCTTTTCGGAAGCACATAGGATCACTGTCTGCGTTTTTTCTTCTCCATACATCGTGTTTTTAATCTGAATTTTCAGCTGGATCCTTCCAAGAGGGCCCCTGTTTTTTTTGCTTATCCGGATTTCCAGGGGAATCTCCTGTCCAACATGACAGGAAGATTTTACACTATATTCCATTTTAAATCCATTTAAGCTTACCAGTTCGATCACAAAAGAGAGGACCGGCACAACAACCAGACACAGAAGAACCGTAAGTGCTTCACTTCGGTTGGATATGATATAAATTAGCAGGGCAGCCACCATTGCCGCCCCGTACCAGATTCGATATCTACGCATATTATTTCTGCTTCCTTCCAAATGCAGGACCTGGAACCTCTTTAAGAACCTGGCTCAGTACATCATGTGCTGTGATGCCCTCGATCTTTGCCTGCGGTTTCATAACCAGACGATGTGCACATACATCCTCAAAAATCTCACGTACATCATCCGGAACAACATAATCTCTCTCCCGCAGCACAGCACGGGCACGGGCCAGCTGCGCCAGTGCCGCCGCGCCTCGTGGACTGACACCAAGCTCTACCATGGAATGCTCTCTTGTTGCAGCACAGAGATCAGAAATATAATAAAGGATTTCATCTACGATCCGAATAGAATACAAGTATCCCTGGATTTCCTTTACATCATCCAGATTCATTCTCGTTTTCACCAGATCCATATCGCCACTGCCTCTTCTGCTTTTCAGAATCTGTACCTGACTGTCTCTCTCCGGATAACCAATGCTTAAACGCACCATGAAACGGTCCATCTGAGATTCCGGCAGTGCCTGAGTTCCGGCAGTTCCGTAGTGATTCTGTGTGGCAATACAGATAAATGGCTTCGGAAGCACATGGGTAATACCATCTACAGTAACACTGCCTTCCTCCATGACCTCAAGAAGAGCTGCCTGGGTTTTCGGAGAAGTACGGTTGATCTCATCACCAAGAAGCAGATGACAGTCTGCAGCTCCTGGTTTATATTCCAGTTCACCGGTGTTTTTATTGTATACACTGAATCCGGTAATATCGGAAGGCATGGTATCCGGTGTAAACTGGATACGTTTGTAAGAAAGCCCAAGTGCTCTTGAAAAAGCAAGGGCAAGGGTTGTCTTTCCTACTCCCGGCGCATCTTCAAGAAGGATATGACCACCTGCGTAAATAGCCATCAGTACCTTTTCTATGATCTCATCCTTTCCGATAAATACCTTTTTGATTTCTTTCATTACCTGCTCTGACTGTTCTATGATCATGATTCCCTCTCCTTGGCTTCTTCTGTTAATTTTCCGCTTTCTGCCCGCTGTACCGCAGTGATGCTTTCTTCCGTCTGTTCACTTTGTTCTGTCTGTTCCTGAGATGTTTCCTCCGATGATCCATCAGAAATATTTTCATCGGTTGATGGCTCCGGCTCCTCTGTTGTTCCCGGATCTTCCGGCTCCTCTGGTTTTTCCGGTTCTTCTTCCGGTATTTCTTCCGGCTGTGGATTTTCCGGAACTTCCTCGATCACTCCCGGTGTCTCCTGTTCCTCTGTTGTTCCTGCTGCTTCCACTGTATCAGCACTTCCATCCCCGGGCACCGTGATCTCGATCTCGGAAATAGCTGCTGCCTGACGTGCTTTTGCACCATCAGAAAAGGAGTCCAGGATCCGGTATGCTTCATCTTTTCCGAGGATTCCGGTAAGTGTTTCCAGATATGTCTTATAAATGCTGTCACCGTCTTCCTGGCTGTCAGGCACAAGGATCTGATAATCTTCCGCCATACTGCTGGTGGAAAAAGCTCCAAATACCGGCGGCTGTGTTGCCTGAAGCCAGAGTTTATGCATCGCAGTGCATCCGTCAAAAGCAGACGCTCCGATCTGATTCAGACTGCCTGTCAGTATGACATTCTGCACAAAATTACCTTTCGCATCCAATACCTGGTCAGACATCGCACTGCATCCGTAAAAAGCCCTGTCTCCAATCTGTTCCAGATTGGCATATCTTCCCAGATTCCAGCTTGTAGAGGTGCTTAAAGATGCACAGCCTGCATACGCCTCCTCACCGATCCGCTTCAGACCGTTAAACGCAGCAGCCGTACCACCTGTACGGATCAGTTTCGTACAGTCTTTGAAACAATATTTCGGATATTCTTCGATAGCTCCATAAAAACTTACATACTGGATATTATCACAGTCCATGAAGCAGCCCTCTCCCACATGGGTCACTTTTGCGGGAACTGCCGGCTGTTTCAGGGTATCGCAGTTGGCAAAGGCATAAGCCCCGATATAAGTCAGAGAACTCATCTGAGAGGTCAGAAGTACCTTCAGGCTGACACAGTCACGGAAAGCACCATCTTCGATCACCTGCAGGGAACCTCTCGCAACAACTGTATATGCAACCGCAGCAAGAGAAGTACAGCCTGCGAAACATTCCTCACCATAGACATTTATCGCTGCACGGATCTCAATCTGCGACTCCCTGGCCAGTGACGTACAGTTTTTAAATGCGCGGGTACCGATACGTGGGATCTGAGCGCCTGTATTGCCAAGGCTTAACGTCACAAGGCTGGTACAGTCCATAAAGGTCTCATCGCCCCATTCTGTAATATTTCCAAGAAGTCTCACCAGCTGCAGACCGGTACAGCCCTTGAAGCAACGGTCACCCAGCGCAACATTGGTTCCCTCTGCAGTATAAAATGCTGTTATTTTATCGCATCCTTCAAACGCATCCTCCGCAATACCCACGGTATCTTCCGGAAGCACATATTCTCCACTTAATTCTGTGGATGCTTTTTTCAGGACATGGCCTTCTTCTGTATTTTCAAAAAGTACTCCCCTGATGATCTCCTGTTTCTCATTGATCTCACCCAGAACCTGAGCAGTTGTACCCTCGCCGTAAACCGGATCAAGCACTGGCTGATATGCATTCAGATAAGTTTCCACCATCTCCGGTTTTACCCAGATATGAAGAAATTTCGGCAGTTCTTCCCGCTCTCCGAATATATTTTCACCCAGAGCGGTTACATGGTCTGCTTTGGTCTGCAGGATGGAAAGGTTCTCACAGCCTTCAAAGCAATAATCCGGGATCTGTTCCAGGTTTTCCGGAAGCCTTACGGTTGTCAGCCTTATACAGTTCTCAAAAGTACTTGCTCCCATAACTTCCAGGGTAGTCTGTTCACTGAAATCCATTGTTTCAAGGCTTGTGCACATACCGAAAGCACGCACGCCAATTCCCTGCAGTGTTCCACTCCTTGTCATGGAATCCTGGAATACGACATCCGTCAGTGTACGACAGCCATAAAAACAGTACCGGCTGATTCCCTGAAGCATTCCGTCCAGCACCACCCTTTTTAACATGGTGCAGTTCTCGAAACAGCTTTCTCCCATGCTGCTTAAAGTTTCCGGAAGAACCACCTCTGTAAGGCCGGAACAGCCGTAAAAAGCACTGTTACCTATCACTTCTACAGATGAAAAAATATCTGTCTTCATCATACTTCCACATCCGTAAAAAGCTTCATCTCCGATCTCCACAACACCTGGCGCAGTAACTGACTCCAGAGCAGTACAGTTATAAAAGGCACCCTTTCCAATCTTTTTCACACTATTTTCCACAATGATCTTCGGTGCATTGACACAGTTACGAAATGCATAGTCTCCGATTTCTGTAAGATTAAGACAGCCGGTAAAGTCATAATAGAACTCTCCTTTGCAGTTTTCAAAACAGGAATCTCCGATTTTCTGAAGTGCCATATCATCCTGTATATGAAATCCGTTGGGAAAATCACAGTCCTTCATTGCATTCTTATAAAGAACAGTCGTATTCATCCATATTTTTACATGTTCTGTATAATCTGTCGGCACATTGAGAAGTGTCCATCCATCTGCAGTACTTCCATACAGGATTCCGTCATCCCATCCAAAACCTGTAAATTCATCTCCAGCTGTCAGGATCTCCACATCGGATGACGCACCGTAGGTTTCCTTCTTAAAAAGTGTTTTATTTTCAGATGCAACCATTTCCAGGCTGTTAAGATTCCCAAGGAAATCCTCTCCTGCCGTTTCTACGGATTCCGGGATCAGAAGAATTTCCAGATCATCGCATCCATAAAGGGCGCCTGATGCAATTTCCACCGTTCCCTCCTTGATCCGAAATGCGGTCCTGTCGGTCTGATAAACCCACACCAGACGATAGGCGATATTTCCCTCTGTAAAAATCTGCTGATACTTCGCTCCATCCTCATAGATATAGCTGCTGTTCTCTGTATATAACAGTGCCCTGGCAGTTCCCTCTCCGTAAATAGGATCAAGAATGCTGCCCCAGGATTCCAGCATACGTTCATAATCCTCACCCGGCACATAAATCTTCAGATCCAGATTTACTTTATCAGTACCGGAAGTACCGAAAATATGGTCTGTGATCTTCAGATCCGGATTCTGCACGGTAACCGAAACCACACGGCCTGAAAGCACCATACTGTTTTCTTTCAGTTCTTCAACATTTTCTCCCAGAATGATATCCGTAAGGAAACCACAGTCCGCAAAAACTCCTGCTCCGACTGATCTCACATTTTCCGGTACTGTATATTCTCCATGTGTCTTCTGCGGAATAGCTGCCAGAACCCCATCTCCGTTCTTTTCAAGCAAAATTGAATGTTCACTGTCATATGTATAAAGATCCTTCTGTCCGTTTTCTGTTTCAAACACAAGATTGCCGCATTCTTTTCCAAAAGCGAACATATAATTCTTGCAGATCAGATCGTACCGGGAATCCGCAACCTTTATGGTTCCTGAAAAACCGGTTTCCCCCTTCAGCACAGGTGGATTTTCGCCTTTAAATGTGACAACAGCATCTTTTGACAGGCCATCGAAACATCCCTTTCCCAGTATTGTGACGGTTGCCGGGATTTCCACATTTTTTCTTCCTGCCGGAACTGACAACAGTGTTTTTCCGTCCCTGCTGTAAAGAATACCATCAGAAATACTGAGATCCACATGGAGTTCATCTCCGTCTGCCACCTGATACTCCTGCAAATCCGGCAGATTCTCACTGATTGAGGAGATATCCATTTCCTGTACACCCTGTGTAATGGCAAATGTTTTCACGGATGTGTTTTTCTCATTTAACTTTACTTTGGTAACTCCCATGGGAACTGTCAGCACAGAATCTGTACCTGTGTACTTTTCCAGGACCTGATCTGCTGTATACTGCACTGTTCCTTCATTCTCTGTCACACGGCGGATCTTATATCCATCCGGAACCTCGCTGATATAATCCACCACATTTCTGGTTAAATAATCCCAGTTTGCGACAGGATAATAGAGGTACGCTCTTTCTGTATCCATCAGGGTATTGGAAGATGTCCACCGGAATCCCTGGAGCATATTTGTAAGATAACCATCTTTATTCTCAAGAAATACAATATTTTTGTAGTTGGCACTGATATTCTGCGCTTCATCGCTGTGAAAAGCTGTTTGGATCGCAGGATCTCCCAAGACCGCAATATACCGCTTATGTACCTCCACAAGATCTACATACTTTCCCTTCTTGGCATAATTATATGGAACTTCTGTATATTTCTTCAGAGCACTGTAAAACTCCTCTCCTTTGCTGTTTTCGAGCATTGTTCCCGGAAAATTCTGGGAATAGATCTTATTATCATTGGAATAGCTTACCATATAATTGAGTACCAGATTACTTTTCAATACGGTATAATATGCGCTTGCAGACATTCCTCTGTAAGAAAATGTAGCAAACCGTCCTCCTGCCTCAACCGTGGGAAGCGTTACACTATATCCGTCAGGGCCTCCATAATTCAGAACTTTTTCTTTTGTTTTGCCGTCTTTTTTAAAGGTTGCTGTAACTATGCCGTCTTCTGCCTGATAAGTTTCTCCGAAAGTATAATATTCTTTTGTAATTTCCGCACTCAGCTTAACAAGTTCTCCATCTTCCGTTATTACTGTATCTTTATCCGTCTTCCACGGATTTGGAGTTGGCGTTGGCGTCGCAGGCACTGGTGTTGGTGTCTCAGGAGCCTGTGTTGGCGTTGGTGTCGCAGGTATGGGAGTGGGCTCTGCTGGAGTTGGTTCTGCCGGAGCCTGTGTTGGCGTTGGCGTTGCCGCAGGCGTTGGTGTTGAAACCGGCGCACTGGTGGGAGCTGGCGTTACCGTGGAAGTTCCTCCGGTACCTAGAGTCGGTGTAGGAGTACCTGTAACTTTGGTCTGTGAGTTTCCTCCACCACTGCCGTTTCCATCGGAGCCGTTTCCATTCCCTGCCTTGTTTACAAAACTGCCATTTCCGTTGGCGCCATTACTGTTCTGGATCGTTTTCTCTGTGTTATCTGTATTATCGGCCTGAGAAAGTTCCACACCATTTGCAGCATTTTCATTATTCTGTGAATCTGCGGAATCATCTTGTTTCTGATCATTTGCACTATCTGCGATCCCAAAACTGCTGTTGTCCTTCAAATTTCCATTTTCCTGCTTTTTCAGCTGAAGTACCTGAAGATCGTCTCCGCTGGTTTTTTGCTTATCCTTTACATTATCACCGGCAATGTCTGTTTCTTCTCCATCACCGGCCACATAATCATATTCTTCTGATTTATAATTATTTTCGAATTTTTCGAATTTACCGGGGTTGAATACCGAATCCAGTTTTGATCCATTTACCAAAGCAGCTGCGGCAACTCCAATAACCGTAGCTCCTGTTACAGCCGTTAACGTTTTCTTTTTTGTTATTTTTTTCATTTAATGGCTCCTTACTGCCCAAAGCTGTTCCCCGATGATCCTGCGTACTTCATCGTAATCTACCGGTTTGCTGATATGGCCATTCATGCCGGATTCCAGAGATTTTCTCCGGTCTTCCAGAAAAGCGTTGGCTGACATGGCAAGGATCGGAAGATCGGAATCTTCCCGTTTCATCTTCCGGATCACCCTGGTCGCTTCCCATCCGTCCATCTTCGGCATCTGGATATCCATGAGGATCACATCAAAAGTATATGGCCTACTTTCTTTAAACATTTTTACAACTTCCGCGCCATCGCAGGCTCTTGTAAGAACTGCACCTTCCATGGCCAGGATCTCCATTGCGATCTCTGCATTGATATCATTATCTTCCGCAAGAAGGATCCGGACTCCTTTCAGTGTGAATGCTTCTATCGCACGTGTCTTCGCAGGATCTTCCGCTTCCGTTATCTCCGTGCCCTCATTCTGTTCCTGCACTTCTGCTATCGGCAGGAAAAGATATACACTGAACTCGGTTCCCTTTCCCTCTTCACTTTCTACCAGAATCTGCCCGTTCATCAGACGTACCATACTGTCTGCAATGGCCATTCCAAGACCACTTCCACCATAGTTATGTGCCGTAGATGCATCCTCCTGCTCAAACGGCCGGAAGATCTTGCTGAGGAAGTCTTCTTTGATTCCCTTTCCCGTATCACTGACACGGATCATAAAATGAAGATCATTTCCAATCCGGTCCATCTGCCGAAACAGAACCTCTACCGTTCCTCCAGGCGGAGTAAATTTATTGGCATTGGAAATGAAATTGATAATAACCTGACTGAGACGCATCTCATCACCAATCACGTATTTTACATCAAAATCCTGCATCTCGATCTTCCAGTTGATACCCTTGGCTTCTGCAGTACTGCGGAACATGGAATCCAGTTTATCAACCAGCTGTTCCAGCGAAAAGGGAATTTCTTCCAGCTGAACCTTGCCGCTTTCGATTCGGGACATATCCAGGATATCGTTGATCAGAGTCAGAAGAAAATGTGACAGATTTTCTGTTTTTGCAAGATATTCCTCTGCCGCTGCCGGCTGATTTAAATGGGTTTTCAGAAGGCTCAGCATACCCAGGATTCCATTCATCGGTGTACGGATTTCGTGAGACATCTGAGAGAGGAAGTCCGTCTTGGACTGACTTTCCTTTTGGGCAGTAATAAGTTCCCGTTCCATTTCCTGGCGTTTTTCATATTCTTCTGTAATATCCGAAAGAATCAGAAGATAACCGCCATCCTTTTCACAGTACAGGATCTGTATCTGTCCACGCCGCAGTTCTTTCTCTCCGCTTCTGTGATAATTCACTTCACTGGAAAATTCCTGTTCTTTATTCCAGGCATTCAGCTGTTTTGCAATCTCTCTGGCTTCTTTTCGTACAATGAGACCTGTCATAAGTTCTGTATCCGTTTTCAGATCATCCGGTCGGATTCCGGTTACCAGCTCCAGATTCGGTGTCGCGTACAGCACCTTTCTGTTCTTCTCACTGACAAAAACATAAGCTGTCTTCCGGTTGTTTTCGAAAGAGCTGTAAAATTTCTTTCCACCCCTCAGTTCTTCTCTGGCCTTTCTCGCCGCCTTCTTTTCTCTTCGGTAGAGATTCCAGAAAACAGCTGCCAGGATCATCACGCCCCACAGTACGATCATATAGATCAAATTGTTTTCAGTGTATTCCAGTATTGTTCTCATACAGTTTTTGCCCCGCCTCTTTTTCACTTTTATTGTTTTTTAAAATAAACCTATTTTATACAATTATACTCTTCTCTAATATAAAAAGCAAAAAAACAGGCACAAAATCGACATTATTTTTCTCTTCGTCGATTCTTCGCCTGTTTTTGGATCAAGCGGATATTCGCAATCCGCTTCGCTACGTAGCTCTACACCAAATAACTGCTCCGCAGTTTATCAGGAGGAGCTTGCACTCCTCCTGATACAAGCAAGTCCCCACCCACTGCTTATTGCTTTTCGCAACCCCGCAGGGGACTTACTTGATTTGGTTAAATGAGTTATTCTGAATATTATTTCATTGCATCTCTGATCGCGGCAAGCAGTTCATCATACTCCTCATAGGCCGGAATTTCCGGATGATCTGCACGAATCTGCTCTGTACTGCGGAAAAGAAATCCCGCTTTACTTGCCTGGATCATTCCAAGATCATTGTAGGAATCTCCGCTCGCAATGGTGTCAAATCCCATAGACTGCAGTGCTTTTACAGTCGTAAGCTTGGATTTCTCACAGCGCATCTTAAATCCTGTGATCTCTCCGTTCTCTGCCACTTCCAGAGTGTTACAGAAAAGTGTGGGCCGTCCAAGCTTCTCCATCAGCGGAGTTGCAAACTGTGTAAAGGTATCACTGATCAGTATCACCTGGGAAAAAGATCTCAGCTCATCCAGAAATTCCTTTGCTCCCGGAAGGGGATCGATCTTTGCAATAGTCTCCTGGATCTCTTTCAGTCCCAGACCATGTTCTTTCAGAATTCCAAGTCTCCAGTTCATCAGCTTATCATAATCCGGCTCATCACGGGTTGTTCTCTTAAGCTCCGGGATTCCGCTTGCCTCTGCAAATGCGATCCAGATCTCCGGTACCAGTACACCTTCTACGTCCAGACATGTAATATACATTTTCATATCCTCCTCTTCATCCAGCTGATCGCTGGTATTTCACAGAGCCTGATCTATGTCTTATCCACATTACATATACACAACGTATATATGCATAGCCATCAGAACTCTTTATTCTTTTATCGCTTTACTTTGATATATTACCATATAGTTTCCGGGTCTGTAAACAGTTTTCTGGCGGACCATGACATTTTTCTGTCACAGTCCGCCGGACTTTTTATCTGTTTTATTTTTTCTTTTTCTCTGCTTCGTAAATCTTCAGTTCTTTCAGTGCTTTTTCCCCAAGAGGATATAACATGAAAATATTAAAGATCGTCATCAGACCAATTCCCACATCTCCCAGATCCCACACAAATGTATAGGCTGCGATCCCGCCGATAAACAGCATCACAAGGGCCAGTACTTTATACCCTGTCTGGGATGCCCAGTTATCACCGAAAAGATAGGCCACATTGCCTCTTGCATAAAACAGGATTCCCAGGAATGTGGAAAAGCTGAACATAAACAGTGTTGCAGCAATAAAGATCACTCCAAACTGCCCCATATGATAATGCATGGCAGTCTGAAGAAGTCCCATTCCGGAAAGCCCCTGTACCAGATCTTCCGGGGCCAAAAGCATGATCATAGCTGTACAGCTGCAGATCACGATCGTATCCACAAATACACCCAGGGCCTGGACAAATCCGGCTTTTACCGGACTGTCACATTCTGCTGCCGCTGCTGCACAGGGAGCAGAGCCGCTTCCAGCCTCATTGGAAAAAAGGCCTCTTTTTACTCCGTTCATCAGCACGACGCCAAATCCGCCGGCAACAGCCTGACGAAATCCGAAAGCTTCTTCAAAAATCCGTTTAAATACTCCCGGCATACTTCCAAGATTTGTAAATATAATAAACAGCGTGATCACAAAATAAAGCACTGCCATCACCGGCACCAGAAGATCCAGAACTTTAACCGTTGCATTCTTCCGAAGCACGATCACAGCTGCGATCACTACCAGCACGATGGTAGTATACATCGGCGGAATATCAAAAGCATTTTTGAAAGACGCCGTGACGGAATTGCTGATAACCTGACTGATCCCACACCAGCAGATCAAGCCGGAAATAGCAAACAGAACGGAAAGCAGAACCTTTTTTCGTTTTCTGCCCTGTTTTTCTTCCCAGTAACGGTGGATATAGTAGGCAGGACCGCCCCTGTAGCCACCATAAAGAGGATCCTTTTCTTTATAGAGCTGTGCCAGGGTTGCTTCGATAAAAGCAGTGGAGGAACCGATCAGCGCCGTGATCCACATCCAGAATACCGCTCCTGCACCTCCTGCCGAGATCGCAGCTACCACACCGACCAGGTTTCCCATTCCCACACGGGTAGCTGTAGACACAATCAGCGTCTGAAATGCTGAAAGATTATTTTTGTCACTTTTCTTTTCTGACAGGGCTCGTACCATATCCGGAAAAAGACGGATCGGCAGAAGCTTTGTCCTGATGGTAAAATAAATACCGGTCGGAATCAGAAGCAGGATCAGAAGTGAGATTCCCAGCGTACTTCCTCCCGGAAGCGGGATCCTTATCAGATCTCCCCACAGAAATGTATAGACCTTTTCAATCATTGTTACTATCATGTTACTGTTTCCTTTCCCCAATCACCCCATGTGATCGTTTTGTTCTCTTTTTCTGCCCGTTGTTTGTATTTATTTCTGCAACGTTTTAAACGGGCAAAGCGTATCTTTTATTATAATAGCTTTCTGTTTGTATGTAAAGAAAAATCCCGAATCTTTCGATCCGGAATTTTTTTGTATCGGTAACTTTTCTGTTATCCGACAGATTTCTGATATCTGTCTGTTTTTATGAACATAGCTGCATTTTCCTCTCAGCCAGCCAGGTGGAACATCTCGATCAGGAAGATCCAGCTCATTCCATAGTATGTTATCACGGCTACAAGATCGTTCACCGTAGTGATCAGCGGACCTGAGGCTACTGCCGGATCCACACCAACCTTTTTGAAAAACAGTGGTATGCAGGTTCCCACAGCACTGGATACCAGCATGGCCACCAGCAGGGATAATCCGATGCAGCCGGATACCGCATAGGCAAATACGAGAGTTTTTCCTTTGAATAAGAAAATATACAATCCGATCAGCACAAAAGACAGGATACCGAGCAGACCACCGTTACAAAGACCGATCCGCATTTCCTTCAGCACAAGCTCTGCTTTCTGTCTGCCTGTCAGTGTCTCATCCATCAGTACACGGATGGTTACAGCCAGGGACTGGGTTCCAACATTTCCTGCCATATCCAGGATCAGAGACTGGAAACACATGATGATCGGCAGACAGGTAACTACTTTTTCAAATATTCCCACAACAGAAGATACCACCATACCAAGACCCAGAAGAACGATCAGCCAGGGCATTCTTTTTTTCATGCTTTCAAAAAGAGGTTCTTTCAGATCTTCCTCTGCAGTCAGACCAGCCAGCTTTGCATAATCCTCTCCCATCTCATCGTCTACCAGATCGATGATCCCTGCGGATGTGATCACTCCAAGGAAACGATTGTCATCGTCCAATACAGGAATAGAATCTTCAGAATAATCCTTCAGCCGTTCCATACAGTCGTCGATCTGCTCAGTACCATACACATATGGATAGGAAGTTACGATCAGCTCTTCCATAGGATGGTCCTGTCTTGCTGTGATCAGGTCCTTCAGATCTAGAGCTCCATAAAACTCCCCTCTGTCCGTCACTGCAAAGATCGTAGAAATATTATCATTATCTGCCGCCTGGGAAACCAGCTCACTCATGGCCTGCTTTACGGTCAGGTTTTCACGGATCACAATGCAATTCGTTGTCATTCTGCTTCCGATCTCATCCTCATCAAAGGAGCGGATCATTTCAATATCTTTCCGCACCTGTTCATCCAGAAGCTGGATCAGAAGCTTGCGTTTTTCTTTATCGATCTGCTTTAAAACATCTGCCAGGGCATCGGTTTCCATTTTGGAAAGAATGGCTGCCGCTTTTTTTACATCCATCTCTTCCAGATATTGTGCAGTTTCTTCTTCCTCCAGATATTCAAAAACATCTGCCAGCATACTGCTTTCCAGGATACGGTATAGTCTGCTGCGCTCCGCAGTGCTTAATTCTCTTAATACTTCCGCCAGATCGTTTTCGTGGAAATCCTGCAGCCTTTCACTTAAAACTGCCGGAGAAACACTGCTTCGGATCAGACTCAGAATATCTTTTGAAAAATCCTGATTTCTTTTTGTCATTTTCTCATCCTCCTCACATAGTTTCGCACAAAACACGCACACCAAAAACAGACATGTTAAAGCATGTCTATGTGCTGTTTGATTTTCGATTGTGTTTCCTTGGGATTTGAGTATAAAGCGAAATGAATTTATACATGATCGCCTTACTGTAAGATTCTCAGAATGAGAAGAATGAAAAAGATATCTATTATAATCCTGCTACAATTATAATGTAATAATACCGTACAGATTCTGGTGTCACCTATATATCCTGTCATATATATCCTTCTGATATACAGACATAATATTCTGTACACTTAAAACAGAATGGAACATTCTCATCCCTCTCTGTTCTTTCCATCTTTCACTCCGAGAGCTACAACTTCGCCCATGAGAATCACAACTGTCCATTCTGTTCACCTGCCTTTTTTCTTAAAATATCTTATCAACCCGGCCATTATAACGTTCCCGGCCGGGTTTTGTCAACCGGATTTATGGTTAAATTTATTGTAAATCCGGTTGAAATTTTATGGTTTACAGAGGTGGATGTTTATGCAGCAGCATTTGCGTTGATCGTATCAATGACTTTTTTTATTCCAAGCCAAACACCCATATCTGTAAAAATTTCCGAAATGCTCCCACGATCCGTAAACGGAGATTCCAGCAAAACAGAAAGATCTTTCATCATTCCATTATGAACAATATACTCAATGATCTGATTTACAAAATAAATCTGCCTGCTGTCCAGATTTACATCCTCAAGATACTTTGAAAAAGCTTCCTTTGCTGCATTCATATCAAGACCTACCATTTCTCTGACAAATTCTCCCAATGGCTTTCTGCCAAATTCTGCTTCATAATCCTCTTTTGTACCAAGCTCGCTCCAGAGAATTTTTTCCAGTTCAGCTACATCTTTTTCTGTAAGTGACTGATTCTTTTTCAGCTTAGCTATTACATGGTTATCCTGATGCTGTCGGACATAATATTCTACCCGTACTTTATAATTTTCCAGATCATCGTTTTCCAATTCTGCTTCTTTCCATTTCGTTGAAAGAATTTCGTCTGTAAAATTGGTCATATATTTATTCCTGCTCTTATCCGGAATATACTTCATAAGATCTCTCAGATTTTCCCTGATATTTTCAAATTCATCGATTCCTGCATTTTCCACATAATCTGTATGCAAAATCTGATTGATCAGCTCTGTCTGTGCCTGAATCTCCGGTATATTTGCCACTCCGGCAATTCCGGAAACCTTTTTTAAAAGATCTTTTCGCGCACTTGTATATTTCTTTCCAACCAGAGATGCAAGTTCTATTCCATACATAAGTGCATCAAAACGTACTGCTGTTACTTCATCACTTTCAGGCAAAATCAAGGGTGCAACCTCTTCCCGTACAAGTAAAGTATCTTCATAAGTAAGCATCTGATAGTTCGACTCTTCTGAATATAATTCTACATATTTCAAATGTTGGCGAACTGTAAAACTATCTCTTGGGAGCTCTTTTACTTTTTCAGTCATGTGCTTTACAAGTGCAGTCCTGTACGCAGTTAATTTATCTGTCTGATATTTAATATCCTGAAGCTTGTACGAAATCTCAAACTGAAGATTAAAAACCGCACTTTGCAACGCCATCAGATTCGCACTCACTTTTCCTTTATTCATTCGGAAAAACTCAAAATTTCCACAAAAATCGAAAATGTAAAACTTTTTCTTATCTTCCCCATCCAACAATCCCGGGCATAGTCTTGTTCCTCGCCCGATCATCTGCCAGAATTTTGCTTTACTCATAACTTTCTTAAAGAATACAAGATTAAGAACTTCAGGTACATCAATTCCCGTATCTAACATATCTACAGAAATTGCGATCTGCGGTAGTTTTTTCGGATCTGAAAACTCATCAATTGCACTCTGTGCATATTTCATTCTGTTATCGATCACCATAGCATAATTCTTTAAATGCGGATATTCCTTATTAAAAATCTCAAGGATCTTTTCCGCATGATCATGATTTTTCGCAAAAATAATTGTTTTTCCAATCTTCTGTCCGTATTCAATTTTAATTCCATCTCTCATCAGGACATGAAGAATTTTTTTAATGGTATCTTCGTTAAAAATCCAGGTATTCAATGCAGCCGAATTTATCGCTTCCGGAAGCTTTCCATTTTCGTCTTCAAAAGTATTTTCATAGATTTCTTTATCTGCTTCTGAAAGTTCATCATATACAATTCCCTGATCAATAAATTTCACCCTGGATTCCACCGAAAGATAATCAACCAGATATCCATCCTTAACCGCCTGCGCCAGATCATATCCATAAGTGGGATCTCCGTTTGCCAGTTCAAACACTTCATATGTATTTTTGTCAATCTCATCTTTCGGTGTTGCGGTAAGTCCTACAAGCAGTGCATCAAAATATGTAAAAATATCTTTATATTTATTATAAATGGATCTGTGCGCTTCATCACAAATGATCAGATCAAAATGGCCACTGGTAAAAACTTTTCCTTCTTTGTCATTTATCGTATCAATACAGTTTATCATGGTCTGATATGTGGAGAAAACACATCGCGACATATAATTATTCTTTTCTTCAACCAGATTTGTACAGGAAAAATCCTGCATCCAGTTTACAAAACTTCTTTTCGCCTGTGTTACCAGTGAATTTCTGTCCGCCAGAAAAAGTATATTCTTTACCCAGCCCGCATCAACCAGTACCTTGCACAAAGCCATTACTGTTCTGGTTTTTCCGGAACCTGTGGCCATAACAAGCAGGGCTTTTCTCCGATTCTTTTCATCAAAGCTCTGGCATACTGCTTTTATCGCGGCTTCCTGATAATAGCGGTCTGCTATCTTTTTATCTACAGAAATATTTTGCAGGCTTGTCCGCATACTCAAAAGGTTAAACCATTTCTCCAGATCCTGTTTGGAATAAATAACTGAACATTTTCTTTCCGGATATTGTCCGTCTATGATCCGGGTTTCAAAACCATTGGTAAGGAAAATTACCGGACGTCGTTCATATTTCTTTTCCAGCAGATCTGCGTAAAGTTTCGCCTGCTGCCTACCCTCAGCAATATCCTTGCAGGTACGTTTTGCTTCTATAATTGCCAGAGGTTTATTCATATCATCATAGAGAACATAATCAATACGTCCAATCCCTGATTTATTCGGCATTCCTGTCACAGTCATCTCATTTAACCAGTCTTTTCCCTGTGTCCATCCTGCATCAATGAGCATGGAATCTATGTAAAGTTTTCTGGTTTCATATTCAGACAGATCCAGAGGTTTCGGAACATATGTCTGCTGCTGTTTCTCGTGGCGTGCGGACAGTTCTTCCCTGAGAAAAGTATTTTCTGCCATCAGTTTTTGTAGATCCAGTTCCTGCTGGGCAGTTTTTTCTTGTTCTTTCAGAAGTGTTTCCTTTGCTTTTCTGGCTGTTTCCCTGGATACCTTTGCCTTCTCAATTCTGCCATCAATAATCGATTTGTCAAATGGATGTTCCTGATACTGTTCTCCATAACAATATGCAACGTAATCTAAAAAAATCGACAGATTTTCAAGACAGAGCATCGCTGCATCTCTGCCAGGTTTTTTATTGCTATGTGCCACACTATTTCCACATCTGCGGATATAATCCATCCGTTTCCAAAGATCCGGTCCCACTAACTGTCTGAATTCCTCTGTATTCATCAAAGTGTGAAGGTTATCCTGGTACGGAATCTGCAAACTGTTCTCCACAGAATACAACCATTTCACAGCAAATTCCATAGCCCGCCGGCTGTTAAGAATACTCGCATCCGGATCTGCTAATATGATCTTCTCCGCAGAGATGGCAACATTCGCAAATGCAGAGAATTTTGATTCATTTTTTAAATAATCAAAGTTTGTTACCATTGTGAAACCTCCCTCTTTTACTTCACTTTACATTGCCAATAAATTCATTACCAAATTAACCATAATATCTTTTTCTTTTGGATCTGACTCTGTAATCATCAATTGCTACTAAATTATAATGTTCTACTTGGTACACCTTTCCATCTGAAGCAGTTGTCGCAAAATTTGCGACAACTGAATTATCCAGTTCTTCTTTTAATGCATTATTAATATGTTTACCAATCGTCTTTACGTCTCTTCCAAATAATTTAGCTAGCTGATTCCTATTAAGCCATACGGTATTATTTTTGACAGACACAGTTAATTTTATTTCCTTATCAGCAGTTTCAAATAAGATTATTTCATTTTGCATATTTAACCCCCTTCTGAAAATATACCATTGTAAATTTCATTCCCCTCGCAGTAAGCAATTTCTCTCATGTATCTTCATAAAACATTTCTTTTGCTTTATTTCACTTTCTCGATTGTATCGTGACATATATAATTCCATTTTCTATAAAAGCTGATTGATAAATTTTGATTTGTCTACCTGCTCCTTCATCTCAACAAACTGATTTTGCAATTCCATACTAGGAATATAGACCTTGATACTTTGCAATTCCTGAGCATTGATATTAGCCTGATTAACTGCACCTTTTGCCATTCCTCGAAGAATACTCTTTATTGCTTCTAAGTTCATATATTGAGAAAATATCTCAGGCAACAACTTTTCATTGAGCCTTACTCGTATAATATATCCTGCAATAACCATATCTTCTGGCAAATCAAAAACTGCAGTCTTTCCAACTAATTCAATGCTGTTTGTCCTATTAAAAAGGACATCTCCTTTTCGCACAACACACTTTTCAATTTCATCATCTGAAATATCTATATATTTCAAGTCTTTCAAATCTAAATGTCCATCTGAAGTAAGATTATTCATCCGTAAATATGGATATTTACCTCCTTCAACAGCAGGCTTGCTTGTTCCATATCTTACATCCGTTACAATGTCTCCAACAGCGACCATTTCCCAACCTTTAGGGTTCAAAATTGGATCCCCAAACATCTCGACAAATCGGGCTTTAATAAGGTCATCCAATCTTTTCAATTCCTGTCTGCGTAAACCAATTATTTTTTCTAATCGAGAAAGTATTTCCGCAACCTTATTTTGTGTTGAAAGGTCTGGAACAACCAATTGCAATTTATTTAGTTCCTTTGCAGAAAGATGTTTTACCGTAACAAATGCAGTTCTTCTTTCAATTTCTTTAAGAACTTTCATCATAGCAAAACGAAGATATTCTTCATTTGTTCCTTTTTTAGCAAGCAATCTACAAACTCTCTGGTTTAATAGCGCTCCATCGCATTTCCACCGGGCAATATTAAATTCCCCATCCATTCCCACAAGCAGATCTCCTGATGCCAAAATATATTCTTCAGAGTAACCTCCTGAATAATAAGTCTCTGAATATCCTCTTTTTACATCTCTTATCCGAGCCAAAGGTGGATAACAAGAATTTTCTGTAAAATATGCTGAATCAAATGCATATCCATATTGAATATCGCATATATCAATTAACTTTTTCATTTTTAATTCCCACACAAACCCGAATTTGAATAAAATTCAGCTCATATATTTCTGATGAGATGTTTTGACATTGTTTTGATTCACCATCGCATACTGCATCGTTGTATCAATTTGTGAATGTCCTAATATTTTTTGCACCTGTTCTATTGGCATTCCTTTATCTATTGCTCTGGTTGCCATGGTTCTTCGAAATTTATGGGGATGAATGCGTTCCAAATCAATTCGTCTTCCTAATTCCCTTAAACGAATTTCCACTCCGCTTATTTTTAGCCTGTCATGTGGTGCATCCAGGGTCACAAACAATGCAGAATTATTATCTTTTCGGTAATCAATATATTTTTTTAAATGCACCTTCGCTTTTGCATCAAAATATACACGCCGCTCTTTGTCTCCCTTTCCGTATACAATGCACTCACGCCCTTCCAAATCAATGTCATCAACATTCAGATTTACCAGTTCACCTACTCGTATTCCTGTAGAATATAGCAAATCTATAATTGCCAGATCCCTGATTTCTTTGCAGTTATCCCTGAGTCGTTCAATCCCTTCATCTGTAATAATGCTTTTTACTACCGTTTTAGTTTTAATCTTATGAATCCGTTTCATAGGACTTTTTAAAATATAATCTTCTTCCTCTAACCAGGAGAAAAAGCTGGAAATGTTTCTTCGAATGTTATCCACCGTAACATTTGAGCATTTATTATTTTTTTGATATTCTGCCAGATATGTCCGTATTTCCTCTGTTGTGATCTTCCTTACAGATGTTTCAATATGGGATAGCAAATGCTCTACTGTAACTTTATAATATTGAATGGTTCTTTCTGAACAGCCTTCGATCTTCTTTGCATCCAAAAACATTTTAAGAAAATCTGTATTGGATATTTCCATTTTATCAGCTTCATCCTCTGCACATACTTTTAAGATTACTTCCTGAAGTTTTTTCATTTGTGTAATTGACAGATATTCTGACATTTCATTCAGTATTTTTACTATTTTTTCTTCCATACTGGCATACTCCTTTCAAAATATACCAGCATCCTTCAACCATTTTGTTTATAGCATTTTGTTTTCCCGATACGATTCAAATATATATGACGGATTTTCGTAATATACACTGCTGTTGTAGTCATCAATCTTTGCACTGATAAAGGAATTGTATACTTTTATTAAAGCTTCTATAATCCCAATACCCTCATCTGCAGCGACCATTTTTATCAGCCGCTTATATACTTTTCCAATGTCCCAATGTGATGGAATGCTGTATTTACAATCACCCACATTGTCAAAATCTCCTTCTTTTATTCCTGCTTCTTCGATAAAATCATCACTGACTCTGTCAATGTTATCACAATGATAGACATCTGCCAGGTCATAAATTTTATCAATCCTCTGCTTTCTAAGCTTATTTACAACATCTGCCCGTGTATTCTTTGTTTTCCTGGCAATGTAATCGATCAGGCTGCATGTGTAAAATAAATCATTATCTTTTTTGCTTTCACGTCCTTCTCCTGCCATTTATAGCACCTCACAATCTCTATACTTCAGGCATTTCAATGATTCTTTGGAACAAAATGCTATCTGATGAGTTGGATACTTGAACTTTGCCAGAACCCAGAACTGTTCTCTGGTAATCGTACCGTCCATGTAATCAGAAACAAAATTATAAATCTGATCGTCTGCCATTGCACCGATTACAATATCATATTCATGGTCTTTCCCACTCCGACATGCAATTATAAAATCCAACCATTCTTCTGTCATATCTTTGAATTCTTTTATTTTCAGATTCGATTTTAAACGCACATCATAGACAGATACAACCTTCGTATCATATCTCCTGGCCCATCTTTGAGCCTGTTCTTTTATAATCGTACAGTAAAAACCGGTTCCAAAATCTTTTGTATTACGACCTTTTCTAATTTCCGGTTTCTCTACAGCCTGATATCCACCATGATACACCGTCATTATCGCCATTCAACTTCTCCCCTTTCTAGCCAAAGTATTGTTGCATCAAACTATCGAACAACTTTTGTGTTTCATCCAGTGCTTTTTGCACTTTAACTTTTGATTTGTTGACTTGGTCCAACACTCCCTCAAGTTTCTTCTGCTCAGAAATCGTTGGACAGATAATCTCTATATTCTTCAAACGTTCCTTAGATATGTTTGACATAGATTTCGCTGATCCACCAGAGATACCTTGAATAACCGGCCTAAACTCTCTATTATTGATTAATTGCCACAGGAATATGGGCGTCATTCGCTCGTTTGTGACTAAGCGAAATATCAAATCTGGCATCATAAGTTTTTCTGGTGTTTCGAAAACATAGGCTGCCATTCCAACAAGATCAGGTGTATTCTTTCTTGTAAAAAGCAAATCTCCTCTATGCACTTCGACAGATTCCACAAACTGCTTCTCATCCAAGAGAGCTTTATTTTCATATGGTCTGTAATCCCCATATGTTGCAGCACTTAACTTAAGAATTGCCGGAAATGCGCCTTCTCGTGCATTGCTATCACATGTAAAGCTTTTTCCATTATCAATTCTTTCCAGACATTCCGACAATTTTACAACATCCCATCCTTTCGGATTCTTTATTGGATCACCAAACAACTCGACAAATCGGGCTTTGATGAGATCATCTAACTTCTGTAATTCTTCTTCTCTAAGTTTAATTACTTTGTAAATCTTATCAAGATACTCACATACTTCAATCTGTTTTTTGTGATCAAGCTCAGTTATCTCGTATCTTGATACATAATCATCCACCTTTAGATTATGAAGTCCCGTAGTTTTATTCTCAAATGCTCTTGTTCCACCTCTACGGTAATTTCCATAAAGTGAGTAAAAAATATATTTAGGAAACCACAGTGTTTGATCTTTCACCCGTAATAAACCTGTGAAATTATTAAACAAGTATGTTTTTTCTGGGCCATTAAAATAAACAACTCTACCAACTGGTTGCTTGTCACTTCCACCCGATTTTTCAATAATAACGTCTCCCGGGCGAAGATACTTTTCATCTATATTTTTCTTAATAATTGTTCGCGTAACAACATTTTTATAATCAACAACGCCTTCATTAGTAAAATTGGTCGTTCTAAGAACAGGAATTCCGTTTCCAGTCTCATCGTCAAATCCCCATTCACCAGACATTGCCTTCCCCGTTATCTCAACTAATTTTGCCATTATCTTCCCACACAAACCCGAATTTTCGAATCTGCCATCCTTTCTTCTATAATCCCAACAACCTCTCCAACTCATCCATTTCTTTTCCAATCTCCAGCTCCAGTTCCCGGATATTGGCCATGATTTCTGATGTTGGCGGATATTCCACCGGAGTGTATTCGATTTCTTTATATTTATTAATACTGAGATCATAGTCATTTTCTACAATATCTTTTTTCGGTACCATAAATGACTGGTCTGTTCGTTTCCGTTCTGCTTCTTTATCAAGGTTTTTAAAACGCTCTACAATATCCGGAATGTCATTTTCTGTGACAGGAGTACGTTTATCGTCCAGGCTGAATCCGTCTGCTTCCATATCGTAGAACCATACCTGATCAGTTCCGCCGTGTTCTGTTTTTGTAAAAATAAGGATTGCTGTGGATACTCCTGCATAGGGTTTAAATACACCGGAAGGCATAGATATTACAGCTTCCAGTCTCTGATTTTCAACAATTTCCTTACGGATGGATTTATGTGCCCGTGATGATCCGAAAAGTACACCATCTGGTACAATACAGGCGCATCTTCCTCCAATTTTCATAATCCTCAGGAACAAAGCAAGAAATAAAAGTTCTGTTTTCTTTGTCTTGCAAACTTTAAGAAGATCTCCGGAAACAGATTCTGCATCCAGGCTTCCTTTAAAAGGAGGATTTGCCAGCACAAGAGAATACTGATCTTTATCTGTATTCTGATCAGATAAGCTGTCCCGATACTCAATATAAGGATTTTCTATTCCGTGAGTCATCATATTCATAGCTCCAATACGAAGCATGGTACGGTCCATATCGTACCCATGGAACATATGATTCATGTAATGATCTTTTTTCTGCTTATCATAAAAAATTTCTTCTTTTCTTTTTTCTTTCAGATATTCTCCTGCTGCAACCAGAAATCCGGAGGTTCCACATGCCGGATCACAGATAACCTCATCACTGGACGGATCCATCATCTCAACCATCATCCGGATAATATGTCTTGGTGTACGGAACTGTCCATTCCGTCCGGACTGAGCTATTTTTGAAAGAAGATATTCATATACATCTCCTCTGACATCTGCTGTCTGGATTTCATTCATAAGTTTGTAAATTTCATCCAGAGAATCCACCACTTTGGATAAAAGGAGTGGTGTCGGAAGCTTAAATATCGCATCGTCCATATATTTGGAATATGCACTGTTTTTATCATTATGAAGATTTTTTATAAACGGAAATACCCATTCCTGCATGATCATATACATTCTGTCTGCCGGAAAATCATGGAATACGGACCATTTCAGCTGACTTCCGTCAATTGTTCTCTCACCTATTTTTACTTCTCCGGAAAAAATACTCTGAAATGTCAAGCCAAGCATTGCACTTTCTCTTGCACGCATATTATCGGAATCATCCAGATCATGAATAAACATCAGGTATGTAATCTGTTCGATTACTTCCAGTGGATTGACAAGTCCTCCTGCCGCAAATATATCCCATAAACCATCTATTTTGTTTTTTAATTCACCAGTGATCATTTTTTATCTCCCATCTATCGTTCATTATTCCAGGTATATTTCGTATACCTGCCGCCGCCGATTTTTAAAATTTTTTCTGCTGTCAGTAATTCTGCCAGTGTTCTCTGTATCGTTACCACACTGATATCCGGACATTTTTCTGCGATTTCCTTTTTTGTAATTGTACCCGGAGTATTTTTTATAATCTCTTCTATTCGCTCCGGTTTTGATATATTCTGCGTTATCAGCAATTTTATTCTTGAAGAAAACTCTCTGTATGCTCCTGCGATAACGCCAAGCATATATTTTACAAATGGTATATAATCATTCTTATTCTCATACCAGTTCTCAGAACTTTCCCTTAAACATTCATAGTATAATTCCTTTGAATTTTCTATCATTCTCTCGATACTGATATATTTTCCCACAATATAGCCGGATCTGTACAAAAGTAACAGTGTAAGTAAACGGCTCATTCTTCCATTGCCGTCATTAAACGGATGTATGCATAGGAAATCCAGAATAAACATCGGAATCAAAAGAAGTGGATCTATTTCTCCTGTTGCCATTGCCTCTTCAAATGCTCTGCATAGTTCTTCCATTGCTTCCGGTGTTTCCCAGGCCGGTACTGGTTTAAACCGTATTTTTTTTATTCCCTGAGAATCTTCTTCCTCAATGACATTATCTACAGTTTTATATTTCCCTCCAATATTGTAGCTTTCAAATTTATACAAATCTCTGTGAAGCTGTAAAATAATCGCAGACTTTGGCGGGATATGGTCATGGCTTTCATGAATTGTATTCAATACATCTCTGTATCCGGCAATTTCCTGTTCATTTCTTGTCCTTGGCCTTGTTTTATCTTTTACCAATTCCCGCAATCTGCTGTCTGATGTATAAATACCTTCTATTTTATTGGAACTTTCCGTACTTTGAATTTTAGCGATTTCAACTAATCGTATAAGAGTATCTGCTTTGGCCTCAATAAAAAGAGTGTGTTCTCCTTTAAATTCATGTATCTGTGTCAGATAAGATACAATTTCAGGAGTCAACAGACTTTTCCACTTTTCCCGATAATCAAACTGTCTCATATATTTTTCATCACCTTCTTTATAACTCTTTTTGGATTTTATTTACTTCAAGTATATAAATCAATTTTATCATTGTCAACTTTAATTTGATCATTTTCTCAAGAATGATTAAATTGAAAGTGAAATGATAAAATTAAAAAGCCCAACAATAAATGCTTCTGCACGGATTTTCAGCATTTACTGTCGGACTTTTATCCTTTTTTTATTCCTTTTTGAAATATATCACAATATCATATTGTAGAGCAAAAGATTATTCTGCGTGGTCTTTCAGGTACTCTGCACGTCCCTCTTCGTAAAGGTTATTTCCCTCGCTGTCAATGATGACTACAAGCGGCATGTCTTCCACATAAAGCTTGCGGAGTGCTTCTGCTCCAAGGTCTTCGTAAGCGATAAGCTCTGCTTTTTTGATGCATTTTGCAAGAAGTGCACCTGCACCGCCGATGGCTCCGAAATATACGCCGTCATATTTTTTCATTGCATCTACGACTTCCGGAAGGCGGGCACCTTTTCCGATCATTCCTCTGGCGCCTACGGACATCATAGTCGGTGCATAGGCATCCATACGGCCGCTGGTTGTAGGGCCTGCGGAGCCGATGACTTCGCCTGGTTTTGCCGGGGTCGGACCTACATAGTAAATGGTAGCATCTGTAGGGTCAAAAGGGATCTTTTCTCCTTTTGCAAGTGCCTCGCACATTCTCTTGTGACCTGCGTCACGGGATGTATAGATGGTTCCTGTCAGTAAAACCTGGTCGCCTGCATGGAGAGTTCTTGCCAGCTCTCTTGTCAGAGGCAGTGTGATCTTTCTTCTTTCCATATTAAAGCACCTCCGTTTTATGACGTGTTACATGGCAGTTGATGTTCACTGCACATGGCATACCTGCGATATGGGTAGGCATAGTCTCAATATTCAGTCCGATGGCTGTAGTCTTTCCACCAAAGCCCTGTGGGCCGATGCCAAGCTTGTTGATCTTTTCCAGCATCTCTTTTTCAAGGTCTGCATAGTAAGGATCCGGATTTTCTGTGTTCAGAGGACGCATCAGCGCTTTCTTTGCGAGAAGTGCACATTTGTCAAAAGTTCCTCCGATACCAACGCCAACTACCATAGGCGGACATGGGTTCGGGCCTGCAGTCTCTACAACCTCAAGAATAAAATCCTTGATTCCCTGAAGACCTGCGGATGGTTTGAACATACGGATCTGGCTCATGTTCTCGCTTCCGAAACCTTTTGGTCCTACAGTAACTTTTACCTGATCTCCGGGAACGATCTCTGTGTAGATCATTGCCGGTGTATTATCGCCTGTATTTCCACGACGGACAGGATCTTTGACAACGGATTTTCTGAGGTAACCTTTGTCATATCCGCGGCGTACGCCTTCATTGACAGCCTCATTCAGATCTCCGCCTGTAAAATGGACATCCTGACCAATTTCCAGGAATACACATGCCATTCCTGTATCCTGACAGATCGGAACATTCTCGCTGTCCGCAATATCAAAATTCTCGATAATGTTGTCAAGGACACCTTTTGCGATCTCGCCGTCCTCGCAGGCACGGCAGGTTTTGATGGCATCTTTCACATCTTCCGGAAGATGCTCATTGGCTTCGATACAGAGTTTTTCGATGACATCTGTAAGTCTGCTTACTTCGATTTCTCTCATAATAGACCCCTTTCGCTTATCTCATATGTTTTCTACTATAATAGCACATTTTCAGCGCTCGTGACGAGCATATTTAGGCAAAAGCATAGGAGATACTTCTCCTGTGTCGATTCCTGCGTTTTTCAGATCCTCTTCATATTTTTTGATATGATCCAGATTCATGGTTCCAAGCTCTACCTCTTTGCATTTGGCAGCCGCTTTTTTACCTGCATTTCGTCCGAATACGATCACGTCAAGAAGAGAATTTCCCATCAGTCGGTTTCTTCCGTGGATTCCGCCTGCTGCCTCTCCTGCAACCAGAAGGTTCGGGATTTCTTTTGTAAAGCCGTCTCCGTTGATCTCAAGTCCGCCGTTCTGATAATGAAGGGTCGGGTAGATCACGATCGGGACTTTTCTCATATCAATGCCGTAATTCATGTACATACGGAACATGGCAGGGATCCTCTTTTCGATAGTTCCCTCACCGCCCAGGATCTCGATCATCGGAGTATCCAGCCATACACCTTTTCGTCCACCTGGAACTTCCACGCCACGGCCTTCCTCACACTCGCGGATAACACCGGAAGCATTTACGTCACGGGTTTCCAGCGGATGGATATAAGCTTCTCCGTTTGCATTTACAAGCTGTGCACCAACGGAACGAACCTTCTCTGTTACCAGGGCACCAAGGATCTGTGACGGATAGATCGCACCTGTTGGATGATACTGGATAGAATCCTGGTAAAGAAGGGAAGCGCCTGCTCTGTATCCAAGTACGAGTCCGTCAGCAGTTGCTCCGTAGTGATTGGAGGTCGGGAATCCCTGGTAATGCATTCTTCCTGCACCACCGGTTGCAATTACGACTGTTTTTGCTCTTGCAACGGAATAGTCTCCGGTTTCCATGTTAAGAAGAACTGCGCCGGATACCTGTCCCTTTTCATCCTTCAGAAGCTCCACGGCGGAGGTAAATTCCACTACCGGGATCTTAAGATTTAAGACCTCATCACGGATAGTACGCATGATCTCTGATCCGGAATAATCCTTTGCAGCATGCATTCTCTTTCTGGAGGTACCGCCGCCATGTGTAGTGACCATGGTTCCGTCTTCTGCTTTATCAAACTCAACACCAAGGTCGTTGAGCCATTTGATCGCATCCGGGGCTTCCATTACCAGTCTTTTTACCAGCTCCGGTTTTGCGGCAAAATGTCCGCCTCCAAAGCAGTCCAGATAATGCTGTACCGGGGAATCATTTTCTTTATCTGCTGCCTGGATCCCGCCTTCTGCCATCATAGTGTTGGCATCACCGATACGGAGTTTTGTAACGATCATAACGTTGGCACCTGCGTTGTGAGCCTCGATGGCACAGGAAGAGCCTGCTCCGCCACCGCCGATGATCAGTACATCTACATCATAATCGATTTTTGTAAGATCGATTTTTTCGTTGAGCAGACGGCTTTCTGAATGGAGCATTTTTGTCAGTTCCAGTGGTGCTTTCTGTCCCTTGTTCGGTCCTACCTTGATCTCTGCAAATGCATCCGGGTTATAATCCGGATGGAATTTTTTGAGAAGAGCATCTTTCTCATCTGCACTCAGACGTCTTGGCTCTGTTGCCATACGCTCTGCTCTTGTAGCCTCTACCTTTTTGATGGATTCCATCATATTTTCTGGATATGGTGCATACATGTTTTACGCCCTCCTACTTCTCGATTTCTCTGCTGTTGTAAAGTTCCTGCATCTCTGTGATGGGTTTCTGCATGATCTGCTCAATCATGTCATCAAATTTACCTTCGTGGATCTCTTCCACACGTTTCTCCAGATGCTCACTTTTTGGTGCGATGTATTTGCCTGTGAGACGTCTTGCCAGAAGGCCTACCATCGGATGGGAAATTCCTGCTGGACATCTTACGGAACAGCAGCCGCAGCTTACACAGTCAAAGGATTCCTCTGCACATTTTTCAAGCTCGCCTCTCTGCGCATATGCAATATACTGCATGACATTTAAGTCCTGTGTACAGGCCTTTGTGCAGGCATTGCATCCGATGCAGCTGTAGATCTCCGGATAAAGCTCCATCATTACCTGCTGGTTCGGCTTAAGATCTTCTATATTATAAAGTCTCTTGTCTGTAGGGAAGAACGGGATACTTGCCACATACATTCCCTCCTGCACCTGTGTCTGACAGGCGAGACAGGTTTTCAGCTCATTCTGTCCCTTGATCCTGTAGATGGTCGCGCAGGCACCGCAGAATCCGTGTCTGCAGCCGCATCCTCTTTTTAATGTATAACCGGCATATTCCATAGCTGTCATAATGGTCAGATCACCGGGAACGCTGTATTTTTTACCGAAAAAATATACGTTTACCATATTATTTTCCATTTGAGATTACCAGTCCTTTCTTTTGCTTATCAGTACTCACTAGGCAATTCATCTATTTCATCGCACCGGAATACCGGGCCGTCTTTGCAGACGTATTTGTCTCCGATGTTGCAGCGGCCGCATTTTCCGACACCGCATTTCATACGAAGCTCCAGTGTGGTGTATACCTGATCTCTGGAGAAGCCCAGTTCTTCCAGTCCTGCCAGAACAAATTTGATCATGATAGGCGGGCCGCAGACCAGAGCGGTCTTATTGGTATCAAAACCAATCTCCTTCAGATAATTCGGAACAAATCCTACATGACCGTCCCAGCCTTCCTGCTCGCGGTCAATGGTAAGATATACATTTACACCTTCTGTTTTCATCCATACTTCCTGGATTTCCTTAAGCTGCACCAGATCATCTGCGGAACGGGAACCATAGAGAATATCTACTGTTCCGTAATCCTCACGGTTATCCAGCACATAATTGATCACGGAACGGAGAGGTGCCAGACCGATTCCACCTGCGATAAACAGGAGATTTTTTCCCTTTAACTTATCTTCCACCGGAAAATGATTTCCGTATGGTCCGCGTACTGCGATCTCATCTCCAACCTGAAGGCTGTGGAGATGATCGGTAAGGGATCCGCATTTTTTGATACTGAATTCCTGATAATCCTTTACAGTAGGAGAAGAAGTAATGGAAAACATACCTTCACTGACGCCTGGTGCACAGACCATGGCACACTGTCCTGGCATATGCTCGAAAAGCTTTCCACCCTCCGGAGCTTCCACACGGAAGGTTTTTACATCCGGTGTCTCCTGACGGATATCTGTGATCACGCCAACCTTGGGGATCAGCGTATCCAGTGTATAATTTTTATGACAGGTACATTCACTCATTCTTTTCACCTCCCTGTTTTTCAAAGGCCTTGATGACTTTTACGATATTTAAAGATTCCGGACATTTCTCCACGCAGCGGCCGCAGCCAACACAGGAGAACATGCCGTCATTATTTAACGGATAATAAACAAGCTTATGCATAAATCTCTGACGGAATCTCTGCATCTGGCTGGTACGGTTGTTTCCGTGAGCCATCATGGTAAAATCAGAGTACATGCAGGAATCCCAGCAGCGGTAACGGTGAACACCGTGCCCTGTGTCGTAATCCTTAATGTCATAGCACTGACAGGTCGGACATACGAAGGTACAGGTTCCGCAGGCAAGACAAGGCTTGTACAGTTTCTCCCATACAGGAGAATTGAAACGGTCCATGTATTCTTCCTGCGCCCATCCTTCCAGTGAAAGATGTGTATATGGAAGAAGCTCGATAATACCACGGATTGCCTTCTTCTCCTCTTCTACCTTTGTCTCATCAGCATCTGCCAAAAGCTCCTTCACAGCTTCTGTCAGAGCATTTCCTTTTTCTGTGAGAGGCTTCCAGAAAAGTTCTCCCTCGATGATCCAGGCTGCAACATCTGCTTCCGGATCTGCGGCATCAATACCAAATACTTTACAGAAGCAGCTTTCCTCCGGTTCATGACAGGCAAGAGCTACGATAGTTCCATGTTCTCTTCTTGCCTGGTAAAAAGTATCCACCGGATCCCCAAGGAATACCTTGTCGAGAACCTTCACACCCTGTACATCACAGGCTCTCATTCCGAATACAACAAAATTCTGGTCTTTCAGTGCCTGAGGCTCAATGCTGATATTTTTTCCGTCTTTTTTACAGGTATAGAGATTTTCACTCTGCGGAAAGAAAGCATCCTTCGGTGATTTCACGGTTTTCAGTGTTTCAAGGGAAACTTCTGCATCCTCACTCCATGCCTTGAAGTTCACCTGTTCACTTACCTTTACCGGTAAATATAATTCCTGGTCTGCGGCAATTTTCCGGAATAATGCCGGCAGATTTTCTACTGCGATCTTATACATACATTATCCCCTTTCTGCCACGATCCCTGGCTCTACATCCTCAAAGGTAAAGCTGGTAAGCGGACCCTTTGACTCCGCATCCTCGCCTGCCTGATACTCACCGTAAAACGCATCAATATCCTTGATAAACTTACGGTTAAACAGATGAAGGGGAATTCCCTGCGGGCAAACTCTGCTACACTCGCCACAGTCCGTACATCTTCCGGCTACATGGAAGGCACGGATCACATGGAACATCTTTTCCTCAAAGGAATCCACATTTGCCTTCTGGGCGCTGTCGAACTTGTTGCTGTCAAAAACGCATTTGCGGCAGCTGCAGGCCGGACATACATTACGGCAGGCATTACAGCGGATACATTTACTCAGCTCGCTCTGCCAGAATGCAAATTTTTCTTCCGGACTCATTGCCTCGATCCGCTCAACTTCTGCGAAACGGTCAGCGTCCTTTGTCTCCTTTGACTCACCGATCAGTTCATCGTAAATTTTATGCTCTTTTCCTTTACATACATGGCAGCGTTCCAGCATGGCATCTTTGTATGCACAGGTTTTTTCTCCGTAAACAGTATCCACAGTCAATGTCTCAGCATCTCCGGTAATCTCTGCTCCGGAAATTCCCCGGATACCCTTGATCCCCATTTTTCGGATCTTTTCAATATCCAGCTTTCCTTTACAGCCAACACCTACGATATAGGCTTTTTCTCTATCTACACGATGCTCTTTCAAAAGCTGGTTAAAGCTATATGTATCGCAGGGCTTCAGACAGACCATGGTTTTTCCTTCCAGCTTGGAAGCTTCGATCATATATTTGCTTAAATTGGCACCGCAGAATCCATCATAGACAAAATCCTTCAGAGATTCCGGTGTCTCAAAATAGGCCGGTTCCGGATTAAAGGCAAGATCTCCGGCTTTCCACCCAAGAACCCGGGCTACCGTGCCATCTGCAAGCAGTTCTTTTGCACGTTTTATCAGCTCCTGCATCTTATATCCTCCAATCTCACGTTTTTACCAAGTGAATGGATCTTTTCAACAAACTCATTCATAGTCTGTGAAAATTTCACGCCCTCTGCGGCAGATACCCATTCCACACGTGTTCTTCCGTTTTCCACACCAATATAATCCAGCATTGAAAACAGAAGTGTCATACGTCTTCTTGCATAATAGTTTCCGGTACTGTAATGACAGTCTCCCGGATGGCATCCGCACATGATCACACCATCGGCTCCTTTTTCAAAGGCACGGAGGATGAACATGGGATTGACACGGCAGGAACATGGAACACGGATGATCTTTACATCCGCCGGATAGCTCAAACGGCTGCTTCCTGCAAGGTCTGCTCCGGCGTAGCTGCACCAGTTACAGCAGAATGCCACGATCTTTGGTCTGAATTCTTCCTTTGTTTCTATCGACATATTGCATCCACCTCCGCGATAATCTGTCTGTTGGAGAAGCCCTGAAGGTCCATGGCTCCTGACGGGCAGGCTACTGTGCAGGCACCGCAGCCCTGGCAAAGTGCTGTATTGACAACCGCAACTCTTCTTGTCTCACGGATACCGTGATCGTTGACCTGTTTCTCCTCATAGGAAATCGCTCCGTAAGGACATACATTTGCACAGGTAGAGCATCCGTTACAGAGAAGCTCGTCGGATTTTGCCGTACATGGATTGGTTGTCAGCTTGTCCTTTGCAAGAAGTCCTATAGCCTTTACAGCCGCAGCTCCTGCCTGGGCAACTGTCTCCGGGATATCCTTTGGTCCCTGGCATACACCGGAAAGGAAAATTCCTGCTGTCGGTGATTCTACAGGACGAAGCTTTGCATGGGCTTCTGTAAGGAAATTGTTGGTGTCAATACTTGCAGTAAGCATGGTAGCGATCTTACGTACATCCGGATTCGGCTCAATGGCTGTTGCAAGAACTACCATATCTGCTTTCTTGAAAATCTGCTTATTGTCAAGAAGATCCGAGCCCTGAACAAGAAGTGTTCCATCCGGCTGCGGGATCACTTTTCCTACCTGACCTTTGATGTAGTTTACGTTATACTGCTCAACTGCTCTTCTGTAAAACTCATCGAAGTTTTTACCAGGTGTACGGACATCAATATAAAATACCGTCACATTGGTATCCGGATATTTATCACGGATCAGCATGGCATGCTTAGCTGTGTACATACAGCAGATCTTGGAACAGTATGGCTTTCCACGGTCATCGGAGCAACGGCTTCCAACACACTGGATAAATACGATCTCCTTCGGTGCTTTTCCATCGGAAAGGCGCTCAAGATGTCCTTTTGTAGGTCCTGCAGCATTCATGATACGCTCCAGCTCCAGAGATGTGATCACATCCTTGCTCTGGCTGTATGCGTATTCATCATATTTGTCAAGCTTGATGGTATCAAATCCGGTTGCCACCACGATTGCTCCGTATTTCTGTGTTACGATCTCATCCTGCTGATCGTAATCAATGGCTCCTGCCTGACATACTTTGGAGCAGACACCACATTTACCTGTCTTGAATTTCAGGCAATTCTCCCGGTCGATCACCGGAACATTTGGGATGGCCTGGGCAAACGGAGTATAAATAGCTGTCCGGTTGTTCAGTCCTCTGTTGAATTCGTTAGGGATCTTTTTGGACGGACATTTCTCCTGGCAGACACCGCAGCCTGTACATTTGTCCATGTTGACACTACGTGCTTTTTTGCGGATATCAACAGTGAAATCTCCTACGAAACCAGAAACCTTTTCCACTTCACTGTATGTATAGATATTGATCTTTTCGTGAGCTGCAGCCTCCACCATTTTCGGGGTAAGGATACATGCGGAACAGTCCAGAGTAGGGAAGGTTTTGTCAAGCTGTGACATTCTTCCGCCGATACTTGGTGTTTTTTCCACAATATCAACTTCATAGCCTGCGTCAGCAATATCAAGAGCTGTCTGGATTCCGGCGATACCGCCTCCGATGATCAGTGCTCTCTTTGTAACGCGGCTTTCTCCCGGCTGAAGAGGAGCATTTAAATTGACTTTTGCTACTGCTGCTCTTGCAAGGATCACGGCCTTCTCCGTAGCCTCCTGCATATCCTTGTGGATCCAGGAACAGTGCTCACGGATGTTTGCGATCTCCACCATGTATGGATTCAGGCCTGCTTTTTCCGCTGCTTTGCGGAAAGTTGCCTCATGCATACGCGGGGAGCAGGAACAGACAACCACACCTGTGAGATTTTTTTCACGGATGGCTTCCTGAATTCTGGACTGACCTGCCTCGGAACACATATACTGGTAATCCTCGGCGTGTACAACACCCGGCTCTTTCGCTATGACTTCCACAACTTTTTTTACGTCTACCGTAGCGGCAATATTACTTCCGCAGTGACAGACAAATACACCGATTCTCTGCACGTTCTCACCTCCTGTATCTTCTGAATGCACTTACCAGCAGCTGCTGAGGAAGATCCGGATCAAGAAGCTCCGGAATTTCATTTGGTGAAAGATAGTCTCCGCCTTTTTCCCGAACAACCAACTGTCTTGCCCCGTCAATGATCTTTCCGGGTTTTACGTCTCGCGGACAGCGCTCCACACAGGCAAAACAGGAAAGACATTTCCACAGGGATGCTGAATTTACAAGTGCTTCGATATTTTCATTGATCACGTAGGACACAAACTGATGAGGCTTGATATCCATCTCGTCAAAGGATGGGCAGGTAGCAGAGCATTTGCCACACTTCATACATTTCAGAGGATTGGTCCCGCTGATCTCCTTTATTTTTTCCGCAGCAGAATGGTTATCTCTCATTTTGCCACCTCCTCTTTGACGCCAAGGGCTTCTGCCAGAAGCTCTGTAAAATAGTAAACCGGCATTTTATTTCCGGAATTTTTATTCAGATTGTATTTGCAGAGCGGACAGGCAGTGATCAGCATATCTGCGCCAAAGCCTGCTGCGCTTTCTTCAATCTTTTCACACATATTCTGTGACATTTCTTTTTCTTTCAGGGATATATATCCTCCACAGCATTCATTTCTGTAAGGATAGATCACAGGCTCAGCGCCAAGGGCACGGATAAAATCCTCCATGATCCTTGGATTTTCCGGATCATCAAATGCCATGATCTTTCCAGGTCTCAGAAGCAGACAGCCGTAATAGGCTCCGATCTTCTTTCCGGTAAGAGGATTTACTACTTTTTCTTTCAGTTTATCAAAACCGACTCTGTCCCGGAGAACCTCCAGATAATGGAGAACGGTTGTCTCTCCTTCATAGGGAGCTTCCAACTGCATATAATTGTTGGCTCTGGTCCGGATATCTTCCACATTTTTCATATCATCATTGACACGCTTGATCACATGATGACAGGCTGAACAGATCGTCACCAGATCCTGGCCTTTTTCTTTTGCCTGGTTTAACGCACGGACGGAAGAAAGCTTTGTGGCGATCTCGTCTGTGCCAAGCGGATAAACACCACCGCAGCACTGCCAATCCTCGATCTCCTCAAGCTCAAACCCAAGGGCTGTGGCACTGGCTCTGGCATACTCATCCAGATCTTTGGCCTTTGTTCTCAGGGTGCAACCCGGATAATAACTGTACTTCATACTTTTCATTATCCTTTCTTAGTCTAAAATCTGACGGTTTAAATGCATCTTTTTTATCTAAATATTGTTTATTTTTTAACAATATATACATAAAAAAAGGAAACCTGACTAACACTTACTTGAGAATTTTTCTTAAAAGTGCTCAAATAAAAGAGGTAAAACACTCTTCCTCCGCAATTAAGAAGTGTATTAGCTCGATTTCTTAAACCATCATAACACGATATTCTTATTTCTACAAGTCATTTCCAGTAATTTCTTGTGTTTTTTTTAACACACTTTTGAAAATTCTTCTCATTACTGACACGGTGTTGTAATTTCCTGTGGCATAAAAAAGCTCCGGATCTCTCCGAAGCTTTTTTCAATCAGTAAATAATGATCGGGTATCCCGCATCAATCGTCTCATAGATCAGTGCCGCCTGATCCTTTGGCAGGTTGATACATCCGTGGCTTCCGTTGGTCTTATACCGGTTTCCTCCAAAAGAGGACTGCCAGGAAGCATCATGGAGTCCCTGTCCGTAGACAAAAGGCATCCAGTAATTGACTTTTACATCATATCCATATTCCGCGCTGGTCAGATTAAAAGGACTTGCCTTATAGGCAATGGGCCATGCACCACGGTATGTTTCCCGGCCCTTCACCGGTTTTCCGCTGACAATATCCGTTTCTGTCACAAGGTTTCCATCTTTATAAAGCCACAGATGCTGGGCATCCAGGCTGACTTCTATGTAGCTGCCTGCAAGATCGTCAGTTCCGTTTCTCTGATAACCGGTTTTGCTGTAAACGGGATCACGGGTAACTGCAGTACCACTTTTCAGATCTTCCACAAGCTGTGCGTACTCTCCGTCCTGGTCGATCCGGTATCCATACTCATTCCCCTCAATGGTCACGTCCGTTCCCGTTGAGGTATGGAAAGTACGGGGAACATAAATGGTATTGTATTTGTTGGCAAGATCGCTGATATAGGTTTTGATGGCATCTTCATCCAGAGTCAGGGTCTCACCTTCCGCTTTCAGCCAGGAACTGATGGTGTCTGCATCCAGCACAACCGTTTCACTTCCAAATGTGTATGTAACTGTAGTACTCCGGTATTTTTTCAGCTGACTGTTCAGACTTGTAACTTTATTTTCCATATCTTCTGTTGCTGTCACTGCCGGGCTGATATATACATGTTTGTTCAACGGGATTGTGATTGTATCTCCAAGAAGAGCTGTATCAAATGCCGCATTCAGATTTGTGTCCACGGTGGTCTCCAGTTTATCCGGATCAATCTCCGTGCCCTGTACCTGTTTCACAAGGATGAATTCTTTTTTCTCCTCATTGTACTGAATGGATGCATCGGTGGAAGATTTTCTTTCTTCCGTTCCGAAATTGGAAAGATCCAGAGCCTGTTTTTCCTGCTCCTCATCTTCCTCCATCTGGCATTCCAGATTTACGTTTTCTTCCTTTGGAAAAATCTTCCGGTTCTCTTCTCTCTGTTTCTGAAGGTCTGTAAGCTTATTCAGAAGATCTTCCTCATTGAGGCTGTACCCCAGATCTTTGAGCGTCATGCTGTAAACCTCCTTGTCATTTTCCTGAAAAGATACCGGCCGGTTTTCAAATTCCGCAGCAATTTTTTCTTCTGCCTGCTTTGCGTCCAGCCTGGAAACCTCCACTCCCCACACGGAAATTTTCCGGCCCAGTGTGTTGTGATCTGCCATGTATGTGTAGCTAAATAACCCGGCCACAGCCAGGATTGCTGCGGCAATACAGATCCCAAGTATGATCTTCAGTGTCTTTTTACTGATGGTTGATTTTTTCTCCATACCCTTATCCCTCGAGTCTTATGTATTATATGTTATGTTGTCACATTGGCTGTTATTATAATACAACGAATCCCCCTCTTCTGTAAAAATAATTTATCCAGGATCCGCCTGAACCGGTAAAAAAAGACAGACTGCCACTCCTCGCGAAAATCTGTCCTTTCATACGTTTCTTTTTTATGTTTCTGTCAGCAGTATTTCCGAACGGATCTTCTGCTGCTTATTCCGGCATTACGATCTTACCTGCGATCGCACAGGCTGCTGCAGTTTTCGGAGATGCCAGATAGATCTGAACCTTGGAAGTTCCCATACGTCCCAGGAAATTACGGTTGTTGGTTGCCACAACCTTCTCCCCGTCTGTCAGAATTCCGCCGGTTCTTCCACAGCAAAGTCCGCATCCCGGATGTGTGATGATGGCACCTGCCTCAGCAAGCGTATCCAGAATACCAAGTTCAATGGCCTGACGGTAGATCTTGCGGCTTGCAGGAGTTACGATCAGTTTTACAAAGTCTGCAACTTTTTTGCCCTTCAGGACTTCTGCTGCTGCCATCAGATCTTCCAGACGTCCGTTTGTACAGGAACCGATAAATACCTGATCGATGGTCTCACCCTGAAGCTCGCTGACATCACGGATCTTGTCCACCTGTGACGGACAAGCCATAACCGGTACAAAATCCTCTGCCTTATAAGTCATGGTCTTCATATAAACGGCATCCTCATCGCCTACAAGACTCTTCTGGAACTCATCAAGCTCTGTCTCACAGTAAGCGGCAGTCTTCTCATCCGGTGTGAAAAGTGCACATTTTGCACCTGCCTCGATCGCCATGTTTGCCATGGTCATACGACTTGCCACAGACATGTTCTCAATGGTGCTTCCGGAAAATTCCAGTGCACGATAAGTTGCACCATCTGCACGAAGGTCGCCAATCAGGCGGAGGATGATATCCTTGGACATCACATTCTCCGGAAGTTCTCCGTCGATCACAACTTTAATGGTTTCCGGAACTTTGATCCACATGGTTCCTGTTCCCAGGATGCTGGCCATCTCTGTATATCCGATACCGGAAGAAAATGCACCGACACATCCGTAAGTGGTAGTGTGGCTATCTGTACCAAATACGATATTGCCAGGTTTTACGTAACCGGCCTCTGTCATCAACTGGTGGCAGATACCGTCACTTCTGTGCACGTTTTTCATACCATATTTGGCTGCAAAAGCATCTCCCACATGGAAATGTCTGGTGTCGTCCTGCTGGCTTGCAGGTACAAGATGGTCATAGATCAGAACAACTTTGTCCGGATCCCAGAGTTTCTGAAAGCCCATCTCCTCGAATTTGTCCGCTACAAACGGAATAAAGATATCATGGATCATCACTCTGTCAACATTGACCGTCACGATATCGCCAGGCTTTACTGCTTTGCCTGTGTTATGTCTGATAATTTTCTCAATGATCGTCTCACCCATTATTTCTCTCCTTTCCGTCTTAGTCCAGACCGTTCAGTTTGCGCATGGCTTTTACAAGTCCGCCAGCCTGAATAATATCCATCAGATTCTCCGGAAGAGAAGCAATCGGGTACTGTTTTCCGTTATGGTCTACATGCTCGTTCATCACAACTGTAACTTCATCTCCCTCTTTCACATTGTCGTGAAGATCCGGCTGTTCGATAAGAAGAAGGCCGTTGTTGATGGAGTTGCGGAAAAAGATCCGGGCAAAAGATTTCGCAATAACACACTGTACGCCCAGTGCTTTAATGATCTCCGGTGCCTGCTCTCTGGAGGAACCGCAGCCGAAGTTCTTTCCTGCTACAATAATGTCACCTTTCTGGATCTGTCCTGCCAGCTCCGGGCGAAGGGGACTGAATCCGTACTGTTTCATATCGTCAATGGTTTTCAGCGCCAGATACTCGGTCGGAATGATGATATCGGTGTCAATATCATCGCCCAGTACCCACACTTTTCCTGTAAATGCTTCCATATGTATATTCTCCTGTTTATTCCTGAATATCTTTTCTGAGGTTTTTATACTCTGTCTGCAGTTGCGATCTCACCTGCAATGGCAGATGCGGTAACCGTTGCCGCAGATCCCAGATAAACCTTGGAGCTCGGATGTCCGGCACGTCCCTTGAAGTTACGTGTTCCGGTGCTGATAAGAACCTCGTTCTCACCGATCACACCCTGGCAGCTTCCCCAGCATACACTGCAGTTCGGGTTCATCACAATAGCGCCTGCTTCCATGAAGATATCGATCAGGCCTTCTTTTAATGCCTGGCGGTAGATGGTCTGGCTTGCAGGAACGACCAGGAAACGAACGCCTTCTGCAACTTTTTTACCCTTGATCACCTCTGCGCCTACACGGAGGTCTTCAATACGGCCGTTGTTACAGGAGCCAAGAAATGCCTCGTTGATCTTGATGCCGCAGGTTTCCTCAGCCGGAACTACATTGTCAACGAAGTCCGGTTTCGCTACAACCGGGCGTACTTTGGAAAGATCGAAGGTGTACTCTCTTGCGTAAACAGCATCCGGATCGCTGTGATATACAGCTTTTGGTTCACGGCCATGCTCTTTCAGATATTCCAGAGCCTTGTCATCTGCCTCAAAGATTCCGGTCTTCGCACCGGCCTCAACAGCCATGTTGCAGAGAGCCATACGGTCGCTGATGCTTAATGTTTTGGCGCCTTCGCCGGTAAACTCCATTGCCTGATAATTACATCCGTTTGCTCCGATCTCTCCGATAATGGTAAGGATCAGATCTCTTGCATAAACACCCTCAGGAAGTTTCCCTGTCAGGTTGAATTTCACAGTTTCCGGTACCATAACCCAGGAAGTTCCGGTTACCATTCCATAAAGAAAGTCTGTACATCCTACACCGGTACCGAAAGCGCCAAGTGCTCCATAAGAACAGGTATGGCTGTCTGCACCAAAGATCAGCTGTCCCGGACGGACATAATTCTCGATCATGATCTGATGACACACGCCTTTTCCTTCCCAGAAATCAATGTTGTTCTCTCTTGCAAAATCTCTCATTTTTTTCTGGGACGCTGCTGTTTTCGGGCTGTCAGACGGTACGTTGTGGTCTACGATAAATACCAGTTTCTTTGTGTCTGCGATATGTGGATTTTTTAATTTGTTGTTGTACATGTCAACAGTCAGATGTGTGGTTCCGTCATTGCTCATCAGATGATCCAGCTGGACCGTATAGATATCTCCAGGTTTTACGCTGTCCACACCGGCTGCTGCCGCGATGATTTTTTCTGCGATCGTCATTCCCATCTCTTATTCCTCCTCACGGTTCAGAGAAGCGATAAGTCCTCCCTGATTCAGTATATTCTGCATGTATTCCGGCAGTTTTGTGCAGGAATAAGTCTTTCCGTTGGCAACCGCTGTTCCCTCGGACATATGAAGCTCCATGGTATCTCCGGTCTTCACATCATCCGGGAGGTCCTTACAGACAATTGCCGGAAGTCCGATATTGATGGCATTACGGAAGAAAATACGCGCAAAAGATTTCGCAATGACTGCCTTTACTCCAAGTGCCTTAAGAACGCCCGGTGCCTGCTCTCTGGAAGAGCCGCATCCAAAGTTCTCTCCTCCCACTACAAAATCTCCCGGTTTCACTTTCTTGGAAAAATCCGGATCCAGTGACTCAAATGTGTGACTCTTCATCTCATCCAGATTCGGCAGAAGCAGGTACTGGGATGCAATGATCTGATCGGTATCGAGGTCATTATGAAATTTAAAAATTGTTCCCTTATCCATAAAACAAGTTCCTTTCTGATTGTTATCCATTTCCGGGTTAACATTCCTCTGTTACCCTTTTCGTCCTATATTCTAACACAAAACGTCATATAATTAAAATGTATATTTTTAATACTTAATATAACTTCAAGTTATAAAGTCATTTTCCTGTGATCAGCGCAAAATATCCCCACTCCCACAGAAGTTCTTCAAAACTGTTCTCAAGATATTCCCGGATATCTTCTTCCTCATATCCGGTCATTCTGGAGATCACCACCATATAATCCCGGAGTGTTTCGTAGGGAAGTGCTCCCCGTCCCTCTTTCTGCCACCGGAGAAAAACAGCCTGGCGAATGGTGGCATATTCCATACCGATCCACTGCATATGAACCAGGGCATCTTCCAGATCTCCTTCTGATGTCAGAAGATCCGAATATACTTCGTTGGTAAGAAAGCTTCGGAAAAGATTTTCATATGCACGAAGTTCCCGGTAAAAATCCTCCCAGGCTTCCGTCATTTCCTCTTCCTCATACTCTTCCGATAATTCCTCCGCCAACTCCGTCACCGGCTCCAGATACTTCCGGTAAAGTCCTTCTTTCCAGTAATTTACAGCCAGATCCTGCAAAAGTTCATTGCATTCGTCCATAGTATCCAGAACAGGCAGGTCTATCTCGCTGATAGCTCTTTCCAGCTGGTGAATTGTCTTCTCTGAAAAATAATCTTCCACAAGCTCTGTGGTAAGCGGCGTGTTCCGGTGAAGTTCCTTCAGAACATAAAAACTTTCAAGAAGGGTTTCCTCCGGTGTTTTTTCAGGATCCATTATAAGATCCATAACCTTCCGGCGCACAAGAAAAAGCGGCTGTTCCTTTTCTTTTGGAGTTTCCGGAAAAGCGATTCTTTTCTTCTCCTTCCAGATGTCCAGGACAGCCGGGCAACAGGGCATCATGGTCGCTTCCTTATGATCCTGAAATTCATGGATCTCCCTTGGAAAAATCTGGCAGGTCTCTGAAAGCATCGAATCCCCATAAGCACTTACCAGATAGCACAGTCTGTTCTTTGCCAGGAAAGGACAGTCGTGCTCTTCCGTCATCTTCATGATCCGGCTGCCGTCCTTTTTCATGGTATAGGCCTGCAGGCAGCTTCTGTGTCCGGGCACCTCTGACGGCGGCTGGATGGTTTTCCAGTTTCTGTAGGTTTCATCATCTATGTTGATCTTCCATTCCCTGCAGCAGCTGATGGTGCATTTGTCTGCAATACAGGTAAATTCGTCGTAATAATCAGGTTTTAATAATTCCATGTTTCCTCCATATTCTTTATTTTTCAGCTCCAATGTCTCCTGTTTGCAAAATGGACATGAGCTGACATGTTTTATTTTTCCCCATAAACACAGAAAAGCGGAATTCTATCCGCTTTCTCTGATATTCTGTGTATTCGTTTTTATTCTGCATTCTCTCCCAAAAGTTGTCTGTGCACCTTCCGCCTTACAAACCAGAAACAGGTCACCTGCATGATGATCGTAATGATCCAGGATGCCGGATAGGAAATAAACAGTACTTTCAATGATCTGTGAACCGGGAAGATTCCGAAGATCCACACAATTCGAAGGCCGACCGTTCCGATAATAGACAGGATCATCGGCACACCGGAGCGTCCCATTCCACGCAGTGCTCCCGGAAACAGATCCATCTGTCCGCAGAGGAAATAAGTAACTGTGGTATAGGCAAGGATCTCCATTCCGCACTGGATAACCTCCGGATCTTCCGTATAGATTTTCAGAAGCTGCGGGCCAAAGAAATATGCTCCACATCCCATGGCAAAGGACACCACAAAGGACAGGATCAGACAATCCACCAGCACCCGGTCCATACGTTTCGGTTTCCGAACACCGTAATTCTGGCTGGTAAAACTCATACATGCCTGGGTAACCGAATTCACGGACACATACAGAAATCCAAAAATATTATTGGCTGCTGTATATCCTGCCATAGCAATGGAACCAAAGGAGTTTACAGAAGACTGAAGAAGTACATTGGAAAAATTGATCACTGTACTCTGAATCCCGGCAGGCAGTCCCACCTGGAAGATCTGCTTCAGGTACTCTCCCTTTATGGACAGTTTTGAAAAACGCAGCTGATAGCTTCCCTCTGTCTGATACAGACACCGAAGGACAAGAATGCAGGAGATCAGCTGAGAGATCACCGTTCCGATTCCCACACCGGCCACGCTTAAATGACACACGATCACGAAAAACAGATTCAAAAGCGCATTGGCACAGCCGGAAATGATCAGAAAGACCAGCGGCCGCTTGGTATCTCCCACAGCACGCAGGATCGCCGCACCATAGTTATACAGCATAAAAAACGGCATTCCCAGGAAATAAATACGCATATAAAGAGTAGAAAGATCGATCACATCGTCCGGTGTATCCATCAGTTCCAGGCAGATCCTGGCAAAGAGCACTCCCAGAAATGCCATGATGACCCCGCTGACCAGAGCCAGTAAGATCGATGTATGTACTGTTTCTGACATTTCTTCATCCTTACCGGCAGCATAAAATCTGGCTGCCAGCACATTGGCACCAAGAGAGATCCCGATAAAAAGGTTGGTAAACACATTGATCAGCGCAGTGGTGGAACCTACTGCAGCCAATGCCTCACTTCCGCTGAACCTTCCCACAACCACGATATCCACCGCATTGAACATCAGCTGCAGAATACCGGACAGCATCAGCGGCAGTGAAAACGAGATCAGCTTGTCCATGATCGACCCACTGCACATATCGATCTCATACTTGTTTTTTTTCACGATTTCATCCCCCATAATCATACTTACATAAAAATATTATAGCACCTTTCGTCGAAAAGCTACAATGAAATATTTTCATGGAGAATATGCAGCGGCTGCATAAAATACGCAGCCGCACAGTAACGTGTGTTTATCATTTCACTATCTTTCCAGGAGTCCTGCATCACGAAGGTTTGCAAGAAGTGCATTAAAATCCTCCACAATATCATCTACCGTTGTTGCATTTCCAACAGCAGCTGCCGGGGTTACTGTTCCGGCAGGACCGGTGGCTCCGGCTGCTCCTGCTGGACCCGTGGCTCCTGTTGGGCCGATTGCTCCCGCTGGGCCAGTGGCTCCGATTGCACCAGCCGGACCTGTTGCTCCCACCGGACCGGTGGCTCCCGTTGTTCCAGCCGGACCGATGACTCCCGCCGGACCCGTGGCTCCTGTTGCTCCTGTTGCCCCTGTTGCTCCTGCCGGACCCATTACTCCTGCCGGACCGGTGGCTCCCGTCGGACCCATTGCTCCCGCTGGACCCGTGGCTCCCGTTGCTCCCGTCGGACCTGTTACTCCTGCCGGACCCGTGGCTCCTGTTGCTCCCGTCGGACCGATGACTCCGGCTGGACCTGTTGCTCCTGCCGGACCCGTGGCTCCCGTATATCCCTGTATTCCCGGTTCCCCCTGCGGCCCCTGCGGGCCCATAGGGCCAGGGACTCCCGGACAGCCTCTGGGGCCGGTTGGTCCTGTAGGTCCCACAGGGCCTGGGCAGCCTCTTGTTCCACATCTGTCACATCCACAGGAACTATGATTTCCATAACAGGACATACAGGACAAATCCTCATGACTGTCCTGCTGCATTTCCATTTCCTTACGTTTTCGATGCCTGAACAGCATTCTTCGATCACCTCATAGGAAAATAACTTTCCCTACAGTATATGACAACAGCTTTTACCTGTGCATAGGATCCCCGCAAGCCTGTACCCTGCCAGGAAAATATAATAAATATGTCTTTCTTTTTATGCCAGACCATATTTTTCCCGGAAATATTTCTGGTCATACAATACTCCCGAATCTTCCGGCTTCAGCTCCATTGCTTTCTTATGAAAAAAGAATGCCTGCTCCGGGCATCCCATTTTATCATAACAAACGCAAAGCTGCATATATGGCACAAACCCATGATACTCAGCCATAAAAAATCCACCCTTTTTCTTATCTGAAGGCACAGTAAGCGCCTGCCCGTACCAGTAGGCAGCCTGTCTGGGCAGCTCTCTTTCCAGAAAGATCTTACCGACCTCACAGCAGATTTCCGCCCTCGGCACATCCATAGTCAGACTGTACAAAAAAGCTTCCAGTGCGGACTTTTTCTCTCCCATTTTCCGGTAGCACTGTCCAAGTACAAAACAGGCATCGATCTTATTTTCCAGCCATCCGGACGGATTTTTCAGGAACTCCACCAACACAGCCTCTGCCTCCGGATATCGCTGATGATAATACAGTTCTCTCCCATAATAAAGCTGATGTCTGGGTTCCAGCTTTTCTCCTCCTGCCAGCATTTTTTCATAAATGCGGAGATTACGGTCCGGATCACCTTTTCCACATTTCCGGTGCCAGATCACCACATCTGAATAAATGATATTTCCCTCCGGAATCACAGTTTCATGAACTGCCCCATTCCATCTGAAATTTCTGGATGTTTTCATTATCCGCTCCCGAAAATAAGAAAATGTTGTTCTCCCGCTCTGGTCAAACCCTGCCGCATATTCCATCATTACAACATCTGTTCCGGGATCCAGAGTTTCTTTAAGACTCTTCAGTTTTTCCAGATTTTCTTCATCCAGGACATCATCCGCATCCAGCCACATCCAGTAATCGGTGCGGACTTTTTCCAGAAGAAAATTACGCGGAGCAGAAAAATCATCACACCAGGGAAAATCAAACACCTGCGACGTATACTGCTCCGCGATCTCTTTTGTTCTGTCTGAAGAACCGGTATCTGCAATCAGGATCGCATCCATCATCTGAGAAACCGGCTTCAAGATCCTCTCAAGAACTGCTTCTTCATTTTTTACGATCATACATAGACTGAGGGAAATCATATTTCAGGATCCTTCGGATTTTTATAATATTTATGCCGTTCCCGTCAGTCCTATGCCTTCTGTCAGTGTACAGCTTCTACTTTCGGATAAAGCTGAACTCATCCTCATATCACCAACTGTGGTATATCCTCTATATGTTCTGCAAGACGATCTGCTCCGTTCAGCTCCCCGCTCTCACCATATCCATACAGACATCCTATAAATGGGCTTTTGCAGGCTCTGGCACATTCCAGATCCTGCCTCCTGTCTCCGACCACCAGATAAGGGCCTGTATATTCCCGGATGATTTCCTGCACAATTTCTGTCTTTGGACGGAATCCATACGATTCGCAGTCATAAAAATGATCGAACCATCGTTCCATCCCAAATTCCTTCCAGTGCGCCTCACGATAAGAAGCTTTACAGTTACTTAAGATCACAAGATGATATCCCCGGTTCTTCAAGGCTGTAAGCATCTCCTCTGCTCCCGGGTACCACACTGCCTTATGCTTCCTGATCTGTCTGACCATCAGTTCTCCTACCATCCTGCTCGCCTGCTCTTTATAGCTCTGATCCAGCTCCGGCAAAAATGTATTCCACATCTCCTTACTGTTAAATCCCAGCCAGCCGGCAATTTCCGCCGAGCCTATCTCCCGTTCTTCTGCAGCCTTCTGTTCTGTCAGCCACTGATAGGTTTCACGAAATGCCGGTTCATAGATTCCAATGGTATGATGGATCGTTCCATCATAATCGAATATGATTGTTTTTGTCATCATTTATTTTCCTGTCTTTTAGAGCTGCTTCATCAGATTGACCATCTCGATCGCAGATAACGCACAGTCATAGCCTTTATTTCCCGCTTTGCTTCCTGCACGCGCAATAGCCTGCTCGATATTCTCAGTCGTGATCACTCCGAATAAGACCGGGATCCCTGTTGCAAGTTCAACCTGTGCGATCCCCTTGGCAGATTCATTGCACACCAGATCATAATGTGAAGTATCTCCACGGATGACAGCTCCCACGCAGATAACTGCATCATATTTTCCTGACTGTGCCATTTTTTGTGCTGTAAGCGGGATCTCAAATGCTCCCGGCACCCATGCTGCAGTAATATTCTCTTCTCCTACTCCATGTCTTACCAGTCCGTCGACTGCCCCTCCCAATAATTTATTCACAATGATCTCATTGAATCTCGCTGCAACGATACCAACTTTCATTCCCTCCGGTGCTACTACTTTTCCTTCTACTAAATTGATCTGTCTCATTTTTTCTTCCTCCTGCTATTTGCTGTTTTTTATAAATTTATTTCCTTAAAAATATGACCCATCTTTTCCTGCTTCGTTTTCATATATTTCCGGTCATATTTTTGTACCGGAATCTCCAGAGGTACTCTCTCATTGATCTTCAGCCCGAATTCACCAAGCCCATAGACTTTATCCGGGTTATTGGTCAGTAATCTTAATGATTTCACACCAAGGTCTGACAGTATCTGTGCCCCGACCCAGTACTCTCTGAGATCCGGTGCAAACCCTAACTTCACATTAGCCTCCACGGTATCGTATCCCTGTTCCTGAAGCGCATAAGCTTTGATCTTGTTGATCAGTCCGATTCCTCTGCCTTCCTGTCTCATATACAGAATGATCCCTCTGCCTTCCGCCTCTACCTGGCGCATCGCTGTCTGCAGCTGCAGGCCGCAGTCACATCTAAGCGATCCGAATGCATCTCCTGTCAGACACTCCGAATGTACACGGCAAAGCACATCCTCACCATCTCCTATATCACCTTTTACCAGTGCCAGATGATGTTCTCCTGTAATGTCATTGATATAGCCATACATTTTAAAATCACCGTACTGCGTTGGGAGGTTTGCAGCTGCTTCCTCCTTTACATGCTTTTCATGTATTCTTATATAATCCTGCAGATCACGGATCGTAATAAATGTAAGGTTATGCTCTTTTGCCATTTCCCATAGCTGTGATGTACGCATCATAGTGCCATCTTCTTTCATAACTTCACAGCACACGCCGCATTCCTTCAATCCGGCAAGTCTCATAAGATCTGTTGTTGCCTCCGTATGGCCATTCCGTACCAGAACCCCGCCTTTTCTGGAAATAAGCGGAAATACATGTCCCGGTCTTCTGAAATCCTCCGGTTTTGACTGATCATCCACACACTTCATAATGGTATAGGAGCGTTCTGCCGCAGAGATACCGGTGGTTGTATCTACGTGATCCACTGCCACGGTAAATGCTGTACTGTGATTGTCCGTGTTCTCAGCAACCATCGGAGGAAAGTTCAATCTCGCCGCAAGTTCCGCACTCATCGGTGTACAGATAAGACCCTTTGCATAGGTCGCCATGAAATTAATATTTTTCCGGGTTGCAAACTCTGCCGCACATATCAGATCTCCCTCATTTTCTCTGTCCGGATCATCTGTGACCAGAACTATTTTTCCTTTCTTAAGATCCCTGAGTGCCTCTTCAATTGTGTTGTACTGATAATTTTGTGACATACTGTATATCCTCCTGTTTTAAAACCCGAATTCTTCAAGAAACTCCATCGTAATTCCGGATTCTTTTTTCTCTTCTTCATTTTTTCTGATGCCAAGCAGTTTTTCTACATATTTTCCGATCACATCATTTTCCAGATTAACCAGATCCCCCGGCACCTTTTCCAAAAGGGTGGTTTCTTCTCCTGTATGTGGAATGACCGACACCTGAAAACCAGCTTCATCAATCCTTGCAACCGTCAGGCTGATCCCATCAATACAAACGGATCCTTTTTCCACGATCAGATGCAAAATCTGTGGCGATGTCTCAATCGATACCCAGATGGCATTTTCTTCCCGGAGCATGGAACGTATCACGCCAGTCCCATCAATATGGCCGCTTACTATGTGTCCTCCGAACCTGCCGTCTGCAGCCATTGCACGTTCCAGGTTTACCTGGCTTCCGGCCTTGCAGCTTCCAAGACTGCTTCTTCTGATAGTCTCTGCCATCACATCGGCGGTAAATCCGTCCGGCTGGATCGACGTAACTGTCAGACACACACCATTCACCGCAATACTGTCACCGATCCTTGTTCCTTCCAGGACCTTCCGGGCTTTCACTGCCAGGATCCCTGATTCTCCTGTCAGCTGTATATAACGGACTTTTCCTTTCTCTTCTACGATTCCTGTAAACATGATTCCTCCTGTTTTTTCTCACACACCTGACATCTTATCCGGATGTCCTCACCAATCTGGCAGATATCTGTATATTTCAGTTCCACTGCTTCAGACGGGAATTCAACTCCGATACCTTCTACCGGTGTCTTCCCGGCCACACCGCCAAACAGCTTTGGTGCCACAAAAGCCTGTACTTCCTTTACAATTCCGGCTCGCAGGGCACTGTCATTTAACGTACCGCCTCCTTCCAGGAGAATACTGTCAATGCCTTTGCTTCCAAGATCTGTCATCAGCTTCTTAAGGTCTATCTGATTCTTTTCATCCGGACAGTAAATGGTCTCAACTCCCATGGTATGTAATATTTTTATTTTTTCTTCTGTATTTTTCTGATCTGCATAAGCCACGATCGTCCGGTACTTTTCCGCACTTTTTACGATCTGACTGTCCGGCGGGATCCTGAGCTTACTGTCGCACACAATCCTGACAGGACTTTTCCATCCTTCTACCCGGACGTTTAACATCGGATCATCTGCAAGCACAGTTCCAATGCCTGCCATAATTCCCATGTACTGATGCCGCATATGCTGTACTTCTTTTCGTGCCGCTTCTCCGGTGATCCATTTTGATGCTCCTGTCTTCGTTGCGATCTTCCCATCCAGTGTCATGGCATACTTCATCACTACATAAGGAGTCTTCATAGTAATATAATGAAAAAACACCGGATTCAGCTGATCACATTCTTCTCTCATAAAATCTTCAACTACTGTTACACCGGCTTCCCTTAACATCTGTACACCTTTTCCCGCCACTTTCGGATTCGGATCCCGGGAACCGATCACCACTTTTCTTATCTTCTGTTCAATGATCGCTTCCGTACATGGAGGTGTTTTTCCATGATGACAGCAAGGCTCAAGCGTAACATAAATCACCGCACCTTCTGCTGATTCTGTAAGAGAAGCAATAGCATTACGTTCTGCATGAAGTTCTCCATACTTTTTATGATAGCCTTCCCCGATGATCCTTCCGTCTTTTACGATCACTGCCCCTACCATCGGATTGGGATTCGTCCAGCCTTCTCCTTTTTTAGCCAGCTGGATCGCTCGAAGCATATATTCCTGATCCGTCATTTTTATTCCTTCTTTCTTATTCCTGTTCTTTGCCTGGTAGGCCGAGGCTTTTAGCCCTGTGCAATCGGATTCACAGACAAGTGAGTGGTATATTTATTTCGAAAACGATGTACCAGATACAAAAAAATCCTGCAGAAATATCTGCAGGGTGGAATTGATCTGTTACATCTGATCGATAAATGAATGTCTGATTTCCTACATAAAAAGCTCTGAAATGGATCACCATCTCAGAGCTCTGATACTACATTCATTCATACAAAAATCAACTGTACTATCATCTTCTTCCATCCAGACTGTACTGTCGGCTCCGGAATCTCACCGGATCATGCCTTTCGGCTCGCGGGCTCTACCGCCGGTAGGGAATCACACCCTGCCCTGAAGATATCTTTTTGTTTATTTTAATACTTTATCTGTTATTTGTAAAGCGGAATTTTTATTTTACTCATTCCATGCGGAATATTAATTACTGGCAGGCAATCGTCGTATTACTATTCTCAGGCTTTGGTTGACAAACAGGCACGCAGGCAATGACCGATGGCCAGCACACAGAGCCTGTGCCTTGGAAGATGAATTTTTTTATCTGCAGTTTACTATTGCTTTTTGGGCAGCAGCAAAATCTTTTTCTAGTACATAAATACATGTTGTTTCATTCTTATGATCAATTCCCGATGCAAAAGTATGATAAAAAATCAAGAAAAAAAGATTATTGATAAATGTTCTTTTTTTCAATCTCGTTTCGTAAAGAATATTATTTTCATTCAACGCTTGTGTTAACCGCACGAGATGATCCATATTATCAGTTTCACATAATTTAATTTTTCCATTATCCTGGGTATATTTCATAAAAATCTCCATTCCGCCGCCTTTGGCTGGCGGCACAAATAGTGAGGAATTATAAGCGGAAACAGGCGCAGGCCGTGACATTTAGGCGTTTTGAAAGTATCGATTATCTCTGTCAATGCATGAGCATACTTATTTTGATGTGGCTGGAAGAACCAGAGAATATATTTGACAGAGTGTCCAAGATATTTGGATAAAGAAAACCGATGGCTTTGACTGTTATCAATCTACACCATCGGCTTTCAAGGTTTTTAAATACTTAAATTCAGACTTATTAAAATAATATAATGAAAACTTAAGTTAATGGATTATTTACCCATCTGTTTTGCAACTTCCTCAGCGAAGTTCTCTTCTTTCTTCTCAAGACCATCGCCTGTCTCGTAGCGAACGAAGCCTTTAATCTGGATCTTAGCGCCGTTCTCTTTTGCTACCTGCTCTACGTATTTGGCAACGGACTGTTTTCCGTCCTCTGCTTTTACGTATGTCTGGTCAAGAAGGCAGATCTCTTTAAGCTCTTTCTTGATACGTCCTGTGATCATTCCCTCGATAACCTTAGCCGGTTTCTGGGACTCCTTCGGATCGTTCTGGATCTGAGCCATAAGGATCTCTTTCTCATGCTCGATGTAGTCAGCGCTTACTTCCTTGTCGCTTGTGTACTGCGGTTTCAGAGCTGCGATCTGCATAGCTACGTTCTTAGCCATCTCTTTAACAGCATCGTTAACAACATCTGTCTCAACGTCTACAAGAACGCCGATCTTTCCACCCATATGTGTGTAGGAAGCGATGAATCCGTTCTGCTCCTCAACCTGAGCAAATCTACGGATGTTCATGTTCTCGCCGATTACTGCGATCTGAGCTGCAAGAGCCTCTTTTACAGTCTTAGTTGTATCAAGTGCCCATGCCTCAGCAAGGAAAGCATCGATATCAGCTGCTGTTGTGTTAAGTGCCTGTGCTGCAACATCTGCAACATAGCCCTGGAACTTCTCGTTCTTTGCAACGAAGTCTGTCTCAGCATTAACCTCAACAACGACTGCTTTCTTTCCATCCTCTGTTACCAGAGTTTTGCAAAGACCCTCTGCTGCGATACGGCTTGCTTTCTTCTGTGCTGTAGCAAGACCCTTCTCACGCAGAAACTCAACTGCTTTATCCATATCACCATCTGTAGATGTAAGAGCTTTCTTACAATCCATCATTCCGGCGCCGGTCATCTCTCTTAACTCTTTTACCTGTGCTGCTGTAATAGCCATTGTTCGTTTCCTCCTGAAATATTCTGTTTATACGAATTATTCCTCTGTAGCTGCAAACTCCTCAGACTCAGCCTCGATCTCGCCGTCTGCCTCAGCAGTTCCCTGCTTAGCCTCGATAACAGCGTCAGCCATCTTGGAAACGATGAGTTTTACTGCACGGATAGCATCGTCATTTCCCGGGATCACATAGTCAAGCTCTTCCGGATCACAGTTTGTATCGCAGATACCGATAAGCGGGATTCCAAGTGTATGAGCCTCCTGTACGCAGATTCTCTCTTTCTTAGGATCTACGATAAAGATAGCATCCGGGATTCTCTTCATCTCTTTGATTCCGCCAAGGTTCTTCTGAAGTTTAGCAAGCTCTTTGCGAAGCTCGATTACTTCTTTCTTAGGAAGTACGTCAAATGTTCCGTCAGCTTCCATTGTCTCGATCTCTTTCAGTCTTGCGATACGGCTCTGGATTGTCTTGAAGTTTGTAAGCATACCACCAAGCCATCTCTCATTTACGAAGAACTCTCCACAACGCTCTGCCTCTGTACGGATAGCATCCTGAGCCTGTTTCTTAGTTCCTACGAAAAGGATGTGTCCACCGTTGGCAACGATATCTGCTACTGCATTGTAAGCATCGTCAACCATTCCTACAGACTGCTGAAGATCGATGATATAGATACCATTTCTCTCTGTGTAGATGTACGGAGCCATTTTAGGGTTCCATCTTCTTGTCTGATGTCCGAAATGAACACCTGCCTCTAAAAGCTGCTTCATTGAAATAACGCTCATGTCTTTTCTCCTTTTTGGTTAAATTCTTCCGCACAGGTCGCCTTCTCTCTGGACCCATCCTCACACCGTAGGGCACCATCCTTATAGAATCGCCGTGCGTGCTTATTTTTGCAACTTCTGAATTATAGCATAGGAAATCCCCTTATGTAAAGGGGATTTTTCCAATTTTTTTCTGTTTTTCAGCGGTTCCCGGCAGATTTCAGAAGCTCCAGCTCTTTTTCGGTGAGCGGACGATATTTTCCTGTCGGAAGATCCGCCGGGAGCGCCAGCGGTCCCATGGAAAGTCTTTTGAGATAGGTAACTTTTTTTCCCAGTGCTTCCATCATCCGTTTCACCTGATGAAATTTTCCTTCATGGATGGTAAGGCGGATCTCGGATTCCCATCTCTTACCGTTTTCCTCCGATCCTGTGTCGGATTCCCAGGTGGAAAGGATCTCAAGCCTTGCCGGGCGTGTGAGATCCTTTTCCCCGATATCCACTCCTTCTGCCAGCGCCCTGGCATCTTCTTCTGTCACTTTTCCGGATACCTTTGCATAGTAAGTCTTATCCACGTGTTTCTTCGGAGAAAGAAGCTCATGTGCAAGAGGACCGTCGTCTGTGATCAGAAGGAAACCTTCTGTATCTTTATCCAGACGCCCTACCGGAAAAAGTCCCTTTCTTCTGTCTTTCTCTTCAATATAGTCGAGAACCGTTTTATCTCTGGAGTCCTCCGTTGCGCTGACACAGCCTGCCGGCTTGTTAAAAAGATAGTATACATATTCCGGTGCAGCATGAATTTCCTGCCCGTTCATAACCACCTGATCTTCTTTTGTTACTTTCAGTTCCGGTTTCTTCACAGATTTCCCGTTAACCTGCACCTGACCCTTCTGTATGTATTTTTTTACCTCGCTTCGTGTACCTGCGCCGGCATCTGCCAGAAATTTATCCAGCCGGACTGGTTTTTCCATTAATCATTTACCTCCCATTCTGTTACATGGGCTGCCTTTGCATCTGCTCTGATGAAATCCGGGATCTCACCGGCAAATGTCATATAAAGTCCGGAATCTCCGTCGGTGCTCTCCTGTCCTTCCAAAACCACTTCCATTGTGACATCTGCATTCCAGATAGTCCATCCGTTTACCAGCTGTGATGGGCGGATACACTTTTTCAGGGCTTCCAGCTGTTCCTTTTTATCGTAACGGACTTTATAACCGTTCTCTGTTTCTTCAAGATCCGAAACAGGCTCAATGTCGGAAAAAACCTCATCATCTTCGCCGGCAGCTTCGGAGCTGAAGTAATAAACATCAATATACTCAACAGACAGCTCATCCATGGAAAGAGGATATCCTGTTTCTTCCAAAATTGCAAGTGTTCTCTTATATGCCGGATACACCAGAACGGAGGTAGACACCCTCTCTCCTTCCTGAACAGCCGGTACATTCATTCCCCATTCATCCATGTATCCTTCTGACGGAATTCCCGCATAATCGAACATCAGCATTGCGCATGGCTGGTCTTTTACTGTCTGACCGCCGTTTTCCAAAATGTCCTTTCTCAGCGCCTCTGCCAGCGCCTGACGCTTCTCTGCATTTTTCTCAAATAATGTTTGAATATCTCCGTCACAGAAAGTACCGGTGACCTCTTTCAGATACTGTTTGTCCAGCTGGAAAAATGAATATCTGTCTTCTTTCCATGTCTGCTCATCATACAGGGCTTCCATAAGATTCTGTGCCTGTGCAGAGGATACAATATAACCTCTGCATACACTGAATCCCTGTTTATTTATGTAGCGCACATACACGCGCCTTCCTGATTTTTTTCCTTTTTCATTCTGAAGCCTGATATCCTCCAGACTGTTATATAATGCTTTACTTTTCATCACCGGCTGATCCAGCAGACCAGAACTATTGTCTGAGGTGGCAGTATACCGGATCTTATAGATTCCGTCTTCTTTTTTTTCCACATTGCAAAGCTGCTCTGTATATGAAAGATTGCTTACATTTATCACAACTCCCTGAAGATTGTCATAGGCCGGAAAATAACTGTCATATCCCAGAAGATCCATTTTCATGGTCAGCGCACAGATTGCCACAACACCTCCAAAGATCATAAGCTGCACTTTTCTGCGGAAAAATCTGCGAAAATCCATTTCATAGATCACTTCCAAAATTCCATGGACCAGGATCGTTCCCAGTATCATTCCGAAGATCCACCATGCTGTTTTGGATGAATCTTCCGGAATCATATAAAAGATCAGACCGATTCCCAGTCCGGATGGTATTGTGATCAGAGCACTTAAGGCCGGCTCCATCCAGGTATATACCAGAGCTTTTCCGGTATTCTCTGACCTTCGTCTGCAAAATGCCATCCAGGAAAGTGCTGCCATGATAAACAGCGTAAGGATCAGTATCAGCAACTGCTTTCCAAAGTTTCCGCTGCTGTATCTATCTATAAAGCTTACGATCACCATAAGAGGAGATCCCAGATTCCGCACTGCTGCCAGAATTCCGTAACTGCCCTCGTACCAGGTATCAAAAAATAAATGTCCGCTTAACTGCAGCATCACTGCCAGAACGATACTGTAGGTAAACAGCCCTGCCCATGCAAGTGCTCCCATCAACATGGTACCGGTGCAGGCGATCACCAGCACTGTGGAAAAATACACCAGAAGATACATCAGGAGATGGAGCACCAGCAGGATCAGTGCCTTTTTCATAATGGAAAGGCTGTAATATCCTCTGGCTGCCCCGATGCATACCGCAGCAAATTCCATGATCACATATGGCACCAGATAATAAAGAACAGCCAACAATACTCTGTGCAGAAACAGTGCACTTCGCTTTACCGGAAGGCTGTGATAGAAATCCACTTTTCTCGGGGAATACAGATACCAGAAGCCGCTTACTGCTGCAAAAAATGCGGTTACCGCAGCCACAGCTGCTCCCATTGTGAGAAAGTCACTGCTCCACAGGCTGGAATACAGATAGGAAAGCTGACTCTGAGTATAACTGCGCTCATTCCATTTTCCCATTAGAATAAGTTCCGCTACCGGAAATGCAAGGAGAAATGCGATCATGGCAAATGCCGGGATCCATCTTTGTCCTTTAGAAGAGGATTTCATATACTCACTGGAATAAATTTTTGACTTCATAGCCTGCCACCTCCGTTTCGCTGATAAATATTTCTTCCAGAGTCAGTGGGAGCACTTCGCAGAAAAGAGGATTTTTTGCCTGTATCTTCTCCATGATCTCTCTTCTTGTTCCCCTTGCAGTAATAAGCAACAGGGAGCCCTGATGCTCTGTTTTCAAAACATCCAGCTCTTTCTTTAATTCTTCTTCTTTCTTTTTGTCAGCAAGTACACACTGGATCTTATGGATGTGGAATTTCATATCCTCCAGATCTCTGGAAAGGAGAATTCCTCCCTGATGAAGAAGCCCGATGTGATCACAGATATCTTCCAGCTCACGGAGATTATGGGAAGCAATCACCGGCGTAAATTCACGACTCATGATCTCCGATGCAAAAATACTTTTTACTGCCTGGCGCATTACCGGGTCCAGGCCATCAAAGGTTTCATCACAAAACAGATATTTCGTTCCTGTACTGATTCCCAGGATCACCAGAAGCTGTTTCTTCATTCCCTTGGAAAAAGTGCTGATTTTTCGTTTTCCATCTAGATGAAACTGCTTCATCATTGTCTCAAAACGTGCCTGCTGAAATCTCGGATAAATACAACGGTAAAATTCTGCCATGTCCAGAGCATTGTAATTTGCCGGAATATATGCATCGTCCGGGATGTAGAAAAAATGCTCTTTGATCCTTTCATTTTCAAAAACCGGTTCTTCATCCATCAGCACCTCTCCTCTGTCCTGACGGATGATCCCGGCCATGATACGGAGCAGAGTACTTTTTCCCGCACCGTTGGAACCGATCAGTCCAAAAACCTCCCGTTCCCCGATATCCATGGTGACCTTATTTACTGCCTGTATCTTACCAAAAGCTTTGCTGCAGTTTTTTATCTCAATCATTGTTTCCCTCCTTATAGCATAAGCGGATCACACCGATCATTTCTTCCTCCCCTACTCCCAGAGCCATTCCCTTTTCTGTGATCTTTTTCAGCTCACTTAAGGTTTCTTCCATACCGATCTGCCTGATCCTGCTGCTGTCTGTGACAAAACTGCCTTTTCCTTTCACCGGATAGATCAGTCCCTGCTGCTCCAGTTCCATATATGCCCGCTGGATGGTATTGGGATTGATGGATAATTCCACGGCCAGCTGCCGCACAGACGGCATCTTGGAAGATGGCTCCACAGCTCCTGACAGGATCAGCATCCGGAATTTCTCTACAATCTGTTCGTAGATGGGACGGCTGTCCTGATAGTCCAAGAATAACATACAACGCTCCTTTCTCTGTAATCTGTGTATTAAGTGTATTAATTCTTTTAATACAGTTATGATAGCACGTGATACCCGCCTGTACAAGAAATGGTCTCTTAAATAAATATAAAATCTGTATAAACTTATTCCCCGTAAAAGACTTCCTGTATTTTTCATAAAAAAAAGAATCTGCAGCGGCATCACTTCTACTATGATCCCACTACAGATTCTCTGCGAAGCAGTTATTTATATTTCACCCTGTCTGATCCGGGGTCAGGGGGATATTTGCAATCCCCATTCGGGTCAAGCGGATATTCGCAATCCGCTTCGCTACTTGCTTGATTTGGTTAAACAGCCCGGTAACCACGCTTTTCTCCTCTGCGTACAAAATACTGATATCCTCCGATCATCACCACTGCGAAGATCCCATAGATCATCAGAAGACTTCCTGCTCCTGTTTTTTCCACCAGCGTCTGGGCATATTCACTGAAAATAAGGATCCAGGTATTGGCCCCGATATGCATCAGCACACTGGTCCACTTATTGCCGCCCATCTCCAGAAACCACGCAAAAAGAGCTCCCAGGATAAACGCATATACAGCCTGCAGGACATTTCCATGATAGATCCCGAAAAACGCGGCAGAGATCACAGCGGAAACCAGTACGGAAAAATGATCCCGAAGCCTGAGATAAACCAGCCAGCGAAAGATCATTTCTTCCGCGACAGGCGCTACGATTCCCATCCAGAAGACCATCATAAAAAGGCTTTTCCCTGAAGTGATCTTCGTCATGGTCTCCCCGTAACTGGACGAGATCCAGTTCTGCAAGATCGCCACCAGCACATTGGCATACTGGGCAAATCCTGCTCCTGCCCCGAGAAGAAGCAGCATTTCAGGAACAGAAAGCCTCTGCTCTTCAATAGAAGTTAACCCACCGATCAGCCTTCCTATGCGGTCTTTCCGGTAAAAATATACTGCCGGAAACATAACCAGCACTCCGGTAAGTCCGGTGATCACCAGAGTATAACTGTAATAGGATTCCTGTGCGTTGCTGACATGATCCACCAGCCAGAGAAGCACGGCACTTCCCAGGATCTGTCCGATAAGATAATGGATTCCTACCGGATAAAGTTCCCTCCACACCAGTCGAAAAATATTCTGTCTATGCAGAGGGGTCAGTCGAAAAAATTCAGAAGCTCATCTGCAGAAGCTACGATCTGAAGAGGCTGGGCCGCTTCCAGTTCTTCTCTGCTGCCATATCCATAAGATACCGCCACACACTGGATCCCACATCGTCTGGCTCCAAGAATATCATGTTCCCGGTCTCCCACCATGATCACCTGGTCACGGTGATCGGAAAGATTCATTCTCTCCAGAGCTTCCTCGATCACCTGGGATTTGGAAACTTTCGGCCCATTGAGATCTGTTCCCGCGATCACTTCAAAATAACGGCTCAGATTAAAATGATCCATGATCTGTGTTACATAAAAAGTAGGTTTCGCAGAAGCTACTGCCAGCCGGTAGCCACGGCGTTTCAGCTCCGCCAGGGCATTTCCCACGCCTGGATAAACTGTATTCTCATACATTCCTTTTTCGGAATACCGTTCCCTGTAGTATTCGATTCCTTTCTGCGCTGTCTCTTTATCAAATCCCGCATATTTCATAAACTGATCCAGAAGTGGCGGTCCCACAAAAACTTTCAGCGGCTCCAGATCCGGCGCTGAAACACCAAGTTTCTCCAGTGCATACTGTACAGATTTTGTAATTCCCTCTCCGGATTCTGTCAGCGTTCCGTCCAGGTCAAAAAAGATTGCCTTATACATAAATTCCTCCTGTTGTGTAAAAAATCAGTAAGTATGCCTATTGTATCACTGTTTTTCTGTTAAGTCCATGCTTTCATAATACAGCTTCCCGGATTTCACAAAACCCAGAAGTTCTGCTTTCCAGGGTTTCCTGGTTTTTTCCGGTAATTCTGCCAGAAGTTTTTTCCCATGCCAGTAAAAATCGCACTCTTTTCCGTTGATCCGAAATGAAAGGATCTGAAACGGAATATCCGGGCGGATTTCTATCTGAATCCTGTTGCCATCTGTTTTTGTATGAATCGTTGGTTTTTGCTCTTTTTTCTCTTTATCAGGCATTTCTGTTGGTTCTGTCTGGTAGTAAGATAATGCCGGATTCTGGTCCTTTGCTTTTTTTGATGCACCTGAAGCCGGTTTTCGAATTAATCCCGGAGTCGGTATTGCAGATGGACTTGCCGCCAATGTCTGTGTGAGAACCGGTGATTTTGTCGGCACTGGCGTTTTTGTTGGTACCGGCGTTTCCGTAAGATTTGCTTCATTCACAATAGTTATCCCCGGATTTTCATTTTCCCGAATATCCGGTTCCTGAAATTCGTATCTTTCTTCGCTGCCACCGGAATTTTCTGCTGCAGTATTTCCGTTTCCCACAGAGTTCTCTTCCGGAGAATGTACTTCTTCTGCCTGGAAGTCCGAACTCCATCGCGCTGAATCCTCCTGTCCATTTTCTGTTCCTGCCCAAACAGAGGAATCTTCCATCAGATTTTCATCTTCCCGGTTCTCATTACCGTCATTTTTTTCTGTTCCTCCATAACTTTTTTCCCAGTCTTCCGGCAGCTGTCCGGTTCCTTCTCCCACATCCATATCAAATCCACCGGTATCAAGACTATTCATCTCCGACATATCAAATCCATAAACGAGAATGGAACTGATCATCCAGCTGCATAAAATCAGCAGCGACAAAACAGCAGGACAGATTCTCCCACAGGATTTTCCGGTTTTTTTCGATTTTCGCTGATCATTTTTTCTCATTGATCTCCTCCCAGAGTTTCAGATTCCTGCTTTCGCCTTCCTCCAGCAATTCTGTTTTTTCTTTCTTTTTGTAATCTTTCCACAGCTTTTGGCTGGCTTCTTTCTGCCCGATTCGAAGGAGAAACATTCCATACTCTCCATAAACCACACGATATTCCGCATCATACAGAAGAAGATTTTCATAATACAAAGCCGCTTTTTCCGTTTCATCCAAAAACTCCGCATTCCATGCCAGCAACAGCTCAATACGGCGCTGCTGTTCTTTTTCCCTATAATTCCTGCTTAAATCCTGCAGTTTCTTTTCCGCTGTTGCACAGTACTTTTTCCGTTCCCCCGAGTTTTCCGGATACTGTCTGGCCTCGTAATACAGATCTGTTACTTCTGAAATCGCCACAGAAAACTCTTCCCGTTTCAGTAATCCAGCTGTCAGAAACAATATTCCTATCAGAACCCCTGCAGCAACTGCTTCCAGAAAACGTTTTCGCCAGGTAACTGTTCGATATCGGATTTCCAGTTTCTGGATTCTTTTCTGAACTGCTGACATATCCAAATATCTGTATTTTTCCTGTTTTCTGGTACATCGAAACAGAAACCAGAAAAATTCCGGATATAAAAAACACTGCCATTTCTTTTTTCCACAAAGCTTTTCCATGGTTTTTCCCAGGGCATAAATATCACTTCTGGGGCTTAAGTAACCCTGATACTGCTCCGGTGCCGCATATCCTTTCGTTCCTTCACAGATCCGTTTTCTTTTTCCATGATCGAACATGGCGCTTCCAAGATCGACCAGATACAGGTGCCCGGTTTCAGAAAGCATCAGATTATCCGGTTTCAGATCTCCGTAGCAGACCGGCGGTTTACGGTTATGGAGATATTCCAGTACTCTGGTAATCTCCTTTCCTCTTGCAAGCGTTTCCTGTATGGAAAAATTTTTTTCTGAACAAAGAATTTCTTCCAGAGACTGCCCCTTAATATACTCCATAATCAGATAGCAATCTTCTTCTGTTTCCACACAATCTACAATCTTTGGGATTGCAGGATGATCCAGACGCTGCATTAGCATAACTTCTTTTTTCTTTATGATGGGTATTTCCTTCACAGCGCGAAAAATACCGAGTTCCATGTCCCTGGCCAGATACAGACTTCCGCCTCCGCCATGTCCAATCCGTTCTATAACGTAATAACGTTCTTTCAGTATCGTTCCGATCAGACAGATCACCTTCCTCTCATTTCTGTCAGATAATAATTGTGATCATATTTCTTATTAGTTTGGGATTATCCGGTGAATTCCGGTTTGAGATAAATAAAATTAGACAAATAACCGCAAACGAACATGTACGATTCATATTCATTCAGGATGGATTTCATTATAGCATGTCATGTTTCTTTTGCAAAGAGCTTTTACCCAATAAAAACAGAATAAAAAAGCAGCCCGCCGGATACAGCTGACAAAAAATTTTCTTCCTGTCCCTGTATCCTGGCGGGCTGTCATTATTTATAATGCTTATACCTGGATCTTCAAAACTGTACTTTACATACGATCCGGTGCAGAGAATCCAAGAAGATCGATGCTTGTCTCAAGCACTCTTCTTGTAAGCTGGAGCAGCTGAAGGAAGGATTCCTTCTGTGCCTGATCCTCTTCGCTTAAGATCTTGGTCTCATGGTAAAAGCTGTTAAATGCATTGGATACCTCATAGATATACGCACAGATCTTATGTGGTGCTTTTTCTTCAAAAGCGTTCTCAACCATTGCCGCAAAGCCAGAAAGCTGAAGCATCAGGTTCTTCTCACTGGCATTGACTGCCGGAAGGATCTTACCTGTACTTAAATCTCCTCCCTCCTGTACATAACGGTTCAGGATCGACTTAATACGAACGATAGTATAAAGGATATACGGACCTGTATTTCCCTCAAAGGATGTAAAGCGGTCAACATCAAAGATATAATCCTTGGTTGCCTGGTTGGAAAGATCGCCGTATTTGATTGCGGAAAGTCCTACGATCTTGGCAGTCTCTTTGGCATCTTTATCTTTTACACTACGGTTCTCCACGATCTTGCGGTACATTTCCTCATCAATATCTGCGATCAGATTTTCCAGACGCATAACGCCGCCTTCTCTTGTCTTAAAAGGCTTGCCGTCTTTTCCGTTCATGGTACCAAAACCAAGGAAGGAAAGCTCGGTCTCCGGTTTTACAAGACCGGTCTTTCTTGCGCAGCGGAATACCTGAATAAAGTGGAGTTCCTGACGTTTATCTACAACATAAAGGATCTCATCCGGCTGGAAAAGTTTCATACGCTCTACGATGGTAGCAAGGTCTGTGGTCGTATAAAGGGAAGCTCCGTCAGATTTCAGAAGCATGCACGGAGGGATCTCCTTGGTGTCGCTCTCTTCTTTTACATCTACAACAAGAGCACCCTGATCCTCATAGGCAAATCCACGTTTCTTCATATCCTCTACCATATCCGGAATGTACGGCTGTGCATCGGATTCTTTTTTCCAGAGGTCAAAGTCTACGTTCAGGTTTGCGTAGTTTCTCTTAAGGTCTGTTACAGATACATTCATAATGTGGTTCCAGAGAGCCATGTATCCAGGTTTGCCCTGCTGAAGGAGATGTGTTGCCTCCAGTGCCTCATTACGATAAGCCTCGTCCTCTTTGGACTTGCCGCTGGCACATGGATAGATCTCTTCCAGTTCGCTGATAGTAAATGGTGCTTCTGTGGGATATTCACCTGTAAAGCTGTCATCAAAATATACCAGCTCCGGTTTCCGGTGTTTCAGCTCTGTGATGATCAGTCCCATCTGAAGGCCCCAGTCTCCAAGATGCACATCGCCGATGACCTTATGTCCTACAAAACGTCCGATACGCTTGATACTCTCGCCGATGATCGCAGAACGGAGATGTCCTACGTGAAGGGGTTTGGCTACGTTTGGTCCGCCGTAGTCGATGATGATCGTCTTCGGGTTCTTGGCAGTTTCAACGGAAAGCTTCTCATCTTCTGCCATCTTATTCATATATTCCGCAACGAATTCCGGCTTCACATCCAGGTTGATAAATCCAGGCTTTACAACTTCTGCTCTGGAAAAGATCTGGCTGTCTGAGAGCTGTGCTACCACATCATCCGCGATCATAAACGGAGCCTTGTGGTATGTTTTGGCTCCTGCCATGGCACCGTTACACTGATATTCACATAAGTCCGGTCTGTTGGAAACAGTAACTTTTCCGTAAGACGGATCATAACCTGCTTTTTCAAATGCTGCGGAAAGTTCTTCCGCCATCTGTTCCATAATCTTCTTCATGTTTCAAACTCCTCATATCTTTGTTTCTGTATTTTATGCTTATAACGTCACTTTTCTTGAACATGCGACTGCAAGGGCACCATAACCGATATGGCAGGCAACACTTAAGGAAAGGGGATCCATATGCATCTCCATTCCCGGAAATACCTCCTGGATCTCTTTTTTAAATTCTTCTGCTTCTTCCAGATTTCCTGTATAAGCAGCCTGAAGACACATCTCACCGTCAGATGCGTATTCCTTAAAACGTGTTTCCCAATCATTCTTCATTGCCTTCAGCATGGCACGTTTGGCCTGCTTCTTGCCACGGACCTTGGCGTAGGCATCCAGCTTCTCTCCCTGGATCTGAAGTACAGGCTTCAGGTTCAGAACCGTTCCGATGGCTGCTGCTGCCGGTGTGATCCTGCCACCTTTTTTCAGATATTTCAGGGTGTCAAGTGTGATATAAATACTGGAATCGAGTTTCTGATCTGTAAGGATCTTTTTGATCTCTGCGGCACTTTTTCCTGCCTCGGCAAGCATCTTAGCATCCATTACAGACTGTCTCTGTGTTACGGAAATCCGCTGATTGTCCACTACCTGAACACGACCATAATAATCAATAGCAAGTCCCATTGCAGTAGAACAGGATGCACTCAATCCGCTTGACATCGGAATATGAACGATTTCCTCATAATCTCTCAGAAGCTTGTCCCACAGATCACAGAGATCAGCCGGACTTGGCTGAGATGTGGAGATCGGTTCATCCTTCTTAAGCTTCTCATAAAACTCTTCCTGTGTGAGAGTTACACCTTCAAGATACATTTTTTCATTAATATAAAACGGCATCGGTATCACATAAACGCCAAGCTCTTCGGCCTGTGCCTGTGTGATACCGCTGTTGCTGTCTGTTACAATGGCAATTTTGCCCATTCTCTATTCCTCCCAGTATCCATCTTATCTCTAAAAAAGTCATAGAATCAGTGTAACATATTTTTTACAGCATCTCAATCCAAAATTTTTCTCTGTTTTTTCAGACTAATTTGCACTTTTCTCAAAATGCTGGAAGTCTTTTGGATTACCCCAGTCTCCTCCCCAGGTGAAGCCAAGCTGTGTAAAGATCTGATAACAGATGTCATCATGGGTGATCACATGAGGCAGACCGCTGGATCGATCCAGATACTGCTGGGCATTTCCGTGTGCACAGCTACCATAGCCGTTGTTATATGTTACATATGGATTTTGCTGGGAATTAATATCGATAGCCCGTCCATACGCATGTTTTGACAGATTTCCGCTACCTGTGGCGTTTCGGAAACAGAATGCGGAAGTATTATTGTGTTCTATGGAGTTGTAATCACTGCTGTCACCATCTCCTGCCCAGTAATTGTCGATCAGGACCATCTCCTGGATCTGATATTGGTTTTCATACAACTGCTTGAATGCACTGAGAAAATCATCTACAATCTGAGCATTTACGATCAATTCTCCAACCTGTACCTGTCCCTCAAAATTATAGTGGAGGACTTTCAGATAACGAAGATCCGATAATGCGACATAATCATTGGCATAGTAAGATTTCCCGATGATACGGTTGTAGATCTCATCGCCCTCCACGATCTCATATGCCTGAAAATATTTATCCAGATCCGTTGCGGAAATCTGTGACGGATCTACAATTTCCTTCACTGCCAGATCTGTAATTCCCGCACTTGTTTCTCCTGGTGTAAGTGCACCGTTCTCTTCTGTCTGAAGTGTTGGCGTTGTCTCCGGTGCCAGTGGCGGTCCTGCCACCTCCCCGGTCTGTGTAGCAGCTTCTTTTTTTTCTTCCGGAGCCTCCGTTGGTGTTGGGGACGGTTCTTCTGGTGTTTCTGTCGGAGTCACGGTCGGAACTGGTACCTCCGTTGGCTCCGTTTTTTCTGTTGTCTCTTCTGCTCCGATTTTACTCTGTCTGCCAAAGATACTCACCCCACAGACGATCAGTATAAGGATCAGAATGCTCAGCACAATGATCTGTATAACGATTGTTTTATTTTTCTTCATATTTTTCCTCAGCCTGTTTCATCATTCTACCAGTACACGGATATCTGTAATACATGTGTCATCCCAGCTGGTACCTTTATGCACATCATCAATCCTTACCTGTATGGAAGATGCCTTAAACGGATGATTCAGCATTACATAAAATTCTTCCCAGGAATCCGGAAAATCCATCTGAAACGAAAGATCATCCAGTGTGATCGTTAACTTTGAAGGTCTGTTATTTCCATAATAATATTTACCAGATTTCCAGTTTCCAAGTTTAAGAGCAATACATCTCACTTTTTCATTTTCATATTTGAAATTTGCTGTAATGCTCTCCCCGATTCCTGACCCGTCAACACCTTCTTCCCAGTTCGTATCGGTATTATTGTCAAATGCAAGCAACGGATCATTGGAAACTCCGCTTGCCTGTTTGATCTCTGATGTTGCACTTGCAGATTCTATATATGCTTCATGGATACTGCTGAAATCTACAGAAGATTCACTCACAAGAGAAGCTGTTATTGCTGACGCAGGATAAGCATCAGGCGTAGGAGTAGGTTTCGGTGTAGATGTCGGTTTTGGCGTTGCTGTTGGTTCCGGCGTTACTGCTACTTCTTCTTCCTTCACCGGTGACTCTTCAGCATCCTTCTCAACTGATTCAGCTTCTGTATCACTCCCCGAAACATCTGTATTTCCAATGCTGTAATCGGAACTATCCGCAACTTTCTGTATGGTCTCATCCTTCGCTCTGCTTCTCAGTGCAAAAAATGCTGCGCCACCTACAGAAGCCACAATGGCAACAACCGCAATTATGATAATGAGCGGATTCTTGTTTTTTCTTCCACCCTGCATGCTGTTATCAAAATGATTCCCTGCTGCCATTCGCTCCGGTCCATTATTCTGAGACTGAGGCTGTCTCCAGTATGTATTCCCGCCATTTTGCTGCCCCGGATAGGGCCCGCCGAAATTCTGGGACTGATTTCCATAGGAACCTCCAAAATTCTGATTCTGAGAAGGATTTCCATAGAAGCCTCCCTGATTCTGAGACTGATTCCCATAAGGATTTCCATAATTTCGAGGTGAGGTTCCATAAATATCTGAAGAATTCTGAGGCTGATCCCAAAGAGAATCTTCCGTATCCTCAGACCGATCATTGTATGTATCCTCTTTATTCCGCTGCTGATCTCCATATACATCTTCCGCATCCTGCTGCTGATCATTATATGTTTCTCCGGAATTTTCTGCCTGACTGCCATTTACACCTTCAAGCTTTTGTCCACATTCCGGACAGAAAAGACTTCCTTCCGGAACGTCGCAATTGCAATTAGGACATCTCATACTCTTCCTCCTAACATATCAAGCGGATATTCGCAATTTACCTTCACTGTCTGCTCATAAGCACATAACTGCTCTGCTGTTCTGGGTCAATCGGATATTTATTCCGCTGTGTTTATTTTGTTTTTTACTGCCAGAATACGTCTGACAGATTCGTTGATTCTTTCTTCTGTTATTGTTCCATTCTGCACAGCATTTCTGACACCCGCATATGCCGCCGAAAAATCAGCAGGCATCAGGATCATATCTGCGCCCGCCTGTACCGCTCTTACAGCGGCATCTCCTGATGCATACTCATTGGCAACTGCTCCCATATTCATTGCATCCGTAATGACCAGCCCCTGAAATCCCAGCTGATCTCTCAGAATTTCTGTACATATGGTATAAGACAGACTTGCAGGCGTGTCATCTCCTGTGATACCCGGGCAGGAAATATGTCCCATCATCACAAAATCAGAGCCTGCTTCTATACCTTTCTTAAATGGAATCCACTCACAGTTTTCCAGTTCTTCCCTTGTTTTATAGACATAGGATTTTCCTTCATGACTGTCTTCATAAGTATCCCCATGTCCCGGAAAATGTTTCAGGGTAGACAGCATTCCTTTCGTATGCAGCCCTTTTACCTCTGAAGCTACCATAGCCCCATCGATTGAAGGGTCACTTCCAAAAGAACGGCTGCCTATTACTGTATTCTGCGGATTTGTCAGTACATCCGCAACCGGAGCGAAGTCTACATTAAATCCCAGTTCACTTAAATAACTGCCAATCTGACATCCGGTCTCATACGCTTTCAGGCTGTCTCCAGTCTGTCCGATCGCCTGCATGGAATCATATACCGGTGTTTCCATAATTCCACTTTTTGCAATCCGGCTTACAATACCGCCTTCTTCGTCTACTCCCACAAAGATCGGTACTCCACCTGTCTCCTGTGACATCTGCTGATAGCCTGCGATCAGATTTTTTACCTGATCATAACTTTCAATATTGGCAGACATCAGAATTATTCCTCCCACCGGATAAGCCTCATAGGCTCCTCTTGTTGTATCTCCTGCGCTGACTGCATTCCCTGCCAGAGTTTCCGGGGTGATAAAAAAAAGCTGTGCTATTTTTTCTGCCAGAGACATCTGCTGTATTTTCTCTTCAACGTTTTCTTCCTGTACCGGGTCTGCTTTCACCTGCACATGGGTAATCCCGGATGTACAGATGAAAGTGATACCTGCCAGCAAAATCGCTGCGAATCTTTTTTTTCTGCTATTCATATTCACATATATATCCTATTTTACCTGAAAAAGATGGAACAACACTTAAAATATCATCCGGCACATCATTCATATACCAGCCTCCATCATTGGATAAGAGATCCAGTACATGTTCTTCTACTCCGTCACCATAAAAGCTCGGTTCACCGGCAAACCAGCAGGAAGTTGTATGAGCCGTCCAGCTTGCACCGGAATTCAGTGCTTCTCCGAACAGTTTATTATCATTGTCTGCCCAGTAGTATTCATACTGATCCATCTCACGCCTTCCACTTATATAGAACTGTTTTTTCGCATAGTTCGTATTTGACTGGAGAAGATTTATGATTGCTGCATATTCCTCCTGGGTATTGATTCTTACAAGATATCCACCTTTTTGTCTGCACCGGTCAAATGCCTGCGTCCAGGTACAGTCTTCTATGACAACTTCATAAGTATGTATCTGTTTTTCTGTATCCGGAGCTTCTGTCGGTGTCGGAACAGGGGTGTTGGTCGGTACTGGGGTGTTTGTTGGTTCAGGTGAAGGTGTCGATGTACTCACCGATGTTGGAATCAATGTAGGTTCCGGCGTCTTTGCATTTTTTGTCACTTCTGACTTTTTCGCCGCTTCTGCTACGGACATATCATCCAGCTGTTTCTGCTTCGCTGAAAGCGCGCCGGGCAAAGCGATCCTGTCTGTTTTTACTGCATATACTGCTCCGCCTGCGATCACAGCAACGCCTGCCACTGCCGCAACTGCTACAGCAACAGGAAACTTCTTTTTTTGTGGAGCCGCATAATTCCCACCACTTTGGGGAAAACCTGTCTGTCTTATCTTTACTCCACATTCCGGACAAAAGATGCTGTCATCCGGTATGTTTTTTCTGCATCTTGGACATTTCATAGTTTATTCCTCTGCCTGTTATGCGTTTCCATCAGAAGTAGTTTCCTCTGAGTTTTCTTCCTCCCCGGAATCCGATTCTGCGGCTCCGGCGTCATCCACTCCGCTTTCATCACTTTCTTCGGTCACTTGTGAATCCTCAGAATTACCATCATCTGTGACATTATCCGCGCTTTCATCATTGTTTGTTTCCTGACCATCTGGCGCTGCTGTTTCATCACCTGGTGTTCCCTGATCCGGGTTCTCCGGTTCATTCACTGGTTCTCCCTGGCCGTTGGAATCTGCCGGATTCTTTCCCTCAGGTTTCTTCTGCACTGCAGCATCAGGATCATTTTTTCCCTGCTTATCTGATGGCTGCTGTTTCTTTTTATCTGCCGTATCTTTCTTTTTGTCATTGCCTGCCTGCGCAGGTACCGGCTCTCCTGTCGGTTTTTCCGGAATAACTTTCTGCTCTGTTTCCTGCATGTTCTCCTTTGGGGCGATCGCGGTTTTTACCAGACTTGCAGTACCTGCAAGTGCCATTACAGTAAACACAATAAACAGAATGTTTGTTACTTTATTCTCTCTCATTTCATACCAGCCTCCTTTACGTCCTTTTCTTTTTGCTGTATCCGTTTATTAACGGTAATATCCTGCCCCTAACTGCTGAAGTCTGGCAATTCTGTCGTGGCTGTCCGGATGTGAGCTTGCCAGTGCGGCAAACAGCCCGGAAGCTTTCTGCTCATGTGTACTGAAATAATCAAGTAATGCACACAGCTGGTCTCCATATCCAAGCTGAAATGCAAACTCATCGGCCTCAAACTCATTTCCACGGCTGGATTTCATGACAAGCAGTGTTCCAAGACCTGTCCATATCCTGAGAAGAAGATTCACTGTTATTACAGCGAGAAATCTTGAAAAGATCATAAATAAATGCGTAATAAAACCATCTTCGCCACCCATAAACAGACACATGATCGTAGTAATGATATCAAAGAACCAAAGGCCGATATTAAAGAATGTAACAAGCATATTTACAAACATATTACCAACCGAGATCAGCAGGATAAGATCTGTATCTTTATGTGCAAGATGTCCGAATTCATGTCCCAGTGTCGCCCGGATCTGCTCATCCGGCATATTCAGAAGGCCTCTTGTAACACATACTGTCTTTCGTCCCGTTGCAAAAGCGTTCGGACTGTCATCATCTGTGATATACAGCTGAATGCTGGAATTCAGAGAAGGATCTTTCTGTTTTGCTTTCGCATAAACTTCCCGGAATATCGGTTCCAGACGGTTGATATCCTCTGTACGTTTCAGTTTTTTACATCTTGTCTGAAAACGAAGGTACCATTCTCCGATCGGTGACAGTGCGATCGTAACAGATACAAGATATAAAACAATTCCGATCACAATTCCAAGCGGAATATTGTCTGGTACAAACAACACCGTAAATCCGCAGACAAGTGCCACATTCAGGATCAGATAAATGATTACGGAAATATTGGACTTTCGAAACATCCTTGTAAGGAAATCAAAAAGATAAAATCCACTGGATCCGCTGCTTACGCTGACACCTGCATTTGATGTATTCTTTGTTTTTACAGGTTTTTTATTTGTCTGGCTTTTTGTTGGCTGCGAAGTATTGATTCCCGTGTCTGCCATCTGCTGGTTCGGGCTGTTCTGATCCACTCCTGACGGACCCGGATTTCTCTGCTGATTCCAGTTTCCCTGTACATTGATCTGCCGGAGTTTATGGTTCCGGGGTCTGCTTTGGGAAGACTGATTATGTATTTCCTGGCCTTCCGGTGACTGTTGGCTACGGTTATTCTGAGTACTTTCCAGCTGTGTACCCCAGTTATTCTGATTATTTTCCGGTTGTGAAGTCCAGCTATTCTGAACATTTTCCGGCTGTGGGGTCCAGTTATTCTGAACATTTTCTGGCTGCCGGTTTTGATTTCCCTGGCTACTTCCCTGCGGTGGTCTCCAGTATCCCTGACTGCTTGCAGCCTGGCGTCCCCAGATTCCCTGGTCATCGGATGGCTGCCCCCATCCATTTCCATTATCCTGGGAGGCCTGGTTATTTCCGCCAAGCAGATCTGAGCCACAGCCCGGACAGAATCGCTCTGATCCGGTCCGCAGTTTTCTTCCACAAAATCTGCAGAACTTTGCCATACTCTTCCTCCTTTTTTTATCTGTATCGAATATACAGTTCTTTATCTCTCTCTTCTTTTTGACGCAATAATGTTATGGATAATGATAACAATATCACCTGTGATTCCAACCAGGATCAGTCCAATACTGATAGCCATGGTAATCTTGTCAGGAACCAGAAAACAAAGTACCAGAGATATGGCAACGCCGACCAGAAGTGCGACTACAGCCGCTATGATCAGAATTATCGGTGAACTCTCATCCTCTTCATCCATTTCTTCATCTTCATCGAGCTCATACCGTGTCCTTGCCGAACCCGGATATGGTCTTCTCTGCTCCGGTCTGTCATAAGATTCCCGGTACTCTCTCCTGGACACTCTTCCACCGTATCTCTTGCAGTAAATACTCTTCCACTCATCGTCAAGACGGTTCAAAAATCTTCCAAGATTAAGTTCTCTGGCAGTATCCTCCTTCAAAAGCTGGTAAGATGCCGCAACATCATTGTTTGCAAAAGCTTCGGGTTCTCTTGCTGCCAGACGTAAAATTCCATTGCCGGCTGCATTTCTTATGGCATCTGCTTCAAAAAGCTGAAGCCTTTCTGTATAAAGCAGTAATTCCAGAGCTGCACGAACAGCCTGGACAGGCGTATACTCTGTACCATAAATCTTCCGCAGCACATTCTCCAGATTAAAGTCTTTTTTTCCTTCCATCATCATGATCAGCTGCTCCTGGAGCAGGGCAAAAAAGTAACGATACTCTGGCCGTTCTTCTCTCTTAAGTCTTTCATCAACTGGCGTCAGATACGCTGAGATATCCTGGCTTTTCAGGATTATATTCTGCATTTTTTCCAGATTTTCCATATCCTGACTGTAATAAATGCACCACAGAACATTAAGACGCTTCCAGTCTTTCGGGAAAATCTTCCGGCGATCACATTCCTGGATCATATTTTTAAGGAAGCCAACCTGCGCTGCATTTAATCCGAACACCTGTGTTGCATTCATCTTTGCGATCAGAGATAAAAATTTATTCTTCAGCTTCCGCTCAATTCCTGAATTCTCACCAAATATCTTCTTATAATTTAAAACCTCATCCTGAAATACTTCACACCAGGCAGCAAGTTCATTATTTCCCTGCTTTTTTTGGCACTGATGTCTCAGCATATTGAAATATGCATTTACGATCACACTGTATGTCTGTTCATTCAGCCACTGATTTTCTTTCACACCGCTTAAAAATACTGCTGTCTGATCCAGATTAGCAAGGACATATTCGGAAAGAACCATTTCCTGTCCACCATGGATAAACCACTCTGTAATGATCGCCCATCGCTGTTCTACTGTCAGCTGTTCCAGAAGGAGTCCCTTTCTGTCATCTTCCGCATGCGCATATAACTCGTACAGAATCATGGATACATAAGGTTCCGGACAATCTGCCAGGTCAGAAAGTGCCTGCTGGATCTCTTCCATATCCGAATATCCGCCTGGTTTCCGGCAATTATAGATTTTTGCACATTCCGATACACAAATCGCTTCCTGTATGATCGCCTTTTTTGCCGGCACATGCATCAGCCATTCGTGCAAATACTTTCCTGTTTCATGGAATACCATTGCCTCGCATTTTTCTCCCAGCTCCGCAACGATGTATTCAAACAGAGGTCTCCATTCTACGTTCAGGAACTGTCGGTCTCTGAATGTGGCAAAATAGATCAGGTGCCATACTGCTTCTGTATTCAGAACCGTTTCTTTTGAACTGCACTGCTCTTTAAAACAATTCCACAGCACATCGGATCTGTGTTCCTGTCCTGGAGTTTTTTTCAGTTTCTTCTCTTCCTGGCTTAAAAGACCATGCGCCTGTTTACGCAGATTGCCGTTTCCATAAAACAGCTGAAAAAACAGATTTCCATAAATTTCTTCCATGTTTTCATCTGTGATCTCAGAATAATTTAACGGACGGCTTAATGCTCCCATCAGCTGTGAAGTATACTCCCATTCATCTGTGCTCACACACTTTCTGTACCAGTCCTTCAACAGTGCAAAAATATTTGCTTTCACCGGACTGGAATGGGAAATCTGATCATCTTCACATATTTCGATCAAAAACGTTCTGAGGAAATCTTTTTTGTACCATTCTGCCTCTGTCTGCTCTCTGACATTCTTCAGAAAATCCAGGAATTTCTCTTCTGCCAGAGCATTTTCGCTCTCAAGAAGCTCCCTCAGAAGCTGTGCAAGAACTTCATCTGTCTGGTCAGATGCCAGATCCTGTATCAGGCATACCATGATCTCATCCTGACAGTTTTCAGGATAGATATTCTGCTGGACCAGTTCTATGAGATCCTTCTTTATGTTATCCGAATATCCCGGGTCCTGTGCTTCGCAGCTGAGCATTTCCCTGAATATCGATGCAGCATATTCTGTCCAGTATCCTGCTATATAGTAGGATACTCCAAGTATAAGCTGTTCTCTGGATCTTTTGTCTGCAAAATTCTGCTTCCGATTATCATTCAGTCCAAATATAAGGTTAAACATTTCCGGTGTATTCGCATTTTCATAAACCCGTTCCTGTCCGAAAAACTGAATGTATTGCCTGTTAAATTCCGCTTTTTCTTCTTCCTTCTGCAGGGTATCCCATATGAATCTGCCATAGGATGTATCCAGATCTCCACTCACATAACTTTTTTTGTTCTGAAGGTCAATGATAGAATATTCACTGTTTACCCATTCTTTTGCAAATCCACTTTCCATAAATATCAGCTGATACCCCTTCAGGACAGAAGCCTCCGGATTTGCTCCTCCGCAGGATACTGCACTGATATTCTGACTGATGAAATCCGGCAGAACTTTCAAAGTTGCCGCAATGATCTGCTCAGCATAACCATTTCCACCGGCTGCATTCCATGCAGGGCGGAACTGATCTGGCAGTACAACCAGAACTTTGTCATTCTCATGGCCCCTGTAATCCATATATCCAACTCTCTGGACAATGCTGCTGATATAATCAATAAAAAGTTCCTGTGTAAAACCTGCACGTTCAAAAACAGAAATTTCCGTTTTTTTCTGTGGATTTTTAAACAGGGAATACTCCGGATTTGCTTCGATACGCCCACGGGCACCATTTCTTTTTGACTCTTCAATTCGCGCCTGTACCGATGGATAAGGTTCAAAATTCTGCAGATTGAGTGCATATTCCGGTTCTCGTAAAAAGCGTCCCTTATCTTCCTCTGCCAGAATGTAACTGCTGCTGTATGTAAAATCACGGAACTCGCCGGAACTTCTTTCACCGGACATATTTCCTTCTGCTTTCAGTCTGTATGCACGACTTACTACTGTAAGCTGCTGATTCAGCCTCTTGATCTTCAGAACGCCTCGATATGTTCCGGTGATCTCCGAAGGAACAGGCCGGATATCCTCCAGTGTTCCTACTGCTTCACATTCTCTGGCTACAAGCTTCGCCTGATCTTCTCTGGCAAACATATCTCTGCTGATGGTGACTGTCGTACTGTCTCCCTTTGAACCGGAACGTGAAAAATATCCTTCTGTACATCGGGAATATATATGTTGTCCTATCATGCTGTTTCCTCCTAACGTCTATGAAACCAGGAATGTTTTTTTGGCGGTTCCGGAATCTGCTCATCCCAGTTTTCCGCAAAATTTCTTCCCCATTCATTAACCACCCTCTGTGGTGCATCATAAAATTCTCCTCTGAAGAAAGGAGGTACAAAATTCAGTCTCATCAGAAGATAAAGCAACGGTTCTTCCACACGGATCGGATGGATCAGACGGAAATTATCAAGATTATCTCCGCTTACCTTTACAGCTGCTCCCAGAGCGGATACAGAAATATAATATGGACTGAAAAATGTCTGATCCAGGAAATTTGATAATCCTCTGGAAAGATACTGGATACACGCTCTGGTAGACTGATTCATAGGATTAAAATAAGTATCCTCCAGATTAGAATCCGGAATCATCTGAAATCTCGGTGCGATCACTGGCTGATTCAGCGGAATTCCCAGCTGCTGGTAATTTTTGTACAGAAGATCAGTTTTGGTCAGTGCAACAACACTTGGCCTCTGAATCTGTCCCATATCTCCGGTAACACAATCCAGGATTGATGTTTTCATGCCGGAAATCGCTTCTTCCAGCTGATCGATATCACGGTTCATATACTGTTCCGGAAGCCGATTGTACACACCCTCCAGAGTCTCCGGATCAACCATCATGATAAATCCATCCGACTCCTTAAACTGGGGAACATTGATATTGGAAAGATCCTCATTTCGTTCTCCGTTGAACATCTCACCTCGCATATCAATCAGACCCAGAATACATTTCTTATTAGACTGTGCAGATCCTGGCATTGCGGTATAATCTGCCTGAAGAAGATACGGAGTTTTTCTGTCCTCCTGTGTTGTCGCCGGAAGTCTGTTCTCTCTTCTTATGTGTGAAGCAAACTGTTCATATTCCCTTCCTGTAACTCCCAGAGTCTCAAAATGAACAAAGCCCTGCGGAAGTCCAAAATTTCCTCCGCTCAACATCATATGTAAAACTGTAAGATATACTGTTTTTCCTGCGGAGCTGGGTCCCATAAGGCTCACCAGGTACATCGGCATTTTTCCTGCCTGAGGGATCAACTGTGAATGACAATGCGGACAGTAGAACTTTCTCACGATTCCACTTACCTTTTCCTCACCGATCTCCAGATCTTTCACCTCTACAGCCTGCACCAGTTCTGTATTTCTGCACTCATCACTGACTGCATACTCCGGAGAAATGGTTACCGGATACACCTCTTCATTTGTGATCACGCTCTCACTTCGAAGCTGTGCAAGACTTTTGTACTGAATTTCAATATGCTTCTCTTTCAGCACAAATTTATTTGCTCCAGATTTTCTGTCATTAAGCTGAATATCATCAGACTGCCGGATTCCCTCAAAATTATCTGACCTGATCTCATCCTTCGTAAGCTTCACGCATCGTTCTGCTTCTCTGATGGGACGCAGGCACTGTATACATTTTATCGGATAATAACTCATATCTGCCTCCTGCTCCTTTTATTTTTTATGAAAAATCGAAAACAGTGAAAATTTTCCTCCTGTGTCCTGTTTCGAACGTGGTATCTGAATCGCTTCTCCACTCAGTTTTATATTTTTTTCTTTTGTCTGCACCTGTGGCAATCCCGGCAGTTCCGGGAAATAAAGATTTCTGTATTCATTGATTCCCGCGCGGATCTCATTTGGAATTTCAAACCTCAGGATCGTTCCTCCCCAGAAATATTCATAATACAATAGTCCCTCCGGGATTTCTTTGTCACTCTGAAGCAGTAAAGTGTACCCTGCATTTGTACAAACCCAGTTCCATTTCACTGTGGCAATTCCACAGTATACATTTATAAGATACTGTTCCTGTGACGCAAGTGCCATGATCTCTCTTCCGGAAAGTTCTCTTCTGGAGTCTGTCACAAATATAAGAAAACGTGTACTGTTGATACTTTCCATATCCAGATTATCCGACTGAAAAGAGACTTCCATGCAATGATTGATGCACTGCGAATAACTGATCATTACCGGAATACTCACATTCTCTTTATAAATCCACACGAAATATGCATTTTCTTCATTTTCAGATATTGTCCATGAGAAGCGGAACCGGCCATAATCCATCTGTCTTCCTTTTAAGTCTTTTAATGCTATTACCATTACTTTCTCCTTTGTTACTCAGAGTATATGCGGTTCTCTGCAAAACGCCCGGAAATACGGACGATCTCGATACGGTCATCCTGAGGGCAGCCTTTAAAACTGATATCATAAGTGGGCTGATTCCGCAGACAGCGGCACAGGAGATTTTCTTCATTTCCCATCACAAATAATGTCTGATGACTGCTTGCCTGAAATCCTCCGATAAGTCTCACAGGAAATTTCCAGTTCTCTTCCAGTTTTTTAAAAAACTGTGTGGAATCTCCCTGTACAAGATTTGTCAGGCGTACCTTCATATATTCTTCACGGTTTTCAAGACTTCCCGCAACGATCCGGTTACAGATCTCCAGCAGATCATTTCCGGTTCTGTTTTTCTGATCTTTTTCATGATCCTTAAAAAAGCCTGCTATGATCTTCTGATATTTATGAAATATATGGATCACTTCATGGGGATGATTATTATTATATTCTTCCATCCATCGTCTGGCTTCTTCCTGTGCATCTGCCACAAATCCTCCGCCGGTGTTAAAAAGAAGTTCTGTCTGTCCCAGTCTTTTTTCCTGGTTGCTGACAGCCTGCTCCATAGATTGAAAGACATCATCCAGCACTTTCTTTTTCTGGCGGAACCTTTTCATGTTTTCTTTCTCCGGCGCCAGTCCTTCTGCAATGATCTTCCTTGGAGCCTGACGGATCTCTCCTGCAAGCCACTGTTCACAGGACTGTCTCATGTCCGGATAAAACATCCCCTGACGTACATCAATCACCGGACTGTTTTCCAGGATCTTCTGTGATCTTTCTTCCAGAATGCCAAGATGATTTACTGCCCCATTGAGTTCCAGCAGATATTCATCAACAAACGAATCCCACCATTCCTGTACCACCTCTGCTGTAGCCTTAATGGGATGAAGATAATAATCGTTGGCAAACTTTTTCAGCCGTTTTTCCAGTTTCTGCATATCATTGCCAGGAATCACACTGTATATTGGTGATGTACATATTTTTCCATCTGGTCCATGAGGTATTTTTTCCATTCGCTTTTTCCAGGATGCACTTTCAAAATACTCGTACTTCATTTTATCAAATGCTGTAGTCCGCCTTCTGCCGGCACTTTTATAATATTCATGTACTGCCAGTAAGCGATTCAGTGTAAGAGATTTTACCGGTTCACATACAGAAATGGCTCTTGCCGTAAAAAAATATTCTTTTTCATTACTCCTGACCGGAAGAAGAACACCCTGGGTTTTTTCTTTATCTTCACAGTCTGTATCCTGAAATATCATAAGCATGATTATCGTTTTGATCTTCTGTTCCAGATTGATCTTATGTCCGTTCTCATTGACATCAGAAAGTACGCAGCATGGACAGCAGCATTCCAGATAATTTTTGCGGCCGTTTTCCATGATCCGGTCCATTTGGCGGCGCAGCATCTGTACTTTATATTTTGTGAGATCTACATTATAACTTTCCACCATCAGAAACGGATGCCATTCCACAGAAATCTGGCGTTTTCTCATTTCTGTCTGCATCATGATCCAGGAATCCGCCACTCTCTGTTCATCTTCTCTCTGACACAGACAGTCCATAAGAAATACCGGACATATCAGGATTTTGTCAAATCGGACATCCAGATAATCCTGCGATGCCTGATTGATCCTGCCTGCAAAAGCATGAAATGCCTCTTCTCCTGTTGTTCTTTCCCAGTCACTGATGATCTGGACAGTTCTGATATCCGATACGATCTTTTTTATTTCCTCTTTAAAAAGCAGCTCTGCTTTTCTGCAGCTTGTCTCGCTTCCTATCACCCAGATAAACACTAGTGTTTTCAGAGATACAAAGTTCTGGCTGTTAAAAGTTTTCTGTTCTTCTGCATCATTAAGAATACTCTCCAGTTTTTTTTCGATCACTTCTGTATTTTTTTCTGCCTGATACAGACTTTCTTCCATTCAAGTCTCCTCCCACTTATGTTATATTTCAAGGAAATCCGGCCTAAGCCGGATCTCCTTTCTCTTCTCAGATATTATTATTTGGATCTTCTCCGGAAGGATTTCCCCATGATGGCATTCCGGCATCTCCCGGCTGAGAAACCGGCTGGCTTCCTGGCATTCCATTTCCTCCCTGAGGATAGCCCGGCTGACTTCCCGGCATTCCCGGCATTCCGGTTCCTCCTGGATAACCTGGCTGACCTCCCGGCA